>JBGCFR010000015.1:0-54440 GCA_045107045.1 Crocinitomicaceae bacterium
CCCTTTTAAAGCCTCATTAGAGTAATCTAATGAGGCTTTTTTGTGTAATAGAATATTTATTACTAATATAAAGTATTATGCAGACTATATTTATACTAGAGCAGATTGAATTGCTTCTAACTTTAAAAGACACTCTTGATATTCTAGCTCAGCTTTTGATTTAATTGTAATTGCACTCCCAACAGCAATGCTAGCATTATTTTTTCGTGTATTGATAATAATTGATCGGATAACAACATTAAAATCAAAAGATCCATTGGGACTTACGAAACCAATAGCCCCAGAATACACTTCTCTGTTAAAGTTTTCAAATTCATTAATAATGTCAGTAGCGCTAAGTTTAGGAGCTCCTGTCATAGACCCCATTGGAAATAAGGCTTCTAGTATTTTTAATATATTGATTTTATTATTTACAGTACATTCAACCGTTGATATTAGTTGATGAACAGTTTTAAACGAGTACAACTTACATAATTCTTTAACGATAACTGATGATTTATTTGCTATTTTACTCAAATCATTCCTAACTAAGTCAACAATCATTACATTTTCGGCTATTTCTTTTTGATCATTTTTTAATTGCTCAATTAATAATAAGTCCGATTCAGCAGTTTTACCTCTTTTTATAGTCCCTTTTATTGGTTGACTTGATAACACGTTATCACTCTTTTTTATAAATCTTTCTGGAGAAGCGGATAAAATCTTTAGTTTATCTATATGCAATTTAGAAGAAAATGGAGCATTTGTTTTTGTTTTTAATTTTTTATAAATGTTAAACGAGTTTTTATTTATGTTAGAGAATTCATAGTTTAAACAATAGTTCATTTCATAAATTTCTCCATTTTGAATGTGATTTTTTATTCTTGAAACGTTTTTCAAGTAAGTATTCTTTTCAGTCCATGCTTTACGAATAATACCTATAGAAGATTTGTTAGTTAAGGTTTTAATTTTTAGTGAGCTAACTGTGCTTATTCTTTGGTGTTCATCAGCAGTTCCATAAAAAATCAGGTGACCATTTTTTGAGATAACTACACCTTCAGGATAAAAAAAAGAAGCTTCTTTTATACCGTGAATTTCTTTATTATTAGATGTAGCTCCTGGCAGAAACATGTTTTTTACTTCATAAGGTATATAGCCAAAGCAATATTCACTTTTTAATTCTAACTTAAGAAAGTGCTCTTTCGTTTTTATTTTAAAAATATTTGAATCATTTTTTGTATAGCCAAGTATATAATTGCTTTCGCCATTTTCATTCAATGCGTAGGCACTCGGATTATATTTTTGGATAAATTCAATTGGATCAAACTCACCTATTATTTGATAATATCTTTTTTTCAATTTATTAGTTATACGTGTTGCTATGTAAAGTTAATTTTTTTTAAAGAGTATGTAGTTTTATTAAACATTTGTAATGTAGAAATGTAATTAATGTTACTTTTTGGGTTGATTAAATGCAGTATCTTTGTAATGTAAAAAATTTAATGAATATGAAAATAGAACAGATATATACTGGATGTCTTGCTGAAGCAGCTTACTATATCCAGTCTGAAGGTGAGGTTGCTATAATTGATCCATTAAGAGAAACTGACCCTTATATTGAACGAGCAAAAAATGATAATTCAAAAATTAAATATATCCTACTCACTCATTTTCATGCCGATTTCGTATCAGGGCATGTTGACTTAGCAAAAAAAACGGGTGCTACTATTGTATTCGGTCCAACTGCAAGTGGTGATTTTCAGTTTCATGAGGGAACAGATGGAGAGTTATTTACTGTTGGAAAGGCGGAGATAGAATTATTGCACACTCCAGGACATACAATGGAGTCTTCTAGCTATTTATTGAGAGATCAGAACGGAAAAGAACAATGTGTTTTTTCTGGAGATACACTTTTTATAGGAGATGTGGGACGTCCTGATTTAGCAATTAAACAAGGCACTTTAACTGAAGAGGACTTGGCAATACATTTGTTCAAATCTTTAAGACATAAGATTATGAAACTTCCAGATGATGTTATAGTATATCCAAATCATGGAGCTGGTTCTGCATGTGGGAAAAATATGAGTAAAGAAACCTATGATACCTTAGGCCATCAAAAGGAAGTAAACTATGCTTTAAGAGCTGATATGTCAGAAAAAGAGTTTGTTAAGGAAGTTTTAACCGGATTAACTGCTCCACCACAGTATTTCCCTAAGAACGTAATGATGAATAAGGGAGTGAATACTGATATTGGCGAAATTATTAAAAGGGGTACTAAGAAACTAAATATTGAAGAGTTTAGAGGATTAAGCAATGAAAGTGCTTTGATGCTTGATGTTAGAACTCAATCGGAATTTACCAAAGCACATATCCCAGGGTCAATATTTATTGGACTAAATGGTCAGTTTGCCCCATGGGTGGGCGCTTTAATAATGGATATTGAACAACCAATTGTCCTAATTACTCCAATAGGAAAAGAAGAGGAAGCAGTGATTAGGTTGTCAAGAATTGGGTATGATAATACTGTTGGTTTTCTCGACGGTGGAGTTCAAGCATGGAAAGCAGCTGGTTTTGAAACAGATGCTATTAAAACAGTAAGCCCACATGAATTTGAAAGTGCATTTAATAACGAAAATATAAAAGTTCTAGATGTTAGAAAGAAGAGTGAATTTGAATCTGAGTATATTGTGGGTGCCGAAAATGAACCTTTAGATACTATACATTCTAATATTGAAAATTTAGATAAAAATGAAACATATTATATTCATTGCGCTGGTGGCTATAGGTCGGTTATATTTGAATCAATTGCAAAGGCTAATGGAATTCACAATTTGATTGATGTAGAAGAAGGCTATACTGGTATTAGTGAGAAAACCAAACTAGAACGAACTGAGTTTGTTTGCCCAACAACACTGACTTAATAAATTAATACGACAACAATATTCAGAAGCCCCTTTAATTTTATTGGGGCTTTTTTGTTTTTGGGAAAAAGCTAGTTAACTTAGCTGAAAATATAATTGTGAAGTTTGAATTAACAAAAGCCTTTTTAGAACGTATTCAGCATGAACTGGATCTGATTTCTAGTGCTTTTATACAAGAAGAGGTAGTTAATCTTCATGCTGCTGATATTGCAGATATTATTGAAAATTTAAACTTAGAGGAAGGAAAAAAACTTCTCGATTTTTTGAGTGAAGATAAAGCTGCGGATACACTTGTTGAGCTTGATGAAGATACTAGGGAAAAGATATTGCCATTATTCTCTCTAAAGGAAATTGCTGAACAGATAGATCAATTAGATTCTGATGACGCAGCTGATTTGTTGGGTGAATTAACAGAAGAAACAAAAGACGCTGTTATCTCTCAAATGGAGGATCCAGAACATGTTTCTGAGATAATTGATTTACTAAGGTATCATGAAGATTCTGCTGGAGGATTAATGCAGTCGGAATTTGTTCAAGTAAGGTCAAACTTTACAGTTAAGAGAACTATTATTGAACTTAGGAAGCAAGCTAAGGACATAGAAAAAATTTATTCTATTTATGTGGTTGACGATAATGATGTTTTATTGGGTGTTTTGTCTTTAAAGCGATTATTATTCGCTAAATCAACTTCTGATATAAGCGAACTATTTAAAAGTACTAATATTAGATATGTCAAAACAGAGGATGATAAAGAAGAAGTTGCTGAAATGATGCAACGATATGACCTGATTTCAGTACCAGTAGTAGATCGACAAAATAAATTGGTTGGTAGAATAACTATTGATGACATTGTTGATGTAATGCAAGAAGAGGCAGAAAAGGATTATCAATTAGCGTCTGGTATTACAGATAATGTTGAAGTGTCTGCAGGGATTTTAAAGAATACAAGGTCCAGGTTGCCTTGGATTTTAATTGGCCTTTTAGGCGGTATACTCAGTTCTTTGATACTTCAGAATTACGAAAATGATATAGCCATCAATCCAATTTTAGCTTTTTTTATTCCTTTAATTACTGCTACTGGAGGAAATGTGGGCGTGCAATCGTCTGCAATTGTAGTTCAAGGTTTAGCAAGTAAAGAATTTCAATTTCAAGGTATTTTTAAACAACTTTTAAAAGAATTATTGGTGGGGGCTATAATAGGGATCATTTGTGGTGTCTTGATTTTTTCGTTTAATTATTTCACTAATACCGATATGATAATGGGTATTACAATAGGTACTAGTATTTTTGTTGTAGTAATTATTGCAGCAACTTTTGGCACGTTATTTCCACTGATTTTAAATAAATTAGGTGTAGACCCAGCACTTGCAACAGGTCCGTTTATTACAACTACAAACGACATACTGGGACTTAGCGTATATTTTTTAATTGCTTATATGTTGTATAATTAAAAAATGAAGAAGGTAGCGTTTATTGATACTGTTCATCATGTACTCCAAGACGGTTTATCATCAAATGGTTTTGACTGTATTGATATGAGCATGCTCTCAAGAGATGAGATAATTGAAAATATTGCAGATATTGAAGGAGTTGTGATTCGAAGTAAATTTCCACTTGATAAAGCTTTTTTGTTGAAAGCTAAAAATTTAAAATTCATTGCTAGATCAGGTGCGGGAATGGAGAATATAGACATAAACTTCTGTCTGCATCAAAAAATCGAATTGTTCAGTGCGCCAGAAGGGAATAGAAATGCAGTAGGTGAGCATGCATTAGGAATGCTTTTGTCATTGTTTAACAATTTATGTAAAGGTAATTCAGAAGTAAGAAATGGAATTTGGAAAAGAGAAGAGAATAGAGGTATTGAGCTTGATGGCAAAACTGTTGGTATAATTGGATTTGGAAATAATGGGCAAGCATTTGCTAAAAAATTACAGGGATTTGATGTAGAAGTTTTAGCTTATGACAAATATAAAAAGGGTTTTGGAAATAATTTAGTTCAAGAAGTTGGCATGCAAGATATTTTTGATAGAGCCGACGTTATGAGTCTTCACATTCCTCAAAATAAAGAAACAATAAATTTGATAAATTCCCATTTCATAGAAAAGTTTAAAAAATCATTTTATTTAATCAACCTATCGAGAGGAAAGATAGTTAATTCACAATCTTTGGCTGAAGGGCTTGAATCGAATAAAGTTTTAGGTGCTTGCTTAGATGTATTAGAGTATGAAAAGTCGTCTTTTGAGAATCTATTTGATGGTTATACTAAACAGCCTGGAGCATTGACCTATTTGTTAAATTGTGATCAAGTTTTATTCAGCCCACACGTCGGAGGCTGGACTAGGGAGTCCTATTATAAATTGAGTTTTGTTCTGCTAAATAAAATACTAAATAGTTATAATTTGTAACTGAAATCATTTTTTACCGTTCAATGATTAGTAAGCATCTTCTGAAGCTATTTTGATAAGTTCAGAAATATGACTATATTTGACAAACTTAAACAACAAAAAACCAAGACGAATGAAAAAAGTAATAATGGGTGGTGCTTTAGCACTGATGGTTTTAGCTTCAACAAGCTGTGGCGGCGGACATACGTGTGATGCCTATAGAAAAGCCGATTTTTCAAAGAAACAATCTAAAAAAGCTGTTGTTAAAGCGGCAATTAAAAAGGTAGTAAAATTGAAATAAATAAAAAAAAATAATAAAAAAAGGGCAGTCATTGACTGCCCTTTTTTGTTAAAAATAATTGTTATGGAGTATTGATCCAAGTGTAATCAAAGTCGCAATAGTTGTAGTCTTTATCTATGCGAATATAAGCGCCAGAAATTTTAGAATTAATCCAATTATCAATTATATCTTGTTTTTTTGTTTCCGTACAAGCTTTTTGAATCAGCTGATAATCATCAGTTAAATTTGCAGCATGTGGATTTGTTTTTCCTAGTAACTTAACTATACGTAAGCCTATTTTTTGCTCTCTATAGTTTTCATAAAGTGCAGGGCGGGTCATTTGATTCGTATTCAAACCTTGAATAACACGATACAGTTGTGGATCTATTTCATTGATGTTATTAATATCCCAGTAATAGTCGTTTGTATAAGGATTCACAATTTTCCCACCATTATTTTTAGAGTTTTCTTCATTACTAAATTTTTCTGCTGCTTTTTCGAAAGTTATTTTTTTTGTATTTATTTCCTCATAAATTTTTTCTATTTTTATTGCAGCAGCATCTAAAGCATTATCATCAGCTTTTGTTGAGATTAATATGTGTCTAACTCTATAGTTGTCTCCTTTTCTATCCATTAGTTGGAGGAAGTGATATCCATATTGTGTTTCAAACACTGGTGATACACCTCTTTTATCTAATGAAAAAGCAGCTGCTTCAAATTCGGGCACCATTGTTCCTTTAGATTGCCAACCTAAATCACCATCTTTAAATTTACTTCCAGGGTCTTCAGAATATCTTGTAGCCGCTGCTTGAAAGCTAACTCTTCCTTTGGTTACATCTTCACGTATTCGATTAATTTCTTTATAAGCTTTTACTTTATCTGCTTCAGTTATTTCAGGATAAATGACTAGTTGGGCAACAGAGATTTTCGAATTTATGTAAGGAATACTATCTGCTGGTAGTGTTTCAAAAAAAGTTTTAATATCTTTTGGGGTAACCAATAAATTTTCAGTTATTTTTTCCTGCATTGCTTCAGAAAGCATGTTCTCTTTTATCGTTTTAAAGAATTCTCCTTTTATTTGTGCAATTGATTTACCATAGAATTTTTCTAGTTCATCTCTACCACCAATTTGAGATTCGAAATACCTAATTCTTTGCTCCATATTGGCATTTACCTGATCATCACTAACTTCAATACTATCTAATTTCGCTTGGTTTAGCAGTAGCTTTTGATACATTAATTCTTCTAAAATTTTACAATTGTCATTTTTACTCACTTCCATTCCTTCTTGGATCATTTGAAGTTTGGCTTTTTGAATATCGGAAAGCATAATTATTTCCTCTCCAACTTGAGCAATAATTTTGTCAATGGGCGTATTCTGGCCAATACCTTTAATACTAAGGAGTAGAACAAATATGGTCGATAATAGCTTAATATTTTTTAATTGCATTTTCATTGTTAGCTTTTTGAATTAACTCTGTGGTAATACTTTCTCTTAGTTTTAGCACCCTTGAATTTAGAATTCTTTTTTTAATATTGTCTTTTTGAAATTCTATTGGTGAAGTTGCATTTTTTAGTTTAAAGTCTAAAATATTTAGGAAGTAGTAATAACCGTTTTCCTGAAATTTAATTTCACTTTTTTTCGGAATAAACCGATCTTTATTAATATCGGATAGTGGTATTTCTTTCGTTATTTCGTCAAAATAAATCCAATTATCTTTATCATAATAAAAATTACTGGCATAAAGTCCTGCGTATTGAATGATATTCATTTCATCAGATTCGGCCCTCAATTTATACCAATTACCAATTTTCTCAAGTTCAGGAGCATCAGAAGATACTTTTATATATAGAACTTTTACCAAGTAATCTTTCAGTAGAAATTCAGACTTATGATTTTCGAAATAAGTTATGATTTCCGAATTTGCAATATTCGTATCCAATCTTTCTTTAATAATTTGATTTTGGAAATAATGCACTAAGAGTTGATTTTTATAATTTTCAATTTTATCAGAAATTATTTCTTGTTTATTCAATTTAACAAGTTTAGCATTGTGCACTTGAATTTCATTTTCAATCCAGTTGTTAATATAAATTTCTTTGAATTTTGCGGTATCGCTGATGGCACCTTGTTTGTTCAATGTCCTATAAAAATCTGAACTGGTCAATTCAGCATCATACACTTTTGCTAATACCTTATCATTATCATCTTTGAACTGGCAGGCGGTAGTCATTAAAATCAATACTAAAAGATTGAAAGTCCACTTCATTTTTTTAAAACTAGGTATAAAATATGTAGTGTTTATATAAATGCTGAGATTCCTACAAAATATTAACAATTATTTTTAAGACATTATTTGAAACTTTCTGCCTGAAATAATATTTCTTTGTTAACTTGTATTGAAGAATTTTCTCTTAGTTTTTTCATCCAATTCATTTGTAATTGAGATTGATATCCTGCAGTGGCAAGTCCTTTTGCTTCATCAAATTGACGAACTGATTGTGGTAGTTTTTCGCTAGCTTTAAAAACATAATATTGGCCATCCATTGATTTAAATACTTTAGTCTTTCCTGCTTTGAATTTTTTGTACTTACCTTCTTTTTTCGTTTTAAACTCATTCGCATTTAAATTGAACGTGCCATTTTTCAAATTGGCATTTAGTTTAGAAGAAGAGTTCAAAGAGTCTTTAATTTGTTTTTCAGTTAAAGAACTTGACTTTAATAGTTTTAAAGCCTTCTTTGCTGTCTTTTTATCCTTTACCTTGTAAAGAGAACCGTTATATCTTTCCGGAAAAGTATACTCATTTTTATGAGCTTCGTAGTATGCCGTAAGTCCAATGGTGTCTTCGCTTGCTTTATTCCAAATTTCTTTTTGCATTATTTCAAAAATAAGCACTCCTTCTTCATATTCGCGCATCAAGTTTTTAAATGCAGGATGTTTTACTTCAAGTTGCTTATCTTCATATTGCAATATAATTTTATTAACCCATGTATTGTATTTATAGTTAATATATGCACTAATACTTTTCGGTTTTTCTCTTCTTTGTTCATTTTCTATATGTGCTGCAAAATCAGATAGAGAATAAGACTTATCGGCGAATTTAACAAGTGCAGCTTTATAATTGAAGTTTGTATCGTTTCTCCAACTTCCCTCAAAAACCTCATTCGTAAGTACATTTTCAAAATCTAATAACTGTCCCTTGTTTTCAATGAAATTATACTCTTTTTTGAGAGAGTTTATGAATGATTGTTGTGTTGACTGTGATCTGATATCTTTCTCAACTTTTAACTTCAATTCTCGTTGCATTTTAGAATAATCAGCAATTTCGGTCAATTTCATTCTTTTAACAATATGCCAACCATATGGTGTTTCAAAAGGTTTAGAAAAATCACCGTCATTTTGCAATGCAAATGCTGCAGATTCAAATTCAGGTACCATACGCTGCTTTGTTCCTGCTCCAAACTCAGGTAATAAGCCACCTTTATTTTTTGATGACTGATCATCAGAGTATTTCATTGCTAAATCTTCAAATCCTTCTCCATTATTTAGTAATTCATATATTTCATTAATTTTTTCTTGATTTTGATTATTTTTTGGATTGCTTGGGTCATTCATTATCATTATGTGTGCAGTTTGCAACCTACCATTTGATTTTCTTTTATCTACTACTTTAATAAGGTGGTATCCATATTGTGTCCTAACGGGCATAGATACTTCATTAACTTTGGTTTTAAAAGCTATGTCTTCAAAAGGGTAAACCATCTGAAGTGCTCCAAAATACCCTAAGTCTCCTCCATTTGATTTTACACTTTGATCTTCAGATCCGCCTGGACCACTAGCTACTTTATTGAAATCTTCACCATCTTCTACTATCCGTTTTCTGAGTTGCATTATTTTTTGAAAAGCAGCTAGAGAATCCTCAGGTGCAGCATCTGGTGCTATTCTAATTAATATATGGCTAGCTCTGACTTCATTCAGAGTTCTTTCATATGCCTCTTTAACCAAGGCTTCATTTTTTTCTTTATCAATAAGATAGGGGCGTGATAGCTGGTTTCTGTATTGTTTAAGTTCATTAACTAGTTTTGGAATTGTGTCGTAACCAAGACGTTTGGCTTCATTAATTTTCAGTTTGTAGTCTATAAAATACTTTTGAACATAGTGCAGTAATGAATCATCATTATAGCTTGCGTCATTGTTGTTTTTAGTATAGATGTAGTTAAATTCAGAAATGTCATAAGCTTTGCCATCTATTGTTAAGAAAGTACTACTTTGAGTATAAGAAAAAGAAGAAATAAAAATACTGATTACGAATATTACTTGTTTCATTTGAATTTGTTTAAATTTTATTTTTTACTATAGTTTGGTGCTTCTCGTGTAATTGAGACATCATGAGGATGACTTTCATTTACGCCAGCAGATGATATTTTTACAAAAGGCGCCCCTTTAAGGTTGTCAATGCCTCTTGCACCGCAATATCCCATACCTGCTCTGATTCCTCCAATAATTTGAACCATGACTTCACTTAAATTGCCTTTGTATGGTACTCTTCCTGATATACCTTCTGGCACCAGCTTTTTAACATCATCTTCAGCATCTTGAAAATAGCGATCTTTCGAACCTTTTTGCATAGCTTCAACTGATCCCATGCCTCTATATTCTTTAAATTTTCTTCCTTGATAAATAATTGTTTCGCCAGGCGATTCTTTAACTCCTGCAAACATAGAACCAACCATAATACTATCAGCACCTGCGGCTATTGCTTTTACAAAGTCTCCAGTGTAGCGAATGCCTCCATCAGCTATGACGGGAACACCCGTTCCTTCTAATGCATTTGCTACATCATTGATTGCAGTCAATTGTGGCACACCAATGCCAGCAATAATTCTAGTTGTACAGATTGATCCAGGACCAATTCCTACTTTAATAGCATCTGCTCCCGCGTCTGCTAAAAATTTTGCAGCTTCCGCAGTGGCAATATTTCCTGCTACTACTTCAAGGTCAGGAAATTCCTTTTTAACGGTTTTTAATTTATCTACAAATGTTTGTGTATGACCATGTGCAGTATCTATAATTATGGCATCAACACCTGCCTTGTTAAGTGCTTCAATTCTATCTATGGTATCATTAGTTACACCAACTGCTGCTGCTACCCTTAACCTGCCATACTTGTCTTTACAAGAATTAGGGTGTTCTTTAACCTTAATAATATCTCGGTAAGTGATAAGCCCAAGAAGCACATTGTTTGAGTCAACTACTGGTAATTTTTCAATTTTATGTTGTTGCAGTATTTCCTCAGCTTGTTCAAGACTTGTTCCCTCAGAAGTTGTTATTATTCTATCAGAAGTCATTACTTCTACAACTGGCCTAGAAGTATTTTTCTCAAACCTTAGGTCACGATTTGTAATAATTCCTTTTAATACTCTCTTTTCATCAACAACAGGAATGCCTCCAATTTTATTTTCACGCATTAAATGGAGTGCATCTCCTATTTTAGCCTTCAAATTCATAGTGATTGGATCCAAGATCATTCCACTTTCCGATCTTTTTACTTTTCTTACTTCTAAAGCTTGAGCATTTATGCTCATATTTTTATGAATAACGCCAATACCTCCTTGTTGGGCAATTGATATCGCTAGTTCAGACTCTGTTACAGTGTCCATTGCTGCTGAAATAATAGGAGCGTTTAGTGTTATGTTTTTTGTGAACTTTGTATTTAATTTCACTTCTCTAGGCAGCACATCTGAATAGCGCGGCACCAAAAGGACGTCGTCGTATGTTAAGCCTTCTTTTACATTTGAAAAGTTATTTATTGCCATACTTTGAATTTAGAATTAAGTAAATTCGTGCAAAGATAATAAAAATGGATTTTATTAAAAAGTATTCATGCGCATTAACACTAATTAATGTTAAAATTCCGTCTGAACTTCTAAAAATTGCGATATTTGTAG
Source organism: Crocinitomicaceae bacterium (assembly GCA_045107045.1). Lineage (GTDB taxonomy): Bacteria > Bacteroidota > Bacteroidia > Flavobacteriales_D > Crocinitomicaceae > Putridiphycobacter. The sequence goes on from JBGCFR010000015.1 coordinate 11,514, forward strand.
AATGAATTTAGGGTCTTTATTGAAAAGAGGATTTTTGTTGTTTTTAGTGCTGTTATCAACGGAATTATTAGCACAAACTGATACAACGAAAAATGATAGCATTAAATTTGTTCAATTAACAGGAATTGTTGTTAATGATAGTATGGAACGACTGCCCTTTACAGCTGTTTATGATAAAACAACAAGAAGAGGAGTTATTGCAGATTATTACGGATATTTTGCCTTGGTTGTTCATCCTGGTGATACATTACAATTTTCATATATTGGTTATAAAAAGAAGACATTTATTATTCCTGAACCAGATGAATCGAATGAACTAAGTATTGTAAGCTTATTGGAGAGTGATACTATTTTTACTAAAGCTGTAGCAGTATATCCGTGGCCATCTAAAGAAGATTTTGCTGAGGCTTTTATTAGTTTGAAGATAGATAATGATGCGATAAATAGAGCTAAACAAAGGTTGTCACCTCAAGAAATGGCTTTTGTATATGGTGATTTAAGCAGTGACCCTAGCTTGTCATATAATACGCAATCTCAACAGTATTTAAATCAAATTTACTACAGAGGGCAGCAGGCTCCAAATAATTTATTGAATCCATTAGCTTGGTCAAACTTCTTGAAAAGCTTAAATAATGGAGATTTAAAGATTATGCGTTAACTCTTCCAATTTTTTTTGTGTAGGCAAGTCTTTTAGGTACTCAATTTTGCTGGAACTAGGATCCATTAATGCATAAATATGACTAATTCCGTTCGTTAGAATCAAAAGTGGAGCTTGTAGTGTAGAGTAATACTTTGCAATCTGAAAAAAGGTGTCCTCTGTCAATCTTATTCTTGGAGCTTTGCATTCTATTATTGCCATAGGTACTAAAGCACTATTGTAAATAACTATGTCACACCTTTTTTTTAAACCATTATAAACAACAGTTTGCTCCGACTGCATTAAATTTTTAGAATATCCCTTTTCCTCTACTAAGAAATGAATTATGTGCTGTCTTACCCATTCTTCGGGAGTGTTATTAACATATTTTAGTCTTAAGATGTCCCATATTTTATTATCTTTTATCTTTACGTTTATGGTTGGAAAATTAAGCAATGGGTGCATATTACAAAAGTAAAAATATTTTATATTTAAGCTCAGTTTAATCTTATCTTTGAAGATTAAGAAAAATTAATCATGCACCTTACTAATCTTAGTTTAATTAATTTTAAAAATCATGCTGAAAAGCAATTCGATTTATGTAAAGAAATTAATGTATTTGTGGGGAACAATGGAGTAGGAAAAACTAATGTTTTGGATGCTGTTCATTATTTGTCTTTATGCAAGTCATTTCTTAACCCTGTTGACAAACAGAATATTAAACTAGAGTCGAATTTTTTCATGATTCAAGGAGATTTTTTTAGAGAGAACAAAAATTACAATATTTCTTGTAGTGTTCAAACGGGGCAAAAAAAGAAAATAAAGAAAAACAAAAAAGAATATGAAAAGTTGGCTGACCACATTGGAGAGTTTCCAGTTGTAGTCATTTCGCCGTATGATTCAAATCTTGTTTCAGAGGGAAGTGATGTTAGACGAAAGTTTATAGATAGCATTATTTCCCAGCATGATAAAAATTACCTTGAAACACTCATAAAGTATAACAAGGTTCTCGCTCAAAGAAACAGTTTGTTGAAACAATTTCAGGAGTATAGATTATTTGATATTGAGTCGATAGAAGTTTGGGATGCTCAATTGGTTAGTTTAGGTAATTTAATTCATGACAAAAGAGCAGCATTTTTAATTGATTTTCTACCTAGATTTCAAGATTTTTTTAATTTAATTTCCGAGGGTAAAGAAGCGATAAGTATTGCATTTAGTTCCCAATTAACTGACATGAATTTTGGTGAATTATTGGTAAGCTGTCATAAGAAAGATGCAAGAGCAGGGTATACAACAGTCGGTATTCATAAAGATGACCTTTTATTTACTATCCATGATGGACAACCAATAAAGAAATTTGGATCTCAGGGACAACAGAAGTCATTTTTGATAGCCTTAAAGCTTACGCAGTTTGATTATATTCAGCAATTAACTGGTAAAAAGCCAATATTGCTTCTTGACGATATTTTCGATAAACTAGATCACTTTAGGGTGGAGAGTTTGATGAGAATGGTGTCTGCAGGTACTTTTGGACAAGTTCTGGTTACAGATACTGATAGAGAAAGGATAGATAAAGTTTTTTCTGCAATTGAATGTGATCGAAAAATATACGAAATTCTATGAAGAAACGAAGAGAGGCCAAGAGCATGAAAGAGGCTATTGATTCTTATTTGAAGGTAAATGGATTAGATTCTGTTTATAAAGAGAAACAGATACTTTCAAGATGGGAAGAGTTAATGGGTAAACCAATTGCACTGCGGACTGATTATGTTACTATTAAAGAAAGAACTCTATATATTGAAATGAGTTCTTCTGTGATGAGAGATGAATTGTTTAATCGGAAAACTCAACTTATTTCGATTATTAATGATGCTGCTGGATATGAAATGGTAAATGCTGTTTTTCTTAAGTAGTAATAAATTATTATATTCGTGAATCTAAACGCTTACAGAATGAGAAAAATATTTGGGTTATCATCTATTGCTATAGTACTAATGGGTTGTTCAAACTATACTGCTGAACAAAGTGAAGCTGCCACTTTTTTATGCGATTGCATGAGTAATGGTATTGAAGGAGAAGAGATTGAGGATAAAGACATATTATATTATATGTGTGACGAATTACAAAAATCTAAGTTTGATAAAACAGTCTTTTCTGATGAGGGATACGCTAAAGCTCTTTTCGAAAAATGCCCTGATCAAAACTTAGTTTCTGAAGAGTAGAATAAGAAGTATTATTCTGTCTTTTCAATCACTTTAGTATATCTAATTCCTTCAGGATAGTATTGAAGATTTAATATAATTTCTTTGCCATCATGCGAAAAATCTGATATATCGAAGAAAAGACGCTTGTTGATAAGTTCTCGGCAGTCATCATCATTTTTATGATGGTATAGTTGGATGCCTCTTTTTGGGGGTAAAGATTCCATAATAAAAGCAGATCCGACAAGTTCAAATTCATGTTCTTTGCAACCACCGTTATAAGATATGTCTAACTGAAGGATATTTTCATCTAATTTGGCAGCAATAATTTTGTACGATTCTGAGTCTCTGAATTTGCCTATGTCTTGAGAAAGAATTGCTAATTTTGCTACAGGGACTTCTCGTTTTACAACATCAGTTGATTGCTTTTTCTCAGTTGTTTCTTTAGAGTTTCCGCAGCTAAATAGAAGAATCGTTGAGGACAGCAGTATGAGATTGAATAGTTTCATTTTTTAATTTTTTAACGCAAATTTTGTTCCAGTTTTTAACTACCTTTTCTTTGAACTTGTGAATATAGTAAATAATAAGAAAATAAGAAGCACCCCAATTGGTACCAATAGGTCTTTATTTATTGGGAATTCAATATCTGTTGAATTTGCTAACAAACTAGGAGTAAATTTAGGAATTGTATCATTCTTTTTAAGAATAATTTTTTCTTTTAGTATTTCGTAATCAAATCTCCAATATTCAATCCTTGGAAAATATGTTCTAAATTTAGGAGTGTTATAATTCCTTTTAATATGTTTTGCTTTAATTCGTTTAACATTTTCAAGGATATTTTTATCTCTATTATTATAAATACGAGCAATACTATATGCAATATATGCCTGGTTTAAACTTACTTCACTTTCGAGAACTAAGCCAAGTTCGTTAAAGGCTCTTGCCAATGTCGGATCATCCTCATGAATAAATTTTACAAAAAAGCGCAGTACTTGATTGGCAGTTTGAACGGGAGTTATAATTTCAAGCTGGTATTCCTCAGTCCCTCTTTTTACGCTAGAATTGTTAGGTTTTAGAATGTTGAAGATTAGTGAGTCAGATTCATTAGTTAAAATACTTTTTTTATGTGAGTTATAGATAGACTTAAAAAAAATATTGTAGGTCGAATTTTCTGAAAAATGGGTATTAGCTATCCTATCTCCTGTTAAGAAATCTTTGTTAATATAACAATCCATCAAAAGTAATTTCATTGCTTCTTTGGAAGAATGGTTATGCTGTTCTAAACTCTCTAAATAGTATTTTGATAATTCAATATTCTTGGTAAGTAATGATATCTCAGCAAATTTAATACTATCTAAAACGGTCCATTGTGTTTTATCTTTTTGCTCTAAAATGTCTAATTGTTTAGCAAGAATTTCACTATTGATACCTCGTTCAAACTTTTCAAATTTAAAATAGGAATTTGATTCTCTATTGTATTTTGAGGTTTGAAAAGGCTGTGCTTTTAAAGATAATGTGCTTATTAAAGCAAAACAAATACATAGGTATTTTTTAATGATAAGCTGTAAACACATAGTTAATAATATTAGCTCCCATTTTTAGAGACTCTTGGCGTTTTTCTTCTGGGTCATTATGAACCTCTTTGTCTTCCCAACCATCTCCTAAATCAGTTTCGTAAGTGTAATAACACACTAATCTTCCTTCATATATAATACCAAACCCTTGAGCTGGTTTTTTGTCATGTTCATGGATCTTCGGGAGTCCTGATGAAAATTTAAACTTCTGGTTATAAATTAGATGATTCGAAGGTAGTTCAATTAAATCAATTTTTGGAAAAACTTTCTTTAGTTCCGTTCGAATGTATTTATCCATTCCATAGTTGTCGTCAATATGTAAAAAACCACCACCTATTAAGTAATTCCTTAAATTATTTGCTTCATCTGCTGAGAATACGACATTTCCATGCCCAGTCATATGAATAAAGGGATAGTTGAAAATATCAGGGGATGCAACATCAACAGTTTGTATTTCTGTATTAATATTAGTCTGGAGGTTTTTATTACAGAAGACTACTAAATTTTTCAATGCTGTAGGGTTTGCATACCAGTCACCACCTCCATTATATTTTAGGAGTGCAATTTGAACTGTATCAGTTCTTTCTTTTGATAGAAACGACCAACATGAAAATGCTATAATTCCTATTATTATAAAATTAAATTTACGGTATGACATGCTACTATTCCTGCTGTTTCAGTTCTTAATCTTGTTTTCCCCAAACTGACTGGGGTATAATTATTTTCAATTGCAAAGTTAATCTCTTCTTTGGTAAAATCTCCCTCCGGGCCAATAAGAATGCATATTTCTTTTTGATTGTTTAAATGATTTTTAAGTTCTAATTTCTCTGAGGATTCTTCGCAATGTGCTATGAACAATGCTCCAAAATTATTAAATTTGAGAAATTTTTCTAAGCTTTTGGTCTGATTTAACTTTGGATAAAATGGTGCCTGTGATTGTTTAGCTGCAGAAGTGATTATCTTTTGCCACCGTTGAAAATTAATATTTTTTCTTTCAGAGTTTTTGCAGATAATTGGTGTGATTTCACTAATACCAATTTCAGTGCACTTTTCTAAAAAAAACTCAATTCTATCGTTTGATTTTGTGGGTGCAATTGCAATATGTAATTTGTGATTGGGTTCCGGATGATGTGTTTTAGAAGTGACTTTGAAAGTGACCTCATTTTTGCTTATTTCAGTGATAATTGCATCAGCAATTGTACCTTTTCCATCCATTAATTTTATAACATTCTCAGATTTCAATCTAAGCACTCTTGTTGCATGATGTGATTCTTCTTTCGACAGTGTTAGATTATCAATATTGTTGCAAAAAAAAAGATGTTTACTAATTTTCATTATTGGATTATGTACTTTTGTCAAAAATAGGATAAAATAGAATGTTGTCAAAACCAAGAATAGTTTTTTTATACTCCGAAATAGCAGGTTATTTTTTAGCGTGTGCAAAAGTATTAGCTAGCAAAGCAGATGTGCTTATAGTGCGTTGGCCTGTTAATAGTGAGGCACCCTTTCAGTTTGAGAATGTAAAAGGATTGGAAATTGTTTGTAAAACTGATTTTAATATTGACGATTTAACTAAAAAGGTTAGAAATTTTGATCCATCTACAATAGTATGTTCAGGTTGGATGGATAAAGATTATTTGAGGATTGTAAAATCATTTAAAAAGGAAATCCCTAGTGTTCTTACCTTAGACAATCATTGGACTGGTAGCTTAAAGCAAAGGGTTGCGAGTATATTATCTCCGTTTATTTTAAAGGACAAATTTACACATGCATGGGTACCTGGAAAACCGCAGGTTAAATTTGCTAAATCACTGGGATTTAAAAATATAGTTACAGGTTTTTATTGTGCAGATGTTGACTTGCATTCTAAAAATTATTTTGAAGGTAAAGTAAAAAAAACTAAACAGTTTTTATATGTAGGGAGATATGTGAAGCAAAAAGCTATTTTTGAAATGTGGCAAGCATTTATTAATTTGATTGAAGAGAATAAAATTACTGATTGGGAAATGATTTGTGCTGGAACCGGAGATTTATTTGAGGAACGGATAGTTCACCCAAAAATTAAACATTTAGGTTTTGTCCAGCCTTCAGAATTAAGTGGTTTACTTCAAAATAATCCAATTTATATACTGCCAAGCAGTTCTGAACCATGGGGTGTATCGGTGCAAGAGTTTGCAATTGCTGGTTGTCCTTTAATTATTAGTAATGCTGTAGGTGCAGCCGAACTATTTTTGGAAAATGATTTAAACGGTTTTGCAATTCAGCCAACTGTCACCTCTATAAAATCGGGGATGAAAAAAATGATGGACTTATCAGAGGATGGTTTTAATAAAATGCGAAAAGAATCACACATTAAAGGAATGGCTTATACTCCTTCAGAATGGGCAGAAAGGTTACTAGATATTAGATTATGAGTGAATTAAATACTAAAATGACACAGTTGTCAACAAAAATGTGCATGACCAGAGATATTGGAGTTCATGGCAATTTATTTGGAGGATCATTAATTTCGTGGCTTGATGAAGTGGCTGCAACATGGTCATGCGATTTATGTAGAAATCCAAATATGGTGACCGTTAAAATTGATGAAATGATATTCGAACGTCCTGTTAAGGTTGGTAATCAGGTTAGTATTTATGGAAAGGTAAAAGCTGTTGGTAAATCATCTATTACTTTATATATGGAAGCAAGAACAAAAAATTTCTACTCTGGGGAGGAAGAACTTGTTTGTTCCACTATTTTTATCTTTGTAAGAATTGGAGATACTGGAAAAGCCATGCAGATTAATCCTGAAGTTAAGGAAAAACTATTATCACTTATTTGAAAAAATTACTTATCATACAAACTGCATTTATCGGAGATGTTATTCTAGCAACCGCATTGATAGAAAAAATGGCCGTTCATTTCCCATCAGCTAAAATTAATTTTTTGGTTAGGAAAGGTAATGAACAGCTGCTTGAAAATAACCCTCACATCAATGAGGTTTTAATTTGGGACAAGGGAAAAAGTAAATTTAAGAACTTACGAGCACTTTTAAAGCAGATAAAAACAAGCAAGTATGATGCTGTGATTTCTGCGCACCGATTTGCATCTTCTGGATATTTAACAGCCTATAGTGGTGCAAAGCATAGAATTGGATTTAAATCGAATCCTTTTTCATTTAAGTTTACTTATAGGCCAGTTCATGATTTGAAGAATGGTTTGCATGAGGTAGATAGAAATCAAATATTAATTTCTCAATTAACAGATGCTGTTTCAGTAAGACCAAAATTATACTGTAGCGAATCTGATTTCGCTAATGTTAAAAATTATCAGTCTGGTGATTATGTTTGCATGGCACCATCATCAGTCTGGAAAACCAAAGAACTACCAAAGCAGCAATGGTTAAAGTTGATTCAAGGATTTAAGAGCAAAAACTTAACTATATATCTAATTGGAGGCCCAATAGATGCTTTACAGAACGATTATATTTTAGCTTCAGCATTTCAAGATAATGTCGTCAACTTGGCAGGTGAATTAAGTTTGCTTGAATCGGCAGCTCTTATGACAGGTGCAAAAATGAACTATGTAAATGATTCAGGACCTCTTCATATAGCTAGTGCAGTTAATGCTCCTGTTACTGCATTCTTTTGTTCAACAATACCAAGTTTTGGCTTTGGGCCTCTTTCTGATAATTCTAATATTGTAGAGGTATCAATCAAACTGGCTTGCAGACCATGTGGGTTGCATGGCCTAAAGTCATGCCCTAAAAAGCATTTCGATTGTGGGCATAAAATCGATATTGATCAACTTGTATCATAACTTTTTAAGTAATCCATGGTTGAAAACTTCTGAAAACAGGATGTTATTCCAGTATCATATTATTGTATTTTTGTTCCAAATAAACAATGTATGTTGAAGCGATTAGGATTTAGTTTTTCACTGTTAGTCATTTTAGTCTTTTTGATTACAAGTTTTAATAATAGACAAACCGCAACAAAAAATAAATACAAGACTGAACATGTCATTATTTTAGTTTTGGATGGTCCTAGATGGTCTGAGTCCTATGGAGATTCAACTTTTAAAAATGTATCGCGACAGAAGCGGATACTTATTCCACAAGGTGTCTTTTTTAATAATTTTTCTAATGATGGACCAACATACACTAACAGTGGGCATACTGCCTTAACTACTGGTATATATCAAAAAGTTGAAAACACAGGTAAGGAACTTCCTAAGCGGCCATCTATCTTTCAATATTATTTGAAGCAATACCAGGCGGACAAAAGAAAAGCATGGGTAATGTCATCTAAAGGAAAGCTAAATATTTTGGGACATACTAAAGACAAAAAATGGGAACGTAGTTATTCTCCTTCAACTTACTGTGGAACTAATGGATCTGGGACTGGCTATCCTGGTGATGTTCGAATGTTTAAAATCTTTGCTGATTTATTAATAACTCATAAACCGGCAATTACGTTAATTAATTTATTAGAAATTGATGCATGGGCTCATCAGAAAAGATGGGATAGATATATCGCCTCAATGATACAGAATGATAGTTTAGCAGTTGAATTATGGCGTATTATTCAATCAGATTCCATAATGAAAGATAAGACAACATTATTTATTACAAATGACCATGGAAGACATTTAGACCATGTGAAAGATGGTTATGTAAGTCACGGAGATAAATGTGCCGGTTGCACAAAAATTTCATTAATTGGAATTGGACCAGACTTTAAAAAAGGAGTTAGTATTGACAGTCCATACCATTTGTTGGATGTAAATGCAACTGCTGCAGAATTATTGCATATAAATATCCCAACTTCAAAAGGGACAGTTATTTGGGAAATGTTTAAAAATTTGAATTAAAGAACCTAAGCGCTTTCGAAATGAGACAAAAGTCCGTCAATCTGTTCCTTGGTATTAAAACTGTGTAAACAAATTCTAATTCGTTCAAACCCTTCAGGAACTACTGGCGAAACAATTGGCCTAACGGCAAATCCTGCATCAACAAGTTCCTTGACTTTTTCAATCAATTTTGGGAGCTCAGGAATCACAATGCACTGGATGCCAGTATGACTTTCAATTAATTGAATTTTTTTTGTTCTCGCAACCTTTTTGAAATAATTAATATTATCTCTTACTTTCTTTCTCTCGGAATCCATCTCAACAACAGCTTCAAAACCTTGTCTCATCCTATCAGCAGCTACTTCAGATACAGCTGTTGTGTAAATAAAAGATCTACAAAAATTAATAAGATACTCTCTTAATTCCGTTGAGCATAATACAACTGCACCGCTGCTTCCATAAGCTTTTCCAAATGTAATTAACTTAATAAATACATCTTTATCGAGACTTAGTTCATGAGTTAAGCCCTTACCTTTATGACCAATTACTCCTCCTGAATGTGCCTCGTCTACAATTAAATATGCGTTATATCTTTTAACTAATGCAGAAATTTCAGCTAAAGGAGAGATGTCTCCATCCATAGAATAAACGCTCTCCACCACAACATATACAGTTCCAGTGGCAATTTTTAATTTTGATTCTAAGCTTTTTAAATCGTTATGCTTAAATGAGAATGATTTAGCGAAACTCAGTCGAATACCATCTTTAATGGAGGCATGAATTAAACTATCAGTTAAAATAGTGTCACCCCTCTCGAGAATAGATGAATAAATTCCAAGATTTGCATCAAAACCAGAACCAAAAACAAGGCCGGCTTCATATCCAAAAAAAGCAGAAAAATAATCCTCTAATGCCTCTAAATATTCATAATTTCCGGAAATTAATCTGGAGCCTGTTGCACCACCTTTTAAATCACTTGGTAGATGAGGTAGTTTAGAAACGCCGAAATAATCATTAGAATAAAAATCAACTAATTCATCTAAATTTATTAGTTGTCTTAATTGTCCATTTTTTTTTCGTCTATCTACCTTTTTTTTAAGTTTTGCGGGGAATTGCATGTTAGTAAATTTGGGATTTCGTACAAATATAATTGGATAATTCAATAATTTACTAATATGTTTACATTTGCACTATGCTTGTTAATAACTATATTTCTAAAACGCTTAATATCCAGTATGAGAGCGTTTTATCAGTTTTAAGATTGTCTGAGTCAGGCGCTTCGATTCCGTTTATGGCTAGATATAGAAAAGAGGCAACAGGTAATCTAGATGAGGTTCAAATTGAATCTATTTTAAAATTATCGATATACTATTCTGAAATTGAGAGTAGGAAGAAAACAATTCTTAATGCTATAGATAATCAAGGATTACTAACTTCTAAACTTGAGTCAGAAATAAAAGAAACTTTTGACGCAAATATCCTTGAGGATCTTTACTTACCTTTTAAAAGAAAAAAGCAAACCAAAGCTGAGAAGGCTAAAAAAAATGGACTACTTGGGTTGGCAAAAATGCTAATGACACAGAAACATGATAACCTAAATGTACTTTGCCGTGATTTTATCAAAGGGGACATAGTTAATACAGAAATGGCACTTGATGCTGCAGAATCGATTATTATTGAATGGGTAGTTGAGAATAATGTGGTAAGGTCTAAATTAAGAAAATCATTTAGAGAGTTTGGTATTATTTCTACAACACGAATAAAAGAATCAATTGACGTAAAGGGTAGATACAGAGATTTCTATGATTTCTCTCAAGCCATATCAAATTGCCCATCATACCGTCTTTTAGCTATTTTAAGGGGAGAATCAGAAAAGGTACTTAAAGTTAAACTTCAACCAAATTTGGAATATAATTTATCATATCTAGAAAGAGTGTATATCAAGACTAAGAATGCATCAAGCGAAGTTGTAAAAAAGGCATTAAAAAAAGCGTATAAAAAATCCTTGGTACCAAGTTTAGAGGCCGAAACCAAAACCTATTATAAAAGTATTGCTGATGAGAAGTCAATTATAAATTTCACTAAAAATTTAGAGCAAATATTACTTTCTCCCCCTGTTGGTGCTAAACGTGTGCTGGCTATTGATCCTGGATTTAGAACGGGTTGTAAAGTTGTATGTTTGTCAGAAAGTGGTAATTTATTGCACAATACAACCATATTCCCTCATCCACCTCAAAATGAAAGGTCTAAAGCAATTTCTAAACTATCGCAGTTGGTTGAAATGTACAATATTGAAGCCATTGCTATTGGAGATGGGACAGCTGGTAGAGAAACCGAAAATTTGGTAAAACACATTGGATTTAAAAGACCGCCATTGGCCTTTGTTGTTAGAGAAGATGGTGCTTCAATTTATTCTGCTTCTAAAGTGGCAAGAGAAGAGTTTCCTGACTATGATGTAACTGTCAGGGGTGCTGTGTCAATTGGCAGGCGTCTAAGCGATCCTTTAGCAGAATTGGTTAAAATTGATCCAAAGTCACTTGGGGTTGGGCAGTATCAACATGATGTAAATCAATTAAAATTAAAGGAGAGTTTAGATTTTACCGTTCAAAAAGTAGTTAATCTAGTTGGTGTGAATTTGAATACTGCTTCAAAATATTTATTATCATATGTGTCTGGTATTGGTCCGAAACTAGCTGAGTCAATAGTGAATTATAGAACAGAGTTTGGTTCGTTTAGGGATAGGAAGTCTCTTAAGAAAGTACCTAAATTGGGCGCAAAGGCTTATGAACAGGCTGCAGGATTTCTGAGAGTAAGAGAATCTGAAAATTTTTTAGATAATAGTTCTGTTCATCCAGAGAGCTACAAAGATGTTGAAAAGATTGCTGATCAATTTAAAATACCTATCAAGGAGTTGATTGGCAATACTGAGGTTTTGGAACATGTAAAATCTGATAAATTTCTTAAGGATAGAATAGGTCAATACACTTTAAATGATATTATTTTGGAATTGAAAAAGCCAGGGATTGATCCAAGACTAAAAACATCAGTATTTAAATTTTCTGAAGGTATAGAGTCAATTAAAGATTTAAAAGTTGGAATGATGGTAAGAGGTGTTATTTCAAATGTAACCGATTTTGGCGCATTTGTAAACGTTGGAATAAAAACAAATGGACTAATTCATAAAACTGAAATTGCCAAAGAATTTATTGAACATCCGACGGATTATTTAACCATTAATCAACAAGTCAATGCTAGGATAATATTAATTGACATTGAAAGAAATAGGATTGGTTTGAGTTTAAAATAAATAATAACTATCTTTAAATCATGCTAAAAGGATTTGTAACCGGAATTTTTTTATTGTGTTTTGGGTTAATTAATGCGCAGATTTCAACTTATATTGGCGTAAAGCCAAATGCACTAGGAAATGCTGCAGTTAATTTAAATGGTGTATGGTCTCTTAAAAATAATCCAGGTGTATTTGGCTTTATGGAGAAATCACAAGTCAGTGTTGTTTATCAGAATAGATTTATACTTTCTGAACTTTCTACTCAAAGTTTAGCTTTTGGCTATCATACAAATCTTGGAAACTTAGGTCTTTTTTTTCATCAAAGTGGCTTTGAATTGTACCGCGCCGTGCAAATTGGAGGTGCTTATGGTCTTAAGCTATCACCAAAATTAGGAATGGGAGTTAATTTCAGTTATCAACAAACTAGATTTGGAGATATTTATGGTGGAAAACATCATTTTATTGCTGGTTTGGGTGTTCAATATAAATTAAGTCAAAGTTTATTTATAGGTGCTGGGCTGCAAAATATCAACCGTTCAAAATTAAGTGATTTTCAAAATGAACGACTCCCAACAATATTCTCTATGGGTGTTTTGTACAAAATTAGCCCAAAAGTTGTTTGGGTTTTAGATCTGGAAAAGGAAATTACAGAAAAGTTAAACGTGAAGTCGGGTTTAGCAATAAAATCTCATCATAACTTTGAAGTCAGACTAGGTGTTAATTCATATCCTTTTCAAAGTTCGTTTGGATTTGGTGTTTATATCAAGGAACTAGTGATTGACTTCGCAGCTATTTGGCATGCAAGTATCGGATTAACACCTTCTTTAGGTATTCTATATAAATTTTAATGAGATGTATTATTCTTATAGTGCTATTATCAATATATCATTCTCTGTTGGGACAAATTTCTGATATTGAAAAGGATTTTATAATTGAAAGAACTATAGAATTTTTAGGAGAATCTAATGAAGATAATGATGTTGACTATACTACTTTTATTGAGGATTATTATTTGTTCTTAGATAACCCAATTAATCTTAATCAAGCGGTTTTTGAAGATCTGTCAAGACTTAATCTGTTGTCTGATATTCAAATAGGAGCTATTTTAGATTATCGATTTCGGAATAAAGAAATGCTTTCAATATATGAGTTAGGTGCTATTATTGAATTAGATATAGAAACAATAAATATTATCCTTCCTTTTATTTATGTCGGTAATATTGTTGAGACAAAGATAAACTGGAACAATGTATTGAAATATGGCAAACATGATATTTTAGGCAGATACCAAAGAGTGTTAGAATCTAAATCTGGTTATGAGGATTATCCTGATTCAGTCATAGAAATTAACCCGAATAAAGTCTATCTAGGAAATCCTGATCGTTATTATTTCAGACATAGATATACCTATAAAAATAGGTTAAGCTATGGTATAACTGGAGAAAAGGATGCAGGAGAAACCTTTTTTAAGGCTGATAATAAGAGCGGGTTCGATTTTTATTCAGCACATGTGATGTTAAATGATATTGGTATATTTAAAAAAATTGTTGTTGGCGATTACCATGCAAATTTTGGACAGGGTCTAAACATTTGGTCAGGTTTTAATATGGGAAGAACAGTACAAACTCTAAAAGTAAAACAATTTGGAACAGGTTTAAGACCATATACATCTGCAAATGAAAATCAATTTTTCAGGGGTGTTGGAATCACTTTAGACTTCAACAGATTTGAAACTACGATCTTTGGTTCGTATAAAAGAATAGATGCAAGTGTTTCAGATCAAGATACTTTGGATTCAAATGTTGCCGTTGAGAACTTTCAGTTAACAGGCTATCATAGAACAATGAGAGAGGTTGAGAATAAAAACAAAATTGGTGAGTTAGTATTTGGGGTGGCAACAAGTTTTCAATCGGAATCTCTCAAAATTAATCTCACGGGTTTGTATTCGAATTATTCAAATCCTTTAATGGAACGCTCAAGTTTATATAATCAATTTAGTTATAATGGTCAGTCTCAGTTTTCAATTGGGATTGATTACCAGTATTTTGTTTCTAAAGTGTCATTTTTCGGAGAGGTTTCTTCTGGTTTAAATGCTCGAGTAAATGCTATCAATGGCATTCTGTGGCGAGTTGATCCTAAATTAGATTTAGTTGCTGTACACCGATATTTTGACAAGGAAAACCAAAATTTATTTGGTAATAATTTTTCAAGAAGTTCTCAAAATACTAAAGGAATTTATGTAGGTGCAAAAACTAGATTGACTTCCAAAATAAAAGTTTCTGCATTTTATGATCATTCTAGGTCAGATTGGTTTAGATATTTAATTGACGGACCTTCAGCTGAACGTTCTTTTTTAGGTCAAATTAATTATTCTATTAATAGGTATTCAAGTGTTTACTTAAGATATCGAGTAAGACTAAAGGAGCGTAATGTTTCTAAAAATGATGCAAGTATTACTTCTCAGGTTGATGAAAAAACACAAAATATACGCTTACATTATTCCCAAAGAATTAATGACCAATTTTCTGTTAAATCTCGTTTAGAATTTTCAAAGTATCTATTTAATAATAAGAAATCAGAAGGGTTATTATTGTATCAAGATATTATTTTCAGGTTTAAAGAATGGCCACTTAAACTATATGGACGATATGGATTGTTTGATACTGATGATTATAGCTCACGCATTTATGCGTATGAAAATGATTTACTTTATGTATTTAGTGTACCTGGTTTATTTTATCAAGGATTTAGAACATATATTATGGCAAAGTATGAAATTGGAAGTAGTATAGATATTTGGTTAAGATGGAGCAGAACTAGTTATACCAATCAATCAACAATCTCTAGCGGATTGGAGCAGATTAATGAACCGTTTAAGTCTGAAATCAAAGCCCAAATCAAGGTGAGATTTTAAACAAGAGTATGTTCCAGCGCCTCTAGAATATTTTCTTTAGAAACTTCTTGATTAATAATATGAGTGCCAATTCCTGTTAATAATGTAAAATTTATTTTACCAGCCTTGTTTTTTTTATCATTTTCCATTAACCTCATAATTTGAGGAAATACAATTGGGTCAATAATAATTTTATCAAAGAGGTCAGTAAGAATATAATGCACTTCGTTCCACTCTTTTTTATCAAGTATACCCTTTTTATAAGAGATGTAGGATTCCGCTATCATTCCACAAGCAATGGCATAACCATGTTTGATAGGTTTCCCTGTTTTAATGAAGTATCCTTCTATTGCATGTCCAATAGTGTGGCCAAAATTAAGCGCTTTACGTATATTCTTTTCATGTGGGTCAATATCAACAATTTGATGTTTTATTTGAATTGAATCAAAGATTATAGTTGTAAGCATATCTACATTACTATAATTTATATGTTTCAAATCATTCCAATGCTTTTGTGATGCTATTAATCCGTGCTTAAGCATTTCAGCATAACCTGATTTTAATTCTTCAGATGGTAAAGTAGATAGGTAATTGGGATTAATCAACACTGCATTTGCATGATTAAAGGTACCAATCTGATTTTTATGCGGTCCAAGGTCAATTCCTGTTTTGCCTCCTATTGAAGCATCTATTTGAGAAAGTAAGCTAGTTGGAATATTAATAAATGGAATACCTCTTTTGTAAATAGATGCGATAAACCCTCCAAGATCGGTAATTACACCTCCACCAAAATTTAAAATGAGGTCATTTCTCTCTATTTTATTTTCAGATAATGTCTCTAATACCTGCATTACAATCTCGATACATTTTGAATCTTCCCCTGCTGGTAATTGAATTATTTCTGCATTACTCAACTCAGGTACAGATGTTACTAATTGTTCTATCCAGTATTCAAAAACATTATCATCCGTTAAAATAATTTTTTTTCTTCCACTAAATTCGGTTTTTAAAAGATCATTTAATGTCTTGTTTGTCGACAGTCCGATATACAGAACGTTGTGATTAGTTTCAATTTTATTTTGCATTATTGCAAATATAAAGTATTTGTGATTTGATTTCTTTTTTTTCAGTACATGAGTATATTAAATTCAAAACACAGATTATATTTGCATATGATTTCATTTGACGATACAGAAATTGCTTTTGGTAGTAAATCCAATTCAGATTTAAGCTGGTCTTATCGATTATTCAACTTAATGGGAAAGCCATGGTTGGTTAAATTTGGAAAAGTATTGACAAATATTGCTTTCAAATTACATCTTCCAGTTAAGGGTGTAATAAAGAAAACTATTTTTAAACAATTCTGCGGAGGAGAGTCTATTAATGATTGTGATGGAAAAATAGCACAATTGCATCAATTCAAAATTGGGACTATTTTAGACTATTCAGTTGAAGGTAAAGAGTCCGTTTCAGATTTAGAATTAACTAAAAATGAAATAATAAATACTCTTAAAAAAGGAAAAGGGAATCCTGCGATTCCATTTGCTGTTTTTAAGATAACAGGTGTTTCTAGATTTAGTTTGTTAGAAAAAGCAAATATTGGTATTGAGACACTTGATTCTGAGGAAAAAAAAGAGTTTTTAGAGGTAATGGGAAGGGTTGACGCAATTTGTAAAACAGCATTCGAATTAAATAGTCCGGTCTTTATTGATGCTGAAGATAGTTGGGTTCAAGATGCGATTGATAGAATTGCTGATGCTATGATGGCTAAATACAATAAAAAAAGAGCCATTGTTTATAATACATTGCAAATGTACAGACATGATAGGTTGAATTTTTTAAAATCTAGCCATACTAAAGCGAAGTCTGGAGGATATTATTTAGGGGTTAAGTTGGTTCGTGGAGCCTATATGGAAAAGGAGAGGGATAGAGCTAAAGAGAAGGGATATCCTTCACCTATTCAACAAGACAAAGCGGCAACCGATAGAGATTATAATTTAGGAATAACCTATATGGTTAATCACATTAATGAAATAGCGATTTGTGCTGGAACTCATAATGAAGAAAGTTCAGCCTTAATGGTGAAATTGATGCATGAAAAACGAATTGATATTTCACATCCACATGCTTATTTTGCACAATTATTGGGGATGAGTGATCATATTTCTTTTAATTTAGCACATGAGGGGTTTAATGTGGCAAAGTATGTACCATATGGACCTATTAAAGAGGTAATGCCCTATTTGATTCGGCGTGCTGAGGAAAATACTTCCGTTGCTGGCCAAATGGGGCGCGAGCTGTCCCTAATTGTAAAAGAAAAAAAACGAAGAAAGTTAGAGCGGTAAGAATTGTGCTAACGACTCTGATTTAGTGGGCTTTTTTTTCTGCATATTCTGACAAACAATTCTTACATAGACATTGTTTGTATTTTGTATTGATAACCTTAAGTTGATAGATTGTCAATGAAGATTTGTTGCAATGACATAAATTTATATTATCAGCTCGGCACTCAAACACTTTATTACATTTTTCACAAGTTTTCTTCATTTTTGATTAATTTTTAAACAAAAATAAATATATTTGACTAAATATTACGCAAAATGATTGGTGAAAATTTAAAATTTTTAAGGAAAAATAGGAAAGTATCTCAAGAGGAACTGGCTACTGAATTGGGATTGACTCGATCATCATACTCTGGTTATGAGAATGGTGTGGCTGAACCAAATCTTCAAAATCTATTAAAGTTTAGTGACTATTATGGATTACCAATTGACTTGCTAATAAAAAAAGACTTAACTAATCTGCCTTCAAACCAATGGCAAGAACTTAAGCAAGGTCTGCAGGTTGATTTAGAAGGTAAAAAATTAAGAATTTTAGCCACCACGGTTAATGAAAGTGATCAAGAAAATATAGAGTTAGTATCTCAAAAGGCAAGTGCTGGCTATGCATCAGGTTTTAATGATCCTGAATTTATTAGCGTACTACCGACCTTTCAGCTCCCCTTTTTAAAAAAAGACAGGAAATATAGAACTTTTCCTATTCAGGGTGATTCTATGCCACCTGTTTCTGAGGGTAGTTTTGTTGTAGCTGAATACGTTGAAAATTGGAGGAGCATAAAAAGTGGGTATCCATATATAGTTGTGACGCAAAATGACGGCATTGTTTTTAAGGTAGTTTATGATAGATTGGATGAAAATCAAAGTTTTCAATTGTGTTCCACAAATCCATTTTATAAACCGTATGAGGTGCATGCAAATGAAATAGTTGAAATGTGGAAGTTTGTTAACTATATTTGTGGTGATATGCCAATTGTTCCATTCGAAGAAAGTGAATTAACAAAAGCAATTCTAGATTTACAGGCAGATGTGAAACATATTAAGAACATATACATTCCAAAAACAGCAAATTGAACGCTATGTCAAAAATAATTACGGTTACTTTACTTTTCATAACTTGTGTTACATACGGACAAAAAGATTCACTTTTTATTAGAAAAATATATAATGAAGCACTTGAAAAAGGGGAGGCACATAGTAATCTCAGATCCTTATGTAAAGATATAGGGGCAAGAATTACCGGCTCTGCTGAGGCTGAAATGGCTATTGAATGGGGTGAAAAACTATTGAATTCTTATGAGTTTGATAAAGTTTATTTGCAAGAAATTATGGTTCCACACTGGGAGCGTGGAACCACAGAGGCGGCTTGGATAGAGACTGATAGGGGAGATGTAATGAAATTGAATGTATTGGCTTTGGGTGGCTCTATTGGAACGAATGGATTAATGAAAGGCGAGGTTGTTGAGGTTACAGATTTAGAAACCTTAAAGAATATTGATTCGGCTCTTGTTAGTGGAAAAATCGTTTTTATTAATAAACCATTTGATCAAAAATTAATAAGAACTTTTAATGCTTATGGTGCTTGTTGGCCTGTAAGGGGAAATGGAGCTGTTGAAGCCGCTAGAAAAGGAGCTTTAGCGGTTGTTATTAGATCATTAGCTACACCAACCGATAATCATGCACATACTGGTTCTATGAATTATAATGCTGACGTAGAAAAAATTCCAGCTGCGGCAATTAGTACTTTACATGCTGACCAATTGTCGGAATGGTTGAATAATGGTAAGGTCAATCTAAGTATAGAGATGGACTGCAAACAGTTTCCAGATGTCAAATCGTATAATGTAATTGGCGAAATGAGAGGAAGTGTCGATAATCAAATTATCACTGTCGGTGGACATTTGGATTCTTGGGATGTAGGAGAAGGAGCACATGATGATGGTGCCGGAATTGTTCATAGTATTGAAGCACTCCGAATTCTTCAAAAACTGAATTATAAAAATCGTCACACCATTCGAGTCGTCTTATTTATGAACGAAGAGAATGGCAACTTTGGAGGCAAATCCTATGCGAAATTTGCTCATGAAGCAAAAGAAAAACATTTGTTTGCATTAGAGTCTGATAGAGGTGGGTTTCTTCCAATAGGTTTTGATATTGTTGGGAGCTCAGCGCAAGTTCATAAAGTCCAATCATTTTCTAAGGTATTGGATGGTTTTCAAATTTACAAGTTGCAGAAAGGATATGGAGGAGTCGATATTAATCCTTTAAGAGATTATTATCCTGAAATGCTTCAAATGGGTTTGGCAATCAGTTCTCAACGTTACTTTGATTTTCACCATGCCGAATCAGATGTATTTGAAAATGTTAATAAGCGTGAATTGGAACTAGGTTGTGCTGCATCAGCCAGTATGATATATTTAGTTGACCAATATTATTAACTTTTAATATCTTCTTTATTAGGTTCTTATCCTATTTATAATAAGGTTCGCTTGGCATTTGATAAGAGTGTTTTTTGTTAATAACTTGTTAATATGCTAACGTAGTTTTGTGATTTGCAACAAAACTTTTGTATATTGACAGGACATTATTTTATTAACTGAACCCCCGCCCAGTGAGTAAACACATATTTCTAATCTTGTTATTTGTTGTATTTGAGACTTTTAATGTATCCTCATTAGATAGTATCCAAACAAAACTATCCGATTTAGATACAAAATTAATTTCAGAGAATAATACAGCAGCTAAGGTTGATATTCTTATTGAGAAATCGAATGTTCTATTAAACACTGATTATAAAGCTGCAGAAAAATCTTTACTTGAAGCCCAGCTACTAGCAAACGACATTGACTATAACGAAGGACTTTTGTTGATTAATAGTAGTTTGGCAAATATATATACTTATTATGCTGCTGATTACTTTAAGGCAATGCAATTATCTAGTTCAGCTCTATTAATTGCTAAAGACATAAATGATCAAAAGTCAGAAATGAGCATGCATAAAAATATCAGTTTTATTTTTAGCTCATTAAAAGACACAAAAAAGGCCATCTCATATGCTGAAAATGCGTATTTAATAGCCCTAGAATTAAACGATAAAAAAGAACTTGCTAATTTAAATACGCTTCTAGGAAACTATTATGAAATTCTGAAAGATACTTCGAAAATGATAAATCATTATGGCTCGGTCCTGCAGTATAAGGATGAGCCCTTTTTTTCTAAGTCTCCAAAAAATTATTTGAGTATAGGCAAGTTTTACCTTTTGAAGAATGAGACTAACAAAGCGGAATCATATTTTAATATTTCTGTTAATAAATGTCAGGCACTAGGCGATAATCAGGCACTTTCAATTGCACTAGAGCAAAGTGCATTGTTTTATCTGGAAATAAATAAGAGTAATAAGGCACTTTCTTCAATAACACTTGCATTACGATTGTCCGATTCATTAGACTATACTAAAGAAAGAGTAAGCCACTTTAAAGTGCTCTCTGCTGTCTACCAGCGTCAAGGTAAGTATAAGTTGGCGAATGAAGCGATAAATAAGTACTATAATTTGAAGGACTCCCTGTATAATGAAAAAATAAGTAATCAAATATTTTTATTTGAAGATGATTTTAAATCCCTCTTAAAAGAGAATGAACTACAAATGTTTAAAGATAAAGAATTGGCGAATGATTTAAAGCTAAAGAATGAGCAGCTTAAAAGAAATTTATTGGTCATTGGTTTATTATTTCTGCTCTTATCAGCTTTGGCATTATATAACAGGTTAAGGGTTACAAAAAGGTTGAACAATCAATTGGTTGATCAAAAAAATGAACTGGAATTACTTTCAATAGTGGCAAGCGACATTAATAATGCGGTTATTATTTTTGATGAGAATAATAAAATTGAATGGGTTAATAAAGGCTATACAGCAATTAGTAATTATACTATTGAAGATGTAAAAGGTCGGAATCCTTTCAGAATGGAAAAAGGACCGAAATGGAATCAAGAGAAAGCAGATTACGCTTGGCAAATGATGCTTGCTAAAAAAGCCTTTAACATGGAGTACTTGGACTATAACAAGGATGGAGATCTGTATTGGTTAGATGTTAATGTAACTCCATCCTTTAATGAGAATAATGAACTAATGAAATATATTTTGGTTGGTTCAGTAATAACTGAGAAAAAAGAGGCAGATATTGAATTACAAAATTCGTATGAATCTGCAAGGCTACTCAGTGAAATTGGTGTTGGTATTACAGCTGCTAAAACTGTTGATGATATTGTAGATCTGGTTTATGGTAAAATAATTGATCTTATGGATGCGCCATGTTTTGGTGTTGGTTTGTTAGATAAGGAAAAACAAAGCCTTAATTTTGTAAGTTTTATTGAAAAAGGACAAAAATACCGTGAAGTTTCATGCAGCCTGGAGGAGAAGAATAAGATGGGGGTGATTGCTATGTTAGAGAGCAAGACCTTTTTCATTAATGATTTTGAAAAACATAGTCACGAGTATATTGATGGAGAAGTTGATGTGGTAGCAGGTGACTTACCAAAGTCGCTTATTTATATTCCACTATGGTCTAAAGGCCAGGCAATAGGTGTCCTTACAGTTCAGTCATTCGAAAAGAATGCATATACAAAAGGGCATTATAATTTGGCAAAAAATATAGCGAACTATATGGCTATTGCCATTGAGAAAACACTTCTATATCAAGGGATGGAATCGGAAGTTGAAAAAAGAACGAAAGAAATTGTTCATCAAAAAGATCAGCTTTTACAAACGTATTCGAATACAAAATTGTTGAGTGAGATTGGTCTTGATATTTCTTCTTCACTAAGATTAGACAAGATATTTGAAACAGTCCATTCTAAAATTAGTAGACTGATGGATGCTGAGATGTTTGGTATTAGAATTTATCATGAAGATCTTCAACAAATTGAATATAATTATGAAATAGAATCTGGTGAATTAGATCCATTAGGATTTTTATCAATGGAGGATAAGAATAACTATACGGTTTGGTGTATTGAAAACAAAAATGATGTTTTTATAAGAGACAATGAGATAGAGTATGTCAATTATATTGAAACCTTTAATGTTTTAACAGGAAAGGTGCCAAGATCATTGATTTTTACGCCAATGATTATTGACGATAAGGTGATTGGTGTTTTAACAGTTCAAAGTATGCGAGTTAACGCATTTGAACGACACCATTTGGACTTATTAAAATCTTTAGGGGCCTTTGTAGCCTCAGCATTAGTAAATGGCACCCTATATTCTACTTTGGAAACAAAAGTTAATGAACGAACCAAGGACTTAGCAGAAAAAAATAAGAATATTACTGATAGTATTAACTATGCGAAAAGAATTCAGAACGGAATTCTTCCTTCGGATAAACTAATACATACCTTGCTACCAAAGTCATTTGTATATTTCAAACCAAAAGATATTGTCAGTGGCGATTTTTATTGGATGGCAGAGAAGAACGGTAAAGTATTTGTTGCTGTGGTAGATTGTACAGGGCATGGTGTGCCAGGAGCCTTTATGAGCATTATTGGTGAAAGTTTATTAGAGCAGGCTATTAATGAACCTTATATTACCCATACCAATCAAATTTTGGACTTTATTCAAGAAGGAATTCAGAAATTATTTGAACAGGAATCGCAAGCCAATGGTTATAATGAAATATCTGATGGTATGGATATGTCGCTGTTGGCTATAAATATGCATAAGAAAAGAATTGAATATTCGGGTGCGTCAAACTCATTGTTTAAGGTTCGCGATAATGAGGTGGAAAGAATTAGAGGAGACAAGTACGGAATCAGTGCTGTAGATTATGGGTTTAGAAGACCATTTTCGAGTCAATACGTGGACTTTGAGGCTGGTGATGCTTTCTATATATTTACTGATGGTGTGCCGGATCAATTTGGTGGTCCGAGGACAAAGAAGTATGGCTATAAAAACACAAGTTCGCTACTTTCAAAAATTAGCACCATGGCAGTGGAGAATCAAAGATCTGAGGTAAAGTCTGCATTGGATGAATGGACCAGTACTGTTGAACAAACTGATGATATTTGTCTATTTGGATTTAAGATCTAAAAAAAGCTGTCCAATAGTGAACAGCTTTAAATTATAAGTTGAATAATAGTTCCTAAAATTGCATTTCAACTTGGAAACGGAAACGGACTGCTCCATCATTTCCGAATTGGTCAATATATGAAAAGTCGGATTGAATTTTTAAATTGTGACCAACAATGTACTTTGAAACCCCTAAGGTATATTCATTAATTTTACTAATTCCAGAATTTGAATCATCAGGCTCAATGCCAGTAAATCGACCTGCTACTTCAAAATTATTTTCAAATAAATAACCCATTTGAAGATTAAGACCTTGACCAGTATTGAATTTTTTTGATACATTATCAGAAGTGCTTTGATCCATGTTCTGAGTGTTTGCATATTCAGCCATTACTGAAATGCCTTTGTATTTAAACATCAAATCTAATTGTAGAGAAGCTAAATCAGCTGTTGCATAATTATCTGTATTAACAAATGCATTTGCAATAGCATCAAATTCTTGATTGTAAACGAATGACCCTAACTGTCCTTGCTGTCTAACGGCATCATCATTAAAATTATATGTACCGGCTACTGCCAATTTAGGAGTTGATTGTCGTTTAAGATCAGAGGAATTATAATCTTCCTTTTTACCTTCAAATTCTCCCATAGGTAAAAATTCAATTCGTCCTGTATAATTATACCCTCCAAAGTTTCCTTCAGTAATGTTTCTACCTTCACCCATAGTCCAAGCAAATTTTGGTTTTACTACAAAAGATTTACCATATTTACCATGTAGTTGTATTCCCATATCACGATCAATATTAAACTTGCTGTTTACATTTGATCGGTTAACGAACTGCAAATTTGCCGAAGAAATAACACGTTCTCTATTGCCTGGTAGTTTGGTTTGACCAACCCAAATAGACCAATTGCTATGGAATTTGTATTTTAAAACGGCATCAAGAATCATTCTTGAACCAAACCTTCCGTTACCATCTTCTTTATTGGTACTAATGTCTCTGTTCGAAAGTCCCAATTCAACTTTATATTTCAATTTTGGAGAATATACATGACCACCGAACTTTAATCTTGCTCTTCTTACCAAATAATTTGATTCAAAACCTTCCTCAGAAAACATATCTTCTCCAAGATCTTGTTGCATTTCGAATAGGTGTTGCATTCTTAATTGAAATTTTACAGACATTGATGTATCTGCGGCTGTCATCTTAATACCCTTACCAAATATAGCATCAACTTTATTTTGTGATATTGCTGGTGTGCTTAAAATAAAAAGCATAATTGCTAGACTAGCCTTAATAAATAATTGTTTCATTTTTTATTTGTTTTCAAAATTTTGATACAAAGGTTACATTATTTTAACAATGAATTAATACAGAAACATCAAGCTTAATGGTTATTTAACATTGGAACTTTCTTTTTAGTTAATGCAAAATGTTGTTAAGCTATTCCTACAGCGAACTGGAGCCATATTTCATGTCGACTTAAATTCTGAACACGTTCAATTCTGTTACTTTTTGTTAACGTAAACTTAACATTGAAATAAATCGATTGATTATTCATTGAATTACATTTGCCCAAATATTTATTTCTTAAAAGATGAAAAAGAACTTAGCTTTATTTGCCATTGTGTTTGTCGGAATATTTGGCTTTAATTCAAATGCACAAGATTCATTAATTCAGGTAAATCAATTTCATGTTGAAACACCTATTGAGGTTACTGCAGATTTGTTTAACAATATAACCGGCAAAGGCGGACCAGCCAGTGCTGCTATTAGTTGGTCAATTGATTACAGTGCAATTGATTATTTGAAAAGTGAGGGGTATACTTTGTTTATTAAATATAGTACAAGTATTAATGCGAAAAGGCATAAGGCTGGATTTGAAAATACTGATTGGGATGTAATTTCGAATATTTCAATTGATGATACTAAGTATAAGCTTGTGGATTTAGCTGGTGGAGATAAATACGTATTTAAAATTGGTCTTGAAAAAGGAGAGCAACAAGTTTTAAGTGATAAGAAGAAATTTAAGACTGAAAGAGAATGGGGCCTTTTTAAGTTATTGGTGTTAATCGGATCGCTAGGACTATTCATATATGGTATGAAAGTGATGAGTGAAGGTTTACAGCAAGCTGCAGGTAGCCGTTTACGATCAATGCTTGGTTCTATTACATCAAATAGAGTGAAAGGTGTTTTAACTGGATTTGGAATTACTTCTATTGTGCAATCCTCTTCTGTTACTACAGTAATGACCGTTAGTTTTGTTAATGCTGGTTTATTAACATTAGTGCAATCAGCTGGTGTAATGATGGGGGCTAATATTGGAACCACCATTACGGCATGGCTTATTAATATTTTTGGATTTAAAGTGAGCATGGCATCTTACGCGTTTATTATTATCGCAATTGGTGCACCATTGTTGTTTTTTGGAAAATCAAAGTATAAGGCTTGGGCAAACACAATTATTGGATTTGCCTTATTATTCATGGGACTTGGAGCTCTTAAAACTGCAGTACCAGGACTTGATGCAGATTCTGGAATTGTTCAGTTTTTTGCTGAATATAATAACGGAGGTTTATTAAGTAATTTAATGTTTGTTGGTCTTGGTACTTTAGCAACAGTAATCATCCAATCTTCATCTGCTGCTATGGCTTTAACCATGACCTTAGTTGCTGCTGGAGTAATACCATTTGAAGTTGCAGCCGCAATGATTCTTGGTGAAAATATAGGAACTACTATTACGGCTGAATTGGCTTCATTGATTGGAAACGTTCATGCGAAAAGATCTGCTAGAATCCACTCTTTATTCAATATTATTGGTGTTTTTTGGGCACTAATGTTATTACCATTTATGCTAGATGGTATTAAAATGTTTATGTCTTGGTTAGGCAGTGGAGATCCGTTTACTGATTCTAAAGAAGCAGCGAATACAGGCCTCGCCATTTTCCATACAACCTTTAATTTATTAAACGTATTATTATTAATTGGTTTTGTTCCTTTACTTGTGAGATTAGCGGAAAGATCTGTTAAATCAAAAGGTGCAGCTGATGAAGAATTCCATCTTGATTATATTGGTACTGGAATTATGGGTACAGCTGATCTGTCTATTTTCGAAGCTAAAAAAGAAGTTGCTAAGTTTGGTAGAATTACAAGTCGAATGAGTGGCTTTGCGCAAGAGTTATTGACTGAGCAAAATACAAAGATTAGAACTAAGCTGTACCGAAAAATGGCTAAATATGAAGAAATCACAGACCGAGTTGAGATTGAAGTTGCTAATTATTTAGCGAAAGTTTCGAAGGGAGAAATGACTGATGAAACAGCTAAGAGAGTTAGAGCAATGAATAGTATTGTGAATGACCTTGAAAGAATTGGTGATATTTTCTATCAAATTTCTAAAGGTATTGAAAGAAAAGAGCAAAGTAAAGCTTATTTTATGCCGGAACAAAGGGAAAGCCTGTTGGAAGTATTTAAGTGCGTAGATGAAGCTTTTGAAGTGATGTGTGATAATTTAGATGCAGATTGGGGCGGAGTTTCATTGCAAGCTGCAAATGATGCTGAAGATAAAATCAATATTCAAAGAGATAAAATGAGAAACCAATATCTTTCAGATATGAATAAAAAAGATTTCCACATGGAAAGTGGAATGATTTTTAGTAATCTATTTTCATTAGCTGAAAAAGCTGGTGATCACATTATAAATGTTTCTGAAGCAGTTACAGGAAAAATTTAATTGCAATTGACTATTAATTAATGAAAAGCCTTAGCGTATGCTAAGGCTTTTTGCTTTTATAGAATTTTGTTCTTCCTAGCTATCAAAAATAAATTGATACTTTTTCTTTTAAATATAAATTTATTTTCTAATTTTGACCAAACGTTCAGTCAAAAATATAAATGCCAAAAACACCAGCACAATTCGAAAAAATCCGCGCGGATAGAAAATCAACTATTTTGAATGCCGCTTTACATGTGTTTGCTGAAGAAGGGTACCATAGCGCATCAATCAGTAAAGTGAGCAAACATGCAGGTGTTTCGAAAGGTTTAATGTATAATTATTTTGAAAGCAAAGAGGCGCTGCTTCATCAATTACTTCATCATATTATGCATGAGGAAATTAAAATTTTAGAATACTTAACGGTTTCGGATTTTACAAATGAATCATTAATTGCTTTAATTGATAGAACCTTTGATCTACTGGCAGCGGACTCAAAGCATTGGAAGTTATATTTTAGAATGAGCTTACAGTCAGATGTACTTCAAATCATAATGAGTGATTACGCTGAAGTACTAGGTAAATTTAATACTCGATTCTCTAATTTTTTTAGAGAAAAATTTGGAGAAAACTTTCACAACGAAATGCAATATTTTAATACTATTTTTTCAGGTATGAAACTCTCATATGTAATGCAGCCTGAAACATACCCAATCGAAAGTATGAAAAAAAAGTTAGTTAAACAGTTCATAATTTAAATATATGAAGGCGATAGAAATTAAAAACTTGAATAAATATTATGGTGAACACCATGCAATAAAGAATGTTTCACTAGATGTTGAACAAGGAGAAGTTTTTGGGTTTGTTGGACCAAATGGTGCCGGCAAATCCACTGCAATTAGAAGCATGCTTGGATTACTACAAACCACATCTGGATCTGTACAGATTTTAGGTGAAAATGCCTTAATAAACGGCGCTTCTATTCGAGCACAAATTGGATACTTACCTTCGGAAGTTCATTATTATGATGAAATGACATCAAAGGAATTATTAGAATATTCAGCGAGATTTTACAGCACATCTGACATAAGTAAAATAGATGAATTGGCAGAGTATTTTCAGTTAGATTTGCAAAAGAAAATTACTGATTTATCGTTTGGAAACAAAAAAAAGTGTGCTATTATTCAAGCAGTTTTACATCAACCAAAATTATTGGTTCTTGATGAACCTACATCAGGTTTGGATCCATTAATGCAGAACCGATTTTTTGATTTAATGCAGGCTGAAAATGACAAAGGGACTACTATATTCTTTAGCTCACATATTTTGTCGGAAGTTCAAAGGATGTGCCAAAGAGCTGCTGTAATACGAGATGGCGCTATTTCGGCAATTGAAGATATTCATATGTTATTAGAAAAACAAATGAAAAAAGTAACAGTAATTCTTAATACAATTCCTGAAAATATTACCCTCCCTGTAGGTAGTAAAAATGAAAAATGGAATCACAATAAACTTAGTTTTGACTATTTGGGGCAAATTGGAGAACTGATAAAATGGTTGTCAGTTATTGATTTACAAGATGTCGTTATGGAAGAGCCTGACCTGGAGTCCATATTCATGAATTATTACCAGCAATAAAAAAAGAGATGAACAAGAATCTATATTTAAAAGAGCTTAAAAGAAGCCGAAAAAATTTAATGATTTGGTCGGCAATTGTAATCGGATTTACGCTATTGGTTACTACTATTTTCCCTTATATGGCTGAAATGGGTGAAAGTATAACTGTTTTAATGGAAAGTATTCCTCCAGAGTTAGGAAAAGCTATGGGAATGGATGCTGATACATGGTCAAGCATAATTGGATTTTATAGCACATACTATGGTGTTTATATCATTGTTTTAATAAGTATTTACACAACCTCAACGGGTGCTACTATCATATCGAAGGAAGAGAAGGATAGGACGTCCGAATTCCTATTAACTCGTCCAGTTTCAAGACAGACAGTTGTTGTGAGTAAGCTTTTGGCATTGTATACATTAACAATTATAATTTTTACAATTCAAACACTTACAGCTTATATCGCTATTAACATTTTTGCAGTTGCGGAAGTCAATTGGGAGGTATTTTTCCAAATGCATTTTTCAGGATTAACCTTAATTCTATTTTTTACGGCAATTGGTGTGCTTATCTCCATGTTTGTAACACCAAAGAAGAATTTTATGGGAATTGTAGTGGGTTTAACCTTTGGCACTTATTTTTTAAATGCAATTGGAAAATCGGCGGATGCAGTGTCATGGATTTCTTATTTTTCTCCGTTTAATTATTTGGAAATTACTAAAGATCCCTCAGTGACATTCAATTTTCTAGCTGCTGGTTTATTAATTCTATTGACTTTGGTTTTTCTCTTTATTGCTAACAAAGTGTATTCTAAAAGAGATATTGATGGATAGTGATTCTCTGCCCAAATTCACTATCTTTTTTCAAAATATTCCTTAGGAGACATGCCTTTTATTTTTTTAAATGAACGGTTAAATGTGGCTTTCGAGTTAAAACCAGAATCGTAGGCAATAGAAAGCATAGTATAACTCTTATAGGCTTCATTTTGGAAAAGCTCTATAAACGCTTCAATTCTTAAATTGTTAATGTAATCATTAAAGTTTTGTTTGAAAACTTGATTAATAGTTGCTGACAATTCTACAGCATTTGTTTGAATATGCTGTGCAAGTTCATGAAGGTTAAGGTCTGGTTGCAAATACAGCCGTTCTTGTTCCATGGCCTCTTTTAATTTGAGTGCGATTTCAGATTTTTTTGATTCAATAGAATTTTCATTAAATTCCTGATTTTCATTTTTTTTATTATTGCTTCGATTAGACTGGTCAAAATTTATTTTCGAAGGTTGGATTTGGCTATAACCAATTAGCCCTATATAAAATGCCACTGCTGCAAGAGCTAAATTCCACCACCAGTCTTCGTAGAAACTAAGATTCAAATATGAGTCTAAAACGCCCATAAATTCCCTAAAAACTAACCAAAGAATCATGCTGTAGACAAAATTACGAAACCATTTAAAACTAATGATTTCAAGATTACTAAATTGTTGTAAACTCCAAACGCGGTACGCTCTATAAATACTAAGGCATTTGATTGAATAAAAGATATAACTAACTACTAAAAAAATATGATATACATAGCCAAGTATTAGTTCTGTGACGGAATCTTGTTGGCGAACAACAGCTTCGGGGCCCTGCACAAAAAATACTATGCAGTACAAAAAGTAAACGAAGTATGGCATGAAGTGCCAAATGTGTATTTTCTCAAATTTAAACATCCTATTAACTTGGCTCCGAAAATATAAATACATAGTTGGCCCTAGCAAAAGGCTAACATCCCTTGGAAAACCGTTAAACTGCTCCCATAAAATATTAATACCTGCAAAGCCAAAAGTATAGTCTTGCAATTCTATAGCCAGAATGAGCATAATCCAACCAAGCATTTTATCGGATAGTCGTTGTTGTTTGAAACCTCTAGATAGAAGCAATATCCATAGTACAAGACTGAAAAAATAACCAAGTTGAAGTGGAGTGGTGTTTAAGGTCATATTCTTTTTTCAATAAATGAACAACAAGTGAATAGCATAAACGATATCCACTTGCTATTAAAGTTATTTGTAAGGTATAAATTAATTATCTTTTTCTAATTTACTAATGAGTTCAGCCACGTTTAGTTCATCTCCTTCTTGAATGTTTTTATTCACAATCAGCAATAGTTTTGATCTGCCGTTTTTTTTATAATACACTTTTTGACCAATCTTTAAATTAACACCGCTGCTTGAGTTAGGTGATAAGTTTGGATTCATTACTCCTGGAATAACTAAAGGAATTGATTTGGTAGTTGGATTAATTAATTTGAAATCAATGCGCTCAATGTTTTTTTGAATAATGGCTTTTCTTTTAATGAACTTTAAATTGATTGAAAGTACTTTTGATGAACTATTTTTAAGATTTAAAACATGTCCAAAGTTAACTCGAACTAATGCCTTTCCAAAAGGACCTAAACCAAATGATTTAACCTTAATATTGGTTGCCGGATCTAATACAGAAACACTAATGGCTTTCATTGAATTGTTATATAACTCAATGTCGTTATCTTTAAATTGTTCATAGCTCAGTTTAAGAGTATCAAATGCAGCGATAACCAATTTTTCTTTTGATTGCAAGCTCATTAAGCACAATAACGTTATGCTGACAATAATTGATAATTTTTTCATAATGTTTTACTTTTAGATTATTAATTGTTTTCTTAAATATTGAAACAAAATTATTGTATCATAAATTGTAAAACGACTTGAATAATGATTTGAGACCTTTTTGCCAAATAACTTTTGAATCTATGGCAAATATTAATCTTAATGGCAGTCTAATTAATTCGCATCTGTATAGGGTAAATCCATTAATTGGTTAGGTTTTAAATAGACAAAATGGTTTTTAAAATCGAGTATTGTATTAAAGCGCATCAGTAACTCATTGCCTAAAATATGTGTTTCGAATTGAGCAGGATTTGGCAAGTCTAATAGATGTGTTGGTATACCCTCAGCACATATTTCATTAAAGCATATTTCATCTAATTCAACTATTTTGTTAATGAAAATATCACCTTTAGAATTTTTTAATTTAGATTCCTTTATAACTGGTAATGTATCGGGAAAATTATCTTTTTTATTTAAGTTTTTATCCAAAAGTAATGCCCTTTGAAAACCGGTATCAAATAAATAACGATTGGTAGAGCTGAAATTGTTTACTTGTGCATTTGCCTGAATACAAAATAATGTATGTGTATACTCAATTGGCAATTTAACATAGTCTTTAGGTACTTTTTTTAGATGATCATATACAGTCAATTCTTGTTTGTCATAATTTAAAGCAATTATTTTACCTTCGAAAAGATTCCATCCAAAATGGCCATCAGCCTCTTGTGGGCCAACATCAACTGGATAAATAGTGAGACTATCAAATTCTAAAGTACCAATTGAAATTGTGTTTAATGATCCTAATGCTTCAAAATCTTCTTGTTTGTATGCTTCACTACTATTTATTAGCGTCGTTGTTGAGTTTTTAATTGCCTCATGGCGCATAACGATATCAGTTCCTCCAGTATCAAAAAATAAATTGATCGTATCTTCTTGGTTCAAAACTGTCTTAAAAATAATATTATTAGCATCTGTTATTTCAAAAGGTATGACATACTTGTTTTCCCTTGTGGAAAGGGTCTGGCCTATGGCTGATGTTGTTGAAAGATTTAGATTAACCAAAACAACAATGTAAAAACTAATTTGATACTTGTTCAATAGTACTTTAGCTCTTTTTTGTTTTGAATACATAGTATGATTGATAATTCGGTAAATATTAGACTAAGCCCAATTTCCATGAAATAAAGCTATCATTTTTACTTAACAATTCACAATTTTATTATTATTATATCTCATCAATCTTCAGCTTTTTCAGTTTTTTATTCGTTACTTGTAGAAAATGAAAAAAGGATAATGTGAAGTTTATTGATGTCATAGAGGAGTTATCAAAGAGTACAAATTTGCATGAAGGCAAAATTGAGCTTCTCACACGTGAAATTTTAAAGAAATCTTCAAATGTTCTAAGTTGTGAGCGCTGCAATGCCTGGATTTTTGATAAAGATGATGAACAATTGGAGTCTATTTTATCTTTTTCATCAATATCTCAAAAGTATTCAATAGAACTTCCTCTAAAAAAAAGTGAGTTACCTGGCTATTTTAGTTTTTTGAAAAAAAATAAACTGATTGTTTCGATCAAAGCCCAAGAGGAGCCCATGAACGTTGAATTATTGGTTAATTATTTGATCCCAAATAATATCATGTCAATGATTGATGTTCCTTTAAGAGCTGAAGGTAAAATGGTCGGTGTTATTTGTTTTGAAAAAGTTGGTAAAGAGCATATTTGGACCGAAGATGAGCAGAAATATACACAGTCTGTTGGTCAACTGCTATCATTAGCATTAGAGACTAAGGAAAAAAGAGTGTATCGTGAAGAACTGGAAAAAATTATATCTCAAAAAGAAGTATTAATTGCTGAAATTAACCACCGGGTTAAAAATAACATGGCCGTTATTTTGAGCCTTTTAAATTTACAGAAAGCAAAAGTAAAAGATCCATTTCATGAACTGCTGTTTGATGAATTTAAAAATAAAGTGTACTCAATGGCAGTTGTGCAAGAACAATTACATTCTAAAGATAATATTGATTGTATTGATTTAGGAGAATACATAAAGCAATTGACAGAAAACTTGTATTCTTCTCACGAAAAGGAAATAGCAGTTTGTCTTGAATTGGAACTTGATATTGTTGAATTAGATGTATCAAGAGCTATTCCCTGCGGGCTAATTGTAAATGAAATATTAACCAATTGCTATAAATACGCTTTTAACAACAAAAACTTGTTTCCAAAATTGGAAGTGTCC
The DNA here is from genome assembly GCA_045107045.1 of Crocinitomicaceae bacterium. GTDB lineage: Bacteria > Bacteroidota > Bacteroidia > Flavobacteriales_D > Crocinitomicaceae > Putridiphycobacter. Next base: position 45,535 of record JBGCFR010000015.1, read on the forward strand.
TTGAAGAAAGAAGATGAAAATGTTGCCCTTAGGATTAAAGATAATGGTATGGGTTTTAATAGAGATAAAGCTAAGGATGGTATGGGAATAGACCTAATTCGGGGGCTTGCAGAGCAGATTGATGGGGCAATAAATATCAATACATCTAACGGCGTTGAGGTAAAGTTGGTTTTTTCAATTTAAAAATATTAAGCCTGTAAAATTTTCCAGTCATCATAACTAATTACCTTGCTACCTAAATCCGGTCTAGCCTTACCTGGTAGTAGTCCAATAAATTCTAGAGAATGACCATCAGGATCATCAAAGTAGATAGAAATTGCAGGTGTCCAAACAAAAACCATTGGTCGTTCTGTTCCATCTTTCAAAAAATTACGAAAAGATAGTCCATTAGATTTCAAAAACTCGACAGACTCATTTAAAATCCATTCGGGTTCACATTCGAAGGCAAAATGTCGAATATCAATTTCCGACTTTGGTTTTTCCCATAACCCAAGCATGGCTTGTTTTGGTTCACCAATCCAAAAAAATACGGCTTGTCTTTCATCTTCTTTATAGCAGAGCTCCAGTCCAAGAATATTGGCATAAAAGTCAATTGATTTTTCTATATCAGAGACATATAAGTGAGTTTCAAAAAGTCCTTTAATCATGAGTTTATGGTTTTAGTATTTTTTTTACTTCATATTTTAAAATGGGGATTATCTCTTCAACAAACCATGGGTTTTTTGCCTGCCATCTGAAATTGAGACCAGATGGGTGCACAATTGGAAAGAATTTGGGGAGATATAGATGGAAATCTCTTACAGTTTCTGTTAAGTTTCTTTTCATAGTCTTGCTGAGGTAATACTTTTGTGCATATGCGCCTATTAAAATAATCATTTTCGGACTTCGGATTTCTTCTAATACTTTTTCATGCCATGTTTCGGCACATTCTTTTCTTGGAGGAAGGTCACCCGATTTTCCTTTTCCTGGGTAGCAAAACCCCATTGGTACAATGCCAAAATTATTAGTATCGTAAAACTCTTCTCTACTTACGTCTAGCCATTTTCTTAAAGTTTCGCCACTTTTGTCATCAAATGGAACTCCTTTCTCATTTACTACTCTTCCTGGAGCTTGACCCACAATCAAAATTTTACTTTGAGAACTAAATGAGAGAATCGGATTAGGTGGATGGGGTAGGTGATTTTCGCAAATTTTGCAACTTTTAATCTCTGATAATAATCCCATTCCATAAATCTACCAAAAAAAGCTTAAACATTTTAAAGTCATAGGACTCTTGCAATTCTTTATTTTTTTTAATTATTTTGAACGCACATTATTTCATCAAAAAATATATTTAAGTCTGTGTAATTATTCATTTTACATCTTACTTTGCTCGCTTTGTCTCCAATTCATTTAATTGCTTATGCTCATAATCTGTTTGTTCTAATTTCCCAAATTTAATTGAAAGAAACACTCTTAAAAAGCGGCTGTCCTGTGTGGTGATCGAATCAAAAGTATTTCCATCAATAAAATTGGTTGCACTAGGCCGGGCGGTCTGGAAAATATCGTACATAGTTACTTGTAAATAGCAGGCATCCTTCAAAAAACTTTTTGATACACCAAGATGTAATTGTCCTTGTGGTTTCATAGTCCTTCTCCCGTCCGAAAATTGCGAAGTGAAATCACCAATTAATTCGAAATTGAACCATTTTTTAATGGCAACTTTGTTATAAGTGTAAATATATAGCTTTGGTGTAACTGTTTGGTGTCCGAAGTCGAATTCTGAACTAGTGTATTTTGATAATGATGCATTTAACATTGTGTAATTGAATAGAGGACCTTTTTGAGTGGGACGCTTAACTTCAATATAAAGTTCATCCAATTTATCAACATTTAGGACTTGTAATACATTCCTGCTTTCAGTTAAGCTATCTTGAATGGTTAAGAAAGCCCTAGGGGCTTGTGTTAAATTATATCCTAAACTAAAACTTGCTTTTTGATAGGAGAACTTTTGTTCAAAATTGTAGTTGAAGCTTGGTTTAACATAAGGATTGCCATATATTGATACAAAACTATTCATATAATAAATGTAAGGGGTGATATCACTGTATTTAGGCCTGCTAATTTTGGATGTAAATTGCGTTGAAGTAGACCATTTTTCAAAATTAGTGGTGATGCCAATATTAGGAAAAATAGACCAATAGCTAGTGTCAATATAGGGAGAGTCGTTGGCATTTTTAAAGGCTTTGCTGCTGGTGTTTTCTGTTCTTAGTCCAATTTGATACTGGCTTTTTTTAAATTGTCCATTCCAATTAATGTAGCTAGAAAGAATTTGTTCATCATAGTTAAATGTATCATCTCTCCCCAACAAATTATTTTCTTCTCCAGTTCTTTTTAAAAAAACAGCCGATTGTGTAGATGCTTGATTAATTTTCGCTCCAATTTTCAGTTTTTTATTGTTCTTAAAATTCTTTACTACGTCAACCTGGGCTAAGGCAATTGTATTCTTGTTTTCACCGACTGACTTTGAAGATATCAGTTCGGAAATGCTATTATTTTCTGTCAATTCAGAGATTAAGTCGTTGTAGGAAATATCTACTAATGTGTAAGTGCCTCCAACAAATAGGTTGCTATTTAAACTATCCAGCTTTAAGTTGTAATTGGCTGACAAAACATTGGTTTTATATAAACTAAGAGCGGTATTATTTGACTCGATCCGAGTTTTAGTTAATGGTTCTATCACATCAATATTATTATTAACATCTAAATCATATTCAGAATAATTGCCGTTAAATTGGGTTGAAAAGGTTTGTCGTTTGCTTAATTTATAGCGTAAACCAATTAAGTAATTGGTTACATTCGTTAACTTTACCTTTTCGGCATAATCGCTAGAGGCATTGTAAGGATTAATTCCTTTTAAAACAGTAGCAGTATCTTTTCTCAAAGTGCCTGTACTTCCAAAATTTGTATTTAAGCCTGTACTTAACGATATTTTACCTTTTTTGTATTGTGCACTTACATCTACATATCCCAATTGATAGAATCCATTGGTGTAATGTGAATTGATAGCACCTTGAAAGCCTTCTAATCCAAGTTCTTTTAGTTTTACTAAAATAACAGATTTACCTTCTGCATCATAGCTGGCATCAGGATTCTTTATAACTTCTATTGATTCTATTTGTGAAACCGGTATAGTTTGCAAGACGGATAAAGCAGTTTCTTTTCCATCAACATAAATCAACGCATTACCGCTACCAATCACCATAATCTGCCCATTATTTACTACCAAACCAGGTGATTTACCCAGTATATCTTGAGCTGATGATGAACTACTGAAAATACTATTGTCAACATTAATAGTTAAGTTGCCATTTTTAGTGTCAAAAGGTAACTTTTTTCCAATCACTTCTACTTCATTAAGAATTGACGATTTTAAAATGATTTGACCCAAATCTACAGCCTTATTTATCAAATAAAAAGAAGGTTCATATCCTACAGCCTCAATTTTTAATAGTGCAGTATCTATATTCGTTTTAAATTCAAAATGACTTTGATTGAAAATTTTACCTGATAGTAAAGTACTATCTGATGGATTCAGGACTAGAATATTAAAAAAAGATATTTCAGCATTACTCGAATTTATAACTGATCCACTAATTAAAGTTTGTGAAAATGATAAGTTTGAAATAGAAAATAAGAAAATGGATAGAATGATGTGACGTGTCATAGACTTTGTTTTGGATCAAATCTATTTGATAAATTCGGACTAAATTACCTCGTTTTGCTGATGCCCTGTGGCAATTTGCAAGCGGTTGAATCAAATTTTTAAATGGAAAATAGTCGGTTAATATATTACGTACTTTTGTATAAGAATAGATACTGAGTAAATGAAAGTAGTTGTTATTGAAGACCAGTTGCCTTTGCGTAAAAACCTAATTTATCAAATACGTGAAAGTAATCTAGGTTTCAATGTTGTTGGGGAAGCAAGTTCAGTCACTGAAGGTACTAGAGCAATTCTACAAACATCACCTGATATAGTTTTTTTTGATATCGAAATTATTGAAGGTTCTAGCTTCGAAATTTTAGATGCGCTACCTGCCTTAAACTTTAAGTCAGTATTTGTAACCGCCTATGACCATTTTGCAATAAAAGCCATAAAATACAGTGCTTTTGATTTTTTATTAAAGCCTTTTAAACCAGAAGAGTTAATTCAAACCCTTTTAAAATTAAAGAAAACGATTCATACTAAAGACGATTATAAATCTAAATTTGAAATACTGTTTAATGAACTAAAAGGGAAAGAAAATCCAAAGATTGCGATTAGCAGTCTTGAATCCGTTCGTTATATAATGACGAACAACATCATAAGGCTGGAGGCCGATAGTAGTTATTGTAGTATTCATTTAGTCGGTGGTGAAGTTATTGTCAGTTCAAAAAATATGAAGCATTATGAATTGGTGCTGCCAGCTCATAATTTTATTAAAGTTCACCGCTCGCACATTATCAATACAAATATGATAACCGCGATTCTGAAAAATGATGGTGGATCAATAAAACTGATTAATAATGATGAGGTGCCAATTTCAAGGAGAAAAAAGGAAGAATTTTTAGAATTGATTAAACGGAAGATGACAAAATGAAAAAGTTTATCTCCATCCTAGTCATTTTTTTATATCATACTCTTTTATTTAGTCAATCGACCACAATAAAAGAAGAGCTAAATAAAAGTTTTGCATTATTGGAATCTGGGTTTGAAGATTCAGCTAAAATCATTATTAATCAAATCATTAGAAACAAGACAGACTCTGAAAAAGACAAGGCTGTTTTATATTATTCTGTCGGAAATAAAAGCAGACTCAATAGATATTTTGAGTTTGCATTGCATTTTTTGGAACATGCTAAAGAGCAAACTATATTTATTAATGACAGCATTTTTTTAGGTGACATTCTCAATGAAATTGGGCTGCTTTATTATGACCAAGAAAAGAATGTTGAAGGATTAGAAGCTTTGGTAAATGCTTTAGAAATTGCTTATGCGTTAAACGACACACTGGGATCTGTAATTGCACAAATAAATATTGGAAATATTTTTAAGGATACACGTGACTATGAAACAGCACTTATTTACTATAATAAAGTACTGAATAGATGCGCAAAAAATGAAATGGGGGAGTTTAAAGCCATGGCACTTATTAATATTGGGAGTGTTTTATTATTACAAGAAAAATCAAGAGATGCTTTGATTGTACTCAATAAATCGGAACCTATAGTAATTAAACATTTAGACACGCTTAACTTGGCTCATGTAAAGGTTAATTCTGGTATCTGTCATTTGTATTTGAATGAATTTTCAGAAGCCCAAATTGCACTAAAAAACGCTTTAACTTATTATCGATCGGTTAAAAGTATTGAAGGAGAATATTTAGCATTGGTAAACTTGTATATTGTGTCCAGCAGAATTAAAAATGAAGCCCAAAAAAATCACTATCGTATATTGACGAGTGATTCTAAATATCGAAATTGTAATCGCCACATTCAGGCTGATTTTTTACAAGGATTGCATGACGATCGTATTGCTTTAGGCGACACAATAAATGCCTATATATTTGGTGAGCAACTTAAGATTTTAAATGATCAATTACTGGTCGAGTCTCACAATAAGGCATTAAATCAATTAAAAACGGAAGTTAATTTTGTTCAAGTAAAAAATGAATTAGAGACGGCTGAAAAAGTGTTACTAAAAGAGCAGAACGAAAAAGAAGTTATGCAGGTTTTGAATCGCAGGCTTGAGCAACAAAAAATGTGGATTTTGAGTTTAAGTATTATAATAATTCTACTACTATTATTTTTTATTATTAGTCTATGGAAAGCCAATAAAAAGACACAAAAGTCAAATTATATTTTAGCTGAGCAAAAGGCCATTGTTGAAGCTAAACAGGAGGAGATTCTGAATTCAACGGATTATGCCGAAACCATGGAGAAACTGCTCCTGCAACAAATGAATCCTCATTTTTTGCACAATGCACTCACAACAATTGATGCTAGTTTAGCAACTGATGATATTCAATTCGCTCAAAATTATTTAAATCTTTTTTCAGACCTTCTTCGTAAAACACTCGACAATTCAAGACTAGATGCCATTAGTTTGGAGCAGGAAATAGGTTTTTTAAAGTCTTATGTAGAACTTAATGCCATTAGGCAAGGAGAACATTTTAAATTCGAATTTATTTATGATAAAGAAGAAGTTGAGGATTTTGTATATACCCCACCAATGTTGCTCCAACCCTTCGTTGAAAATGCCTTAATTCACGGTTTATATCACAAGGTTGAGGGTGAAAAAAAACTGACCATTGAAATTAAACCTTACCACAATCATATTGTCTGGGTGGTTGCAGATAATGGAGTAGGAAGAGTAAAAGCGCAAGAAATAGGTAAAACGCACAAGGGTATTTCGCATGGTATTAATATTACAAAAGATCGCATTTACTGGTTAAAAAAGCGATATAGAAACGATTTTTCTATTGAATACTATGATTTGGAGCAAGGCACAAAAGTGGTGATAAAAACGCCAGTTGTTGATTTGGAGAGGTAATTTTCTGTGAAGCCTATCATTTTATAAAGAACATATTTTGTCATAATATTAAATTAATTTTTGAAGACATAATCCTTTATTTTTTGTTTTGATAGCAAAATTAAAGGATGAAAAAGAGAGTGGACTATCAGATTAATTCAATCATTGCTCAATTTCGTTCAAACGAAAATCAGTTGGAGAATAATGAAAGAATTTTTTGAATGACCGATTAAATGTAGAGGTGCTTTGAAAGCCACAATCATAAGCTACATCAGAGATCCGTTTTTTCTTATCGGCTAACATTTCTTTTGCTTTTATTAGCTTTTGCTCAAGAATATATTTAGATGGAGTCTGTTCAAATACCGATTGAAATGTCCTTTGGAAGGTAGAAACACTCATGCCGCAAAGTTTAGCCAATTCACTAATTGAAAGGGAAGATAGTATATTGGTTTCAATGATTTGTTTAAAATCGTATTCATGTGGTTTAAAAAGTGAAGACACAAAATCTAAAAGAGAAGGGGCATTTTCTGTCTTAGACAATAATAGAATGAATTCTTTCAATTTGATCTTTACCATTGACTCATTGCAGACACTTGGGTTATCCAATAAAAACTCAATACCATCAATAAAGTTTTTCATCAGTAAATCCGTATTCACGCTTGTTGCATCATAATCTGTTTCGAAATCAGAAATAGATAAGTCAAAATCAAACAATTCCTTTATAATTTCAGGATAGAGGTAGGCTCCAATGCCTTTTGATTGCGGAGATACCTGATGATCTTTTTTTGTTTGCTCAAAAAAATAGTTATTACATTTAGCCAATACAGCATCTCCAGAGCTTAGGCTAAATAGGCGTTCAGGTGTTCTGAATTGAAAAGAGCCTTCTTGCAAATACATAAAGCAAGCTTCATTTTCGAAAGCAGGTTTTGGTGCACGTTCAAAATTTGTCATCACCATTTTTTCGAAGATCACTTTGTTTTTGTACTCTAACTTATTATATTCTAATATCATGAATTAATTCTAATATTTGAGGCAAATTCCAATGCTAAAATAATCATTTAGTTTTAACTTAGGTTTGTATTGTTTATTTAGACTTGGGTGTTATACCTATTTAATCCTTGAACGAAATTGGGCATTATTTGAACTAAAATGCAATTTTAGACTTGCCTGTATTGAATAAATTTGGTCTACTTATATAAATTCCATGTTATGGCTTATAAAATAAATGTATTCTCGTTTTTAATTCTTTTCAGTGTAAATGTGCATTCGCAAAGCCCATGGGTAAATAAAAAAGGGTCATTATATGGGCAAGTTTCATTTACAAACTTATCATATTCAAGCGTAATTAATGATGAATTAAATGAAATTGTACCAACCGATTTTAAATCACGTGATTTAACAACAAGTTTGTTTGCTGATTATAGTTTAACTGATAAAATGGCAGTTTTGGCTAATTTACCATTTAAAGCCGTACAGCACAATAATCAAAGTTTATCTAGCTTAGGTGACCCAACATTAAAGTTGAAATATCGGTTTTTAAAAAACATACCATTAGCTGTTAATGTTGGATATATGGCACCATTCTCAAAACGAGAAGGTGTTTTGAGAACAGGTTATAGCCAACATGCTGCTGAGCTAGGACTTTCGATAGGGAAAGGAAAAGAAAGATCTTTTATGTATGGTGGATTAGGGTATAGATTTAGGGCAAATATTCCAAGTCAAGCTTTAGTTGAATTTGAGTATGGCCATCAATTTCTTTTGACAAAAAAACAAAAACCATTTTATTTAATTTTCCGAATTGACGGAGCGCTTCTTACTTCTCAAACTGAAGATGAAGAAGCCGGTCTTGCAAATTTCTATCATAATGGTGGCGAATTTTTGTCACCAGCTTTAAAACTCTCCTTCAATGCATTTGGTAATTTTTGGTTTAACGCAGCTGCGCATTCTGCAGTAATAGTTAGAAATTTTGGTGCGTCGTCCACACTTAATTTTGGGCTGGCATATAAAATAGAAAAATAAGATATTTTCGAATAATCAACTTGAGGTGTGAAAAATCAAAAAAGCCCAATCATAAATGAAAGGGCTTTTAATACAAGTGCGAGGTGGAAGCCAACGCACAAGCATTTTAAGTAACAAAAAAGCCGAAGCGTTAACTTCGGCTCTTTGTAAACCGAACGGGACGTAACTCGAACCATAAAATTGAGTTTAATTATGAGCAGATCGAACTTTAAAGTGACCAGAATTGCCTATTCCTTAATGACTCTGGAAAGTCCATTAGTCTGCGTTTAATGTTCTACATGGCGTAACTCATCAACCTTACCATCGTCCCTTAGAGTATCTATAAAATAAAATGGTA
>JBGCFR010000016.1:0-63689 GCA_045107045.1 Crocinitomicaceae bacterium
CTAATTGAAGAAACCATTGATAGTATGCCCTTTGTACGCGAAAGTCTATCTGAAGGACTGATTAACACAAGTGCCCTAGCTAGAAAAATAAAACCTCAACTAGAATAAAGCAATGGAAAAGCAATTAAAGAAAGCACTATAGTAATGGCAATTAGCCGTCTTCCGCTTAGTAAACAAGAAAGTATTCAAATAAAAATCAAACAGGTTATTGACAATATTGGAGATTTAATTGTGCGAAGTAACCTAACTAAATACACATACAACAACTACTCTGGTATATCAGCGAATCAAGCGTTATTCTTGAAAAAAATTGAAACTATTAATGATTCTTTTTATACGGTTTCGCGGGGAGTTGGGGAAACAACGTTAATCGTTAATGCGCAATTATGTGATTTATTAGAAGAGAGTTTAGATAAAAGTAAATTACTTTCTCAAACTAAGGGGCTTTCAGCAATCACGCTAAAACTGCCATCAAGTAATGTAAAAACAGAAGGTATTTATTATTATATTTTAAAGAAATTAGCTTGGAAGAGCATTAGTATAGAAGAAGTGATATCTACAACTAATGAATTTACAATAGTTGTCCAATCATCAGTAGTTAGCAAAGCATTTGAAGTATTGGCTAACCTTAATGATTCTGGGTTATAAAATGTCATCAAAATAATAGTGCTGTATGCTGACTATTTAAGAAAAAAGAATTGACATAATAAAAATAAAATAACATCACTTATTTCTTAAAAATATATAAGTAGTCTTCTATTTTAAAAAGGGTTAATTATATTTGCTAAGCGTTATGGCAAATCAACCACAAATTTCTATTGTTATTCCTTTATTTAATGAGGACGAATCGATTCCAGAATTATTAAAATGGATTGAGAAAGTAATGACTGAAAATCAATTCACGTACGAAGTACTTTTTATTGACGACGGCAGTACAGATGATTCGTGGCAAGTGATTGAAAAGTTGAAACAAGGTAATTCAAATGTAGAAGGCATTAAATTTCAACGAAACTATGGCAAGTCTGCTGCTTTGCATGTCGGTTTTCAAGCAACCAAAGGTCAGGTGGTCATCACCATGGATGCTGACTTACAAGACTCCCCAGATGAAATTCCGGAGTTATACGATATGATTGTCAATCAAGGGTATGATTTGGTGTCTGGCTGGAAAAAGAAAAGACATGATCCACTATCAAAAACAATTCCTACAAAATTGTATAATGGTGTAAACAGGATGATTAGTGGTATCAAACTTCATGATATGAACTGTGGCTTAAAAGCCTATAAGAATACAGTTATTAAATCTATTGAAATATTTGGTGAAATGCACAGGTATATTCCTGTTATAGCAAAGGCCGCTGGATTCAATAAAATTGGCGAAAAGGTTGTTCAGCACCAAGAAAGAAAATATGGTAAATCTAAATTTGGTTTAAATAGATTTGTCAATGGGTTTTTAGATCTATTCACCATTACTTTTATAACACGCTTTGGAAAAAAACCAATGCACTTTTTCGGCCTCTTAGGTACATTGTCTTTTTTAATTGGTTTCGGAATTGTTACCTGGTTAATCATCTATAAGTTATTTTTTAATATTGGTTTTTCCTTAATTGCAGATAGAGCTGAATTTTATATTGCTTTGGCAGCAATGATTATTGGTACTCAATTGTTTTTAGCAGGATTTATTGCAGAGTTAATCGGTAGAAGTTCAAATAATAGGAATACCTACCTGATTGAAAAAGGGATAGATGACTGATGTTGCTTTAAACATCATTATTATTGGCCCTGCCCATCCGTATAGAGGTGGTATTGCCTTAGGGAATGAAAGGCTAGCCTCAGAATTACAAGAACTTGGTCATGAAGTAAACATTACTACTTTTACAGTTCAATATCCTTCATTTTTATTCCCTGGAAAAACCCAATATTCCGAAGCAGAACCGCCACATTCTCTTAACATTAAAAGGTCAATTAATGCCATGAATCCTTTAAATTGGTATAAAGTTGGTAAACAAATAAAAAAAAAGAAACCTGATATAGTTTTGTTTAGATTTTGGCTACCATTAATGGGGCCATGCTTTGGAACTATAGCGAGAATTATTAAAAAAAATAAGCATACTAAAATTCTAACATTATTAGACAATGTTATTCCACATGAAGGAAGAATGGGTGATAAATTGTTTACCAAGTACTTTGCTAAACCTCAAGATGGTTATATAGCAATGAGTAAGCAGGTTAAGGAAGATATAGCCATTTTTAGCCCAAAAACACCTTGCCTTTATAGCCCTCATCCCCTATTTGACAATTATGGAAAAAAATATAAAAAGACAGAAGCCAAAAAAGCATTAAGCTTAAATTCTGAATGTAATTATATTCTATTTTTTGGATTAGTTAGAGACTATAAAGGGTTAGATTTATTAATTGAGGGATTTTCTTATTTTGACTTTAAAAAACATAACGTAAAACTTTTGGTAGCTGGTGAATTTTATTCGAATGAAGATGATTACCATCAATTGATTGAAAAATTTAGTTTGTCGGACCATGTTAAATTAGTTAATGAATTCATTAAAGACGAAGAGGTTGGGTATTACTTTTCGGCAGCTGATTTACTTGCCCAACCTTATAAATCTGCCACACAGAGCGGAGTTGCACAAATTGGGTATCACTTTGAAATTCCAATGCTGGTCACTAATGTTGGTGGCTTACCTGAAATTGTTCCAAACGGAGTGATTGGCTATGTAGTAGAGCGAAACCCAATTGAAATAGGAAATGCGCTTACTGATTTTTATGAAGAGAAAAAAGGAGACATTTTTTCTGGTAATTTTGCTCAAGAAAAAGAGAAGTTTACTTGGGATAAAATGGCAGCCACTTTATTGGAACTATACCAATCCGAACAAAATTAAACTGTAGTTTCTAATTCGTTTTTTAATTGATCTGCCATATGATCAAACAAATGAGTCAATGGTTTTACAACCATCATTTTTAAGAACATATTGATTTCTCCTTCAAACAATAAATACCCTTCAGATCCGATACTATTTTCATTAATAAAAACGGTCAATGTAAATGGGAATGGTGCATTTTCGCCAGACACTATATTAATTTTTGAGTGCGGTTCAGTTGATGACTTAACAAGAGGAATAATTGCCGCATTTTGAATTTTAAACGAACAATCGTTAGCAGTTGCTTTCCAATCTGAAATTTTATCAGCAGGCAATAACTTTTCAACATTATTAAAATCATTTAAAAAGTCAAAAACTATGGCTGGTGCTACATTAATACTAACATGTTTACTTTCAATTACTGTGCTCATTTTGCTGTCCAATTTTGCGGAGCTTCTCTCCATTTAGTTAATGACGCTTTATCATTTGATGTAATATAGTTTAATTCAATACCTTGCTGAATAAGATGTTGGTAATCGGTCAAAACAACATACTCACAATCGGCCTCAGCAAAATTGTTTTTGGCTTGCTCAAAATCATAAGTAAAAATAGCCACTAAACCTTTGATTTTTAATCCTCCCGTGCGCAGGGCGTCAATGGCTTTGAGGCTGCTACCTCCAGTTGATATTAAATCCTCTATTACCACTACATTTTGACCTTTCTCGTAGTATCCTTCAATTTGATTTTGCATGCCATGTGCTTTTGCTGAAGAGCGAACATAAATAAATGGTAACCCCATTTGCTCTGCTATTAGAGCTCCAATTGCTATGCCACCTGTTGCCACACCAGCTATTACATCTGGTTTTCCGTATTTCTCAGTAATAACATCAACAAATACCTGTCTGATGTAGGTTCTGACTTTAGGATAAGACAACACTTTTCTATTATCACAATAAATTGGCGATTGCCAACCACTGGCCCAAGAAAATGGATTTTTAGGTTGAAGTTTAACAGCTTTAATTTGAAGCAAAAATTCTGCTACCTTTAGCGCCTTATCTTTATTTAATATCATAGTATGCAAATTTATAAAGTTTTTATTGATAACAGGCCCGTATTTTTTGAAATTAACCCCAGTTCAACTGAAGAGTTTTTAACTGTTGATGAAATCAAAAAAGGTTTGGATAATTTTATTGATTCTGATTACACAGAATTGTATATAGAAATAGAATCAGAAAACACATTTCATTCTGTTTTTGAAGACTATAAATTTGTTGAAGCTGCAGGTGGACTGGTCCAATTAAAGCAAAATTATTTATTCATTAAACGAGATGGTTTATGGGACATTCCAAAAGGTAAACTAGAAAAAGGCGAAACGCCAGAAGAAGCAGCTGTTAGAGAAATAATGGAAGAATGCGGTATAGAGTCTCCACCAACAATTAATAAACACTTAATCGATACTTGGCATGTATATGAACGCAAGAGTAAATTGCATTTAAAGAAAACTTATTGGTATCTATTAACCTCAGCTGATCACAATACAAACTTCACTCCTCAAGCTGAAGAAGACATTACTGAAGTAAAATATTTTCCTAAAAAAGCTTTTGACACTATTAAAAAGAACACATACAATTCTATTAAAGATGTACTGAAGTCTCTAAACAAATAAAAACTATTTCACTTTCTTATAAATCCAAGCATTAAGGTCATGCTCAAGTTTTAATATTTTAACCTGGTTTGATGCTTTCTTACTGTCATTAAAATTACCTAGCGCTACCATTGTCATTTTACCATTTGATGACCTTAAAGTGAATGATCTTAAATTCTGTGTCATTAGTAAACTTTGAAACTCCTTAACATTCTCTTCAATTGAAAAGCTACCAACTATTACAGAATAAGGGTAAGCACTATCGCTCAAAATAGAGTTTTGTTGAATAGGTCTTGTTTTATTGGCTTCAAGATCTCGTTTAATATCTGCTGATGCCAAAAATGATTCATTTCTTTCTTTTTCAATGATAGGCTCAATATCCATTAAGTCAATTAGTAAACTTGTAAATTTTATTTTAGGCAATACACCAAACATTTCTGGTTCAGAAACTTGATCTTCAACATCTATAGGAAGTGGCAAACGTGGATCATGAAATATTTGGATTTTACCACTATAACAAGACACCCAAATATTACCCAATCTCCAATCACCAGCAATACCAATTGGTTTCTGCAACGTATTTACAGTTTCAATCACAGTCATAGTTTTGGCATCTATTTTTTGAAAAGTATTCGCAAAATAATTAACAACGTACAGGTATTGCTCATTCCTCGACAAAACCATACTTCTTGGGCCAGGTTTAGTATCACAAAACTTAACTTCTTGATTGGCTATATTAATTTTGGCTAATTTATTAGCTGAATTGATAGCCACATAAAGATTCGAATTAGATTCATTCAATATTAAATGTCTTGGAGCTTTACCAATATCATTAATATACTTGACTGAAAAATTTAAAAGATTAATAATCGCCAGCTTATTGCTACCCATTATCGCTACATATGCTTTCTGATTTTTTTTATCAACAACAATTCCCCGTGGTCTTGGCCCTACTTTAACTCTGGAAATTTCTTTTTCTGTTTCTAAATCAATAATTGAAACATCAGAACTTGTCCAATTACTAACCAACAACAATTTTCCATTATTGCTAATTGTTAAATATTTTGGAACTGACCCTACTTTTACAACTGATTCAATTTGATAATTAATTGTATTAATTTTGTATAAAAAACTTGGGTCATATTGTTCACCTGAACAACCGTCACAGCCCTCATTATTGAAGCCAGGTCCGTACATAGCATAATTGGACACCCACAAATACTTTCCATTTGGAGTAAAACAAGCTTCTACTGGTGCCCCCCTATATAAAACATCTTCGTATTCTGAAAAACCAAACTCCTTTAAATTGACGATATCTGGAATAGTTTTCAATAGTACACCTCTCGAAGAGTAAATTGAGATAGTATGCTTGTACATCATGTTTTGAGCACTAAAAAGCCCTCTTCCATCATGAACAATTGATTTTGGTGTTATATTCTCACCTATTGACTGTTTTAAAGCTATTTGAGCATAACCCCTATTCGAGACTAGGAGCACATATAACAATCCTACTATTGATAAATAAAAAAATTTAAATGGTCCCGATTTATTAAAATTCAAAATGTAATTTGCTTTTTACAATACTACAAAATTAAGTTTAATTTTTTAAGGTCCTCAACTTTCCTTTTTTCACCTATTTTTTTATATGCAAAACAAAGGTTTGAAAGCATTCTTTTCAGGATAGCTGTATTTGAGCATGGTTCATAGTACGACTTCTCTATTGGCAGCTTTAAGGCTTTTAAATAGTTCTCTATTTCATGATGATCAAAAATTCTACCTTTTGCATACGGATTGATGTAAAAAAGTATTTGTCTTTCTGAATCAATATTTAGCATTTTTAATGTCTTATTTTCATCTACAAAACCTACAATAAATTGATTGGGTAGGTTGACACCATAAATAGGAATTTCCAAACGCTGTGCTACAATTGAATAGATAATTGACAATGTCAAAGGTGTGCCTTGTCGTTGGCGAAGTGCTGAATATAAAAATGAATTGTTTGGAGAAAAAAAGTTCTTTCTACTCCCTTTAAAACCACATATATCAAACAAAACTCTATTAAATATTTTAACGGTTTCAAAAGCAGTATTATCATCATTAATTTCAAGCCATACTTTTTGTTGAATTTTATCAATCTCCTTTTCAATCATTAACTCATTGATATTTGGATATTGATATTGACTAATAATTAAGGCCCCCTTTAATAAGTCTCGGTTAGAGGAGTTTTTCCACTTTACCAACTTTTCAGACAATTCAGTGACTCTAATTTCACTAATAATATCTTGTAATTTAGACTGGTGCTCCTCGTTCGGAGCAGATTTAAGCCAAGTATTTTCAATAGAAGGCAATACGGATGTACCATAGCTGACCAACTTATGTTTTACTTGCGAGTAAATTTGGGGATCTGGGTCTTCAACTAACCGTATTAAGGCGTTGACTTCAGATTCATTAATATGAAGCATATTTTCCACACGACAAATATATGACCAAGTCATTTCCGAAAAATAACTAATTCATAATGTTTTAAACCGTGATTTGTGTAAACAACTAAAAAAATAGAGCTTACAGGTTATTTCCAAAGTAATGTTTATATCCAAAACCTAAATTCAGGAATCGAATATAACCTTGACTCAATTCATCTATATATCCTGGAAAAAATTGACGACTCATAAAACTAGCGTTATATTCTTTAAAGTACCAAGAATATCCAACAATGAAACTAAAGGCTGATGGCGAACCAGTCTCAGTTAACACGTTAACCTCTATTTGCGGAGACAAGAAAAAAGATCCTACCTGAAAAGGCCCATTTAACTTTACCGTATTTGAATCACTAAATACAATTATATTGGCAAACCCTGCTTTTACACCTGAATATATTGAGACTCTATCGGTTGTAAACCGTTCAAAACCTAACCGTACATGTCCACCTGCCAAATGAGTACCACCTGTTCCAATCGTTGAATTGAACTCAACACGATTGGTTACGAAAAAAGAATAGCTTGCACCAGCACCTACCGTTAAGCCTTTAAAAACGTTATACTGATAACCAATTCCACCATGAAATAAACCTTCCATAGTTCTATCAAATGCTCTATTTCTTTCATTAGTTGGAATGGTTACATCAACAAATAAAGAGCCCTTAGGATTGACAGATTGACATAAAACCGTCAATGGATAAAGCATTAACATGAAAAAAGATATAAACAGAAACCTTGTCATCTCATTTTAACGTGATTAATTTTTAGTTATTATTATTTTTTTCAAAACATGTGTAGTTGGTGCGACCAGTTCAAAGAAATATGGCCCGACATTATATTCTTCCGGGTCAAATTCAATAATATGCTCACCTTTTGGTAAAATTTGATCCAACAACACTACAACTGCCGACTCATTGCAATCTAATAACGAAACCTTTACATCCATATCAGATGGAACTTCTACCAATAGCTGAGTTTTAGTTTTATAAATATTGTACTGCGCAGTTACAAATTTAACGGCATCAGAAGCAATCATTTTTTGGCGACGAAATTGTTTAGTATAAATAATGTAAGCAGTTACTATTAAAACAATTGCGGTTATACCATACAGCACACCCATTATTAAATCATATGTTGAAGCGTCATTTAATCCTGCAGTATTCCCCATTATATATGTATCACATTTTCAATTTTACCAACTAATAAATACTTGTCTATTATAGATTGACTAGATGACATAGTTTGCAGTATATTCACAGTGGTGTACTTTTTGGTTTTTGAGTAATTAAGCGTAATTTTTGCCGATTTATCAAAACAAGCTTCAACTAATGAAACCTTATTCTCTGCAGTTAATACTATAAACTTAAAGATATAAGGTTTTGGGAATTTTTCATTATCCAACAGGGCTTTCAATTTACCATATGTATCATCAGTATTCTCTTTCACTCTTGTAACTGTTTTAAAGCTTTGAGTACTTCATTTAGTAGAAAACTATCAAAAGGAAAAGTACCAAACTTTAATTCTGCACGAAGGTAATTCTTTATTTCCGTTTCAGAAATCTCTTTCTTCTTTAATTCCTTTTCTACATTGTAATATTCTGTTGGGTTAGAAATTTTAACTTGATCTAATAGGTGATCTGATACATTTAGCGAATACAATACTAATCTATTAAGCATATTTTGTTCAATTTCAACTACTCCTTTCAATAGACAACTAAGTTGCATGCCATTAGAACACTTCGAAATATTTAATTTCATTTGCATAATTAATGGTTGATAAGCTTCTAAATATTTAACTAAATTCAGTGATTTGGGTATCACATTAATTGTATCTAACGCAAATTCATCAAACTTCAAAAACAAGCTGGCTGCCTGATTTAATCTTTCAATTTTTTTTAAATGAGCATTGATGACAGGAATTGGGGGGATATTTGATAAATACTTTTGCTTCCATTCAAACAATAATTCTTCGTAAGCATCCGCTGCCTCTTCTGAATCAATAATTCCTAAAATAGATAGGGCTTCTGTTTTCGAAAAATTCATATACAATCCAAGGCTTTATTTTGTATTTTTATGCCATGAACTCGGCCATAAAATCAGGTGCAATTTACAAATTAATTCAAGATGAACTTACTAATCTACCTGGCGAAAAAGCGCATTTAGAAATGGTCCCTTACCGCTCAAAGGAAAGCTTAACAGCAAGTAAAAATACAAGAATTAAGGAATCAGCGGTATTATGCTTACTGACACAAAAGAATAAATCTATTAGCATTACACTAATGGAAAGAACAATTGATAATAGTCCGCACTCTGGTCAAATCAGTTTCCCAGGTGGAAAAATGGAACTATTTGATAAAAATTTGAATGAAACCGCCTTGCGCGAAACCCATGAAGAGATTGGAATACACCCAAGCGAGATAATTGTTTTGGGGCAACTTACGCCATTTTATATTCCTGTCAGTAATTTTCAGGTGACTCCATTTATTGGGTATACCACTGGAAATAAAACTCTAAAATTGTCAAAAAGAGAAGTGAAAACTGTTTTTGAAATCGACATTCAGGATTTAATTAATCCCATTCACTTAACAAAAAAAGATATCCCTAATCATTTAGGTCAAACACTAAAAAATATACCTTGCTTTTTGATTGACAACAGAGTAATTTGGGGAGCTACCTCGCTTATTTTAAATGAAGTTAAGCTAATCTATAATACAATTGAGAATCAGCTCAAAAAAAAACACCTACCAAAAAAGTAAGTGTTTTAATACATTAAAATATGTTTTGTTTTATTCTGAACCAAACTGCTCAATAACATCTTGTGTTACACCAGAATTGGAGAAACCACCATCATGAAACAAGTTTTGCATAGTTACATATCTTGTCAAATCACTAAACATTGAAATGGCATAGTTAGCGCAATCATCTGCTGATGCGTTACCCAATGGTGACATTTTTTCAGCATAATTGATAAAGTTATCAAAACCTTTCACACCACTTCCTGCAGTTGTAACTGTAGGCGATTGTGAAATAGTATTCACCCTTACATGCTTTTTAACACCATAGTGGTATCCAAAACTCCTAGCTACGGATTCCAAGTAGGATTTATTATCAGCCATATCATTATAATCAGGAAATACACGCTGAGCAGCAATATAAGTTAGTGCTAGAATCGATCCCCAATCATTTACCGCATCCATTTTCATAGCAGTCTGGAGTACTTTGTGAAAAGACAATGCCGATACATCCAAACCTTTCATTGTCCAATCATAGTTTTGATCAGTATAGTGACGTCCTTTTCTGACATTTACTGACATTCCGATTGAATGAAGTACAAAGTCGATTTTTCCATCAAAAATTTCCATTGACTTCGTGAATAAATTTTCTATATCTTCTAAACTAGTGGCATCAGCAGGTATAATTTCCGCGCCAATCTTTTTTCCTAATTCATTAATCTCCCCCATTCGCATTGCAATTGGAGCATTTGTTAAGACAATTTCAGCTCCTTGTTCGTGAGCCCTTTCAGCCACCTTCCACGCAATTGATTGCGAATTGAGGGCACCAAAAATAATTCCTTTTTTTCCTTTTAATAATCCGTTCGACATAGGTTTTAATTTAAGTGACAAATGTAGTTGATTTTTTAATTAAACAATCTCTAATTTCTTCAATATTCCAAAAACAAGTAGAGCGAATCCAACAACTAGTAAACCATAACCCCAGCCCTTTTTACTTTTTGATGATGATGATAAATCAGATGTAATTTCATTTTCTGTTTTTGTTGATATGATAAAAGGTTTATTTTTTTCCTTTGGTCTAGAGATAATTAGTTCGCCCCCACTATCATTAGCGTTACCAACAACAAATAGTTGTTGACCTACAGTAATAGCTCGTTCTACATGTCTAAAACCTATTGTCCTTATAGTTGAAGTATTGCTAAAGGTAATTCCGGCAAAACTAAATCCATTCCCGTTCTGATTCGCCTCTTTTTCGAAAGTGGAAAACGATTCTGGAATATCTATATCAGCATCACTATAATTTACTCTAACACTGCTATTGCTATTTTTAATTGAAAAGTCAGAAGCCGAATGCTCTTTGTCCAACACGACCTCATTCTTTCTAACCCATTTTTGGGTAGTCTTACCATTAGAATCTGTTTTAGTTTCCAACTGTTCATATTCTCTGTCTACTTCTATATGATAATACACACATTCCTTTTTTGAGTATTCAGAAATTATTGGCTCATTGGCATAAGCTTTTCCATACAATTTAGCATACAAGTTAAAGTTCCCTTCACCATGAGAATTAGTAAGGGACTCATAGTTTTCAATTAAGTTTTTTGTATTTGTTTCATCAGTTATACTTATAACTAAAGATTTGTCAGCTGACTTTATTGAACCTCTCATTAAGAATACGCCTATAACAGCTAAAATGAGTCCAATGATTATATATACCATGTGTTAAGATTTTGAGTTCGGTTCTAAATATAACTATATTTTTAAAATTTAATACTGTAACTTTGTGGTGCAAAAGCAAACATCCAACTATAATGAAATCAACAAACGAAAATCCAATAGACAAAGACAAAACTTCGGAAAACCCACACTCACTAGAATATGGTCACCACGTCGGTTCTGCTGTAATAAAACCTGAAGATAGGGGTAAAATTAAAGGACGATCATTGACGGCTATGGCCCACCAAACTGATCAGCAATTAAGCCAGATCTATGAACAAATGCAATTACTTGCGCAACAGGCACAAAAAATTGAGACACGCAAAATTATTTCTGAAAAAATATACAAATCAGAAATTAGATTCAAACCTATTATCAATTATACCTATTATTTATATCAAAAAGAAGACCACAGCACTGTACTCTCTATTTTGAGTCCAAAAGATTGGCTCAATTCTAAAGCAAATACGTCCAGTTTATACTTGGCCACCATTAAACTATTAGCGGATCACACTTGGGACGTTTTAGATTCGTCGAGTGAAAACATAATTTAATCGAAGGAATTTGATTGTTTATCGAAAATTTATATATATTTGTCTTGTTATATGCAAGAGATGGACATTGTAAATAGTAAAAAAGCAGTTATAGATAAATTTGATGATTCAGTTGTATTGATCGAATTTATGGAGACTGACTATATCAATGTTGAAGATTTAGGTCAAATAGAAAACTCTGTTGGGCAGTTAATTGGAAATCACTCATATGCAGCTGTAAATATTTTGCCTCAAGGATTTAAAAACTTTACATATGATGCAAAAAACTATGTAACTGATGAAAACAGCAGACTTAAGTATAGAACTTTAGATTGCTATATATCTGGCTCCTTGGCTAAACGCCTAGAATTAGAAGTGTTTTTTCAATTACATAAGCCTACAAGGAAAACGAAAATATTTAATTCATTAAATAAAGCATTGACATATATTGAATGTCAAAGAAAATTAGAAGTTGATAAAAAAGGTGTACTAGTTTAGCGGGGATTTTACTAGCATTGCCGATTCAAGATTTTTATTTCTTCTAATACAAAGAGGTTGTTCACAACCTCTTTTTTTATGCTTTAAACTTGATAACCCCTCTTTGTGGCAAACTGGTTAACTTTTCAACTTCTCGATCCTTCAGTCTTACAAAACTCACTATATCTTCAGAATAATAAATTTCTGTGGGTGGGCGTTCAGAAATAATTGGTCTAAAGTCAGCGCAAAAATGGTCAAAGGAGCAAAGTGTCCAAAGGTTTATGCGGCTGTTTCTTGTCTAGTTTGATGAAATCGAGTAAGATCAATACTTTGCTACGAACCTCTTTGGGTGTTGCTATGGACAAAGTCATTACCTAAATATTGTCAACCTACTTGTTTTAATAAGTTGGCCCGAACTATTTTCAATAGAAACCATATAGATGCCACCTGCCAGATCTTTTAATTCAATTCTAGATATTTCAAAATTATTGTAAGACTGATGAATTATTTTTCCATTTAAGTCCAGAATAATTACTTTAAAATCATTTAGTTGGCAAGCAACGTTTAAATAATTAGTTGCTGGATTAGGGAAAATTTCTATATATTCTAAATTAAAATCATCTAGTCCTGTAAAGCTAATAATAGTGCAGTCTGAAGTATCGCGACAGCCGTTTTTAGTAATTTCAACTGCAAACTCACCATCTGTTGTGGCTGTATAGCTTTGCCCAACGGCTCCAATAATTGGTTCAAAATTATCCAAACAATCTAACCACTGAAATGTAGCATTGGTTGCATTACTTGTAATTTCAGTCACTAAAAGACTTGTTGTCAAATCTTGGCCAACAATAGAATAGCAATGTACAAAAACGGTTATTATACTATCACAGCCGTTGATAGTGGATAAGTTACTGGTATGTGAGGTGTCTTGAATAATATTTTGGTAAATTGTACCATCAGGAAATTCGTAAAACCCTCCAATACAAACAGTATCATTCGAAATAAGATTAAAAGTTGGAAGTACAACCAAATTTGTATTTATAATACTATCGCATCCGGTGCTGGACATTAAAATACTTTGATGTGAAGAATTTTGCATAATTCCGTAAAAGCCATATCCATCTGGACAAATGAAATCACCTCCTCTGCAGATGTCGATTGTATCATCTCTAAAGGAGTTTCCAATTGTAAGCTCAATAAACAATAAAGTGTCACAACCAGTGGCACTAGGAATTGTATCAATATAAGAGCCACTATTTTTATAGCTATATCCTGCATTCGACACCAATGAATCACATTCAAATAAATCTACAAATACCGTATCGACGCATCCAAGTTCTGCTGCTCCAATGTCTCTGGCACCATCAGATATGATCCAATTTTGAGCTGCCCCAAAGTCAACTGGATTTCCTGCATTAAATGCTATACTTCCAGAATCAGGTAGCATGGTTTGAGTATCACCTCCATTAAATGCAAGAGGAGTCAGCGCTAAAACTACTGAATCTATTGACAAACTATCCGTTAAACCACTACCCGCAACAATGCTATCACTAAAGATATTGTAACCTCCAGAATTTATTTGATACGGTGTTGAGCTATTATAAAAGTTTTTGATTCCACCGTTGAATATTATACTGCTAGTAGTTCTGACTTTAGCTGGGAAAATGTTACTGACATTGTTTATACCACTAGAATCTGAACTTAAATTATGATAAAAAGTAGAATTATTAATAGTAGTTTCTGCTCTTTTACTGTGTTGTGTAGGAACTTGAGTATATAAATAATTATGAATAGCACCTCCCGATAGGCCTGCTGAGTTATTTGTAAAAGTTGATTCATCTGCGGTTACGTAAGAACCTCCCGAATAACTACTTCCTGAACTGGAATAACTGCCAATTGCTCCTCCATTACTGGAAGCATAGTTATTAAAAAATGTTGACTTACTAATATTTACGGTACTTTTTGCTCGGTTACTTCCGTTATTCCACTGCGAGTTAGAATTTATTGCTCCACCGGTTGTAGCTATATTATTTTTAAATGTTGAATTAACAATCTTAGCATTAGAAAAGCTTCCGTCTCTTGCAGACAAACTAACTGCACCCCCGGAATGGCCAGCTGTGTTTGAATCCAATACCGAATGATCAATCAAAACGTTCGCAGAGTTTCCAGCGTAAGTGAATGCATAAATCGCTCCTCCATTACCTAGGGTTCTATTACCTTTAAACAAGCTACTTCTAACAAAAACATCAGTGTGAACGGCACTTCTGCAGTCAATAGCACCGCCACTGCCAGGAGTAGAAACTGAAGTAGTATCAGCTTTATTATCTATGAAATAACAATTATCTATGTCTAAATACTGCCTTTCTCCATAGCAATACATAGCCCCTCCATACGCATTTACATAATTATCAATAAAAGATGAGTTATCAACAGTTATAGTATCGCAGGAAAAAGCATTAACTGCTGCTCCTGCAGAGCCAAAATTAAATAAGAACTCACTGGAATCAATATGAAGTTCTTTTACAGGATCTGGTCCAAAAGTTGAATGACTTCTTAAAAAAATTGATGATCCAGAGTTGTTAGTAAATTTAGAAGTTTTGACATTTATAATGGCTGGTCCACTAATTAGCGAGGCAAAAACACCTAAATTACCGGTTGTTGTAGAATTATCATCAAAAGTGCAATCCTCAATTAGGACATGATTTTCAGGTATCGAATTACTGGTTGTAGTATTGTATGAAATAGCATTTCCGCCAGCAGTACTATAGTTTTTATTGAAATAAGATCCTTTAAAATTTGCTTTATAATTACCAGCATTTAAACTGTGTTCGAATCTGATGGCTCCTCCTTGAAACGCAAAATTGTTTGCAAAATAACAATTAGAAACATTCAAATTATGACCTTGAAAAAAAATTGCTCCACCACCCGTGGCATAAGCAGCGGATATACCATCTACAAAACACAAGCTATCTACTGTAAAACTATCTATACTATCCGGTAAAATAACTTTAAAAATTTGGAAAGTATTTTGCCCGCTTATAAACAATGTGTCAGTAGTCGAATAAACCCCCTTAATAACTAGAGGTTTGGTTATAGAAATTGTTGAAAAGAGGTTTATAACTGCGGTCCCATTTAACAGCAAAGAGCTATTCATTTTAATGGTGTCATTTGAGTTGGCAATACTTACTGCATTTCTTAACGAACCTGTGCCAGAGTCGTTCGTGTTTACTACAGAAACTACTGCAGAATAACATGAATTTTGAATGGCTAACAGTAATACAAACAAGAATACTATCTTCATAAGGTGCTAAAAAAACAAATATACAAAAAAGTCTATCAGCTTATAAAAGAGAAGTTACGATATAATTAAGCTGAACAAAAGTCAATAAAAGCTGCGTTATCGTCATCTTGGAACCTATGTCTGCAGCTATATTTAAAAACCGCATTCCTGGTCTGTGTGAAAAAAATACAATGAACTAACAAAGATCTTTTTTAATAAAAACACACCTTTATGTTGGCAACCAACTTAGTATTTTAAACATTAAATATGAACTAATTATAAGAATTGATTTAATCTTGTTTAGAATTTTTTGAGATCTTACGGTACATGTGAATGATCCATATTGCAGAGGTAATTCTGCCGATTGGAATATTGGCACCAATTGTAAAATTCATTTGATTACCTATTTATCCACCTTTTGGTTTATCCCACGTATAATTCATAAATGCAGAACCAACTTCTTCACTTTAAAATAGGAAATTCCTAGTCTAAATTTACCCTACAGAACCAAATATTCTTGCCACTCTTGTCACTACCAAAATAAACTTGTTGTGTATTTGATATATTTAGCATTGGAAAAGATTGATCTACGAAATAAGTTGGTTTTTTACCCACTTTGCCTAATAATAATGGCTCCCCAAATGTTTTCATTTTGACGTCTATTTTAGAAATGACAGGCGCTATTGAAGCTACTGATTTAGTTTCATCTACCTCAAAAGTTGTCCAAAAAACGCCATTCTTATTTTCAGAAATAGTATGATTAATTCCCATTTTCACTTTTGGTTGCAACTCCATATTTCTCATATAATTAGCCACTAATTTCCCTGATTGATCATATTCCAAAGCAGTATAATCTTGTGGAATCCCCTCTTTACTATAATATTGAGAATAAAGTATGATGTTACCGCTGTTGATTTCAGCAAATTGGAATACCAATTTTTGTTTCCCTGTATAACTAACAGTTTTCTTGTTGCTAGCTGGCAGTTTTTTGGCATTTTCAATTTCCTCCAATGACGTTTCAGTTAAATAGTCAATTTTACCAGAGTTAACCTTTAACACCTGTATTGATTTTTTCTTTGCGGATTGAACGGCATACATATGGTATTTATCTTTTCCTAACGCTGCTGCTCCGTAAATGTAAACATCTTTTGTACCATCAGATTTTGCAATCCAACTCGCACCATCCATTGACCAACCCGGTGATGGAGAGGTAAATGATTCTCTTGCAACTAGCTTTAGATCTTTGTCAAATTCAACATAAGTAAAATTCCCCTTGTTTTTATCTTTTGGAGCTGAACTTCCTTTCCACTCATTTGGTGCAAAAACTAGAGCGCCTCCGACTATACCAAGAGCTTCTGGATTTTCAGGGTCGGCCTCAGCAAAAGGTTGCGCAAAAGCCACCTCTTGTCCAAATTCAAATGTTACTTTAGTTTCGGCCACTTTGTTTAAGTCTTTATCAAATTTAAGTAGCCTGATATCAGTTAATCTATTGCCTGCATTTTTGTCTAATCCACCTGGAGCTGCACCAGCAACAATGTATAAATCACCCGTTATCTCGTCCTCCATGTATTTAAAACAATAGTACTTCATACCATCATCTGTCCTCGGTTTTACTTTCTCCAAAATTTCAACTGTTTTATAATACCCTAAAAACAGCCAATCATATTTATAAGTGATTCTTTTCTTTTTCAATTTTAACGGAAACGCTGGATTATAACTGACTGTAGTTCCTTCAACAGTATATAGTTCTCCGTTAAAATTAAACCAATCGAACTTGAGTTTCATTTTCTCAAATAGAATCTCTTCTTGTGTTATTTCTTTGAAGTTAAAATCTTTATCGAATCTATAAACATCTACCTTTGCCTTTTTAGAACTTGCTTTTGTAATATAATAGAGTTTATAATCCTTGTTCTCTACCTGCTCAACATATGCTAATTTTCCTTTCCTTGCCTTTTTCCCTAGTTCATAGACCTTTTCTCTATCTATACTTTGCGAGATACAGAATAAGGGCAAAAATGTAAATAGACTCAATAATATTAGCTTGTTAATTTTATACTTTTTCATAGATTTGATTTTTAGTTATTATTAATTATTGGTTAAGGTTTATTTTTTTTTCTTTGGTCTCACATTTAAATTTACAGTTGCAGAAGCACCTAAATAGATATGAAATCCATTCAACGGAGGTTTATACCCTAGCTCAGCTATAAACGAATAAGAAATGAGGGCTGCAGGATTCATGTCCACGCTTAAACCAATTCTTCCACCTAAATTAGGTACTGCATTATTCGAATCTAAATGAGTTTTAATATCCGGACCATTTGGAGTAAAGCCTAAAATTGGAACAATGACATCAGAATAATTAATGACTGGTGCATACATAATGTGTGCATAGGCTTGTACTCTAATGGCATCACTGGCATTGCCAAACCCAAATACTTCAGACTCGTAATTCATGGTTCTAATAAATCTCATCCCAGAATAAATACCAATTGTAGAAGCTAACAGTCTATAATTTTGCAAGCCAGTCGTATAAGAAATCATTGGAATTTTTGACCGAAAGATCCCTCCATCAAGCATTAGACGGTGTAGCCACGTCGTTTCAACATCACGTAAAGATGTTATTATTCTGTTTCTACCATCCGTTTTTTCATCAATTACCAAATTTTCATCAGATTTTGTTTGACTATTCAGCAACTCCCAAGAACCACCAAATTCAATTTGTATACCTCTTATATATTGCTGGTTAACATTTGCATCCACTCCGTCGAAATAATTTTTTCTAAATTTGAATTGAACGGATAATTTATCATTCAATGCTGGAATAGGATCTGCGAACAAATCAAATCCATATCCCATTCCCAACGATACATCTTCTACATCTGTTTCGTTGACTGTTTTACCAAAAGAGATATCTGCAAACCATGGGTACAACCTGACTCCTAAATTATTAAGGGCCGAAGGATCATCAACTGTTGTTTTGTTAATTACTTGCTGGGCAGATAGTTTAAAAGACAATAAAATTGAAACGGCTATTAGTATTTTTTTAATTTTCATAGATTTGGGTTTTATTGGTAAGCTTTTATAATTTTTGTGATTGGTAAAATGTAGTATAGTTCAAGTGTTGCCCCTCTTCCCGAAGACTTGGATAGTTTATTATTTACTCTTATACCAACAGCTCCCATTTCATAGCTGATGCCATACGTGACTGCCCATTCTTTTTCATGCTGTAAAGGATCATTAATAGCGTTTCTCTCAATAGTTGGATGTGTAGTGAAAAATTCATCTGTATAAGCTTTTGCTTGATCTTCGTTGATGTATTCTACTTTTCCTGGATTGATTCTTGTAAATCCAAGATGGAAATTAAATCGATTTAATGGGGTTGTTTTCCATCCCATGTCTACAATGGCCTTTTTCTTAAAAATACCAAGGCATAAACCTACAATATTAAGATTAGCTTCAAAAGTAATTTCGGTTGTGTTAACCCAACCTAAAACTTGGTCATTGTCAAACTTATTCTTAACAATTCCATCAAGTGCTTGAACATTGCTGACAACTCCTGTTTGAAGCATACCCCTGTCCATATGAATATCTGCTCCTAAAAAATTGAGTCGACCACTTATACCTATACCAAACGTATTATATGGATTATCGGACCAAGCTCTAAAAGCCCTTCCCACTCTTGGGGTAACCCCCCAAAGTGGCCCAATATCTTCAATGTTAAAATCATTGGAATAATATTTTGTGGTCACTTTATACCAACCTCCGCCAATAGGAGAGGCTGAAGTAAACTGTGAATCAAATTTTCCGGTTTTAACCGTTTGAGGATCTAAAAGTGTTCGCAAAGCGTCAAATTGCAAGCTAATTTCGGGAAACACATTGAAGCCTCCACCAAATGTATATTGCATATTAGCTCTTGCTTCAGCAATGACGAAAGGTAATTGCACTTGCAGACCACAACCAAAATAAGCACCATGATTTCCATTAGTCAATGTATAACCAAACCCCATTGCAGGCTGAATGAGAAAACCTTTGACATCTAAATACCGTTTGCCAATTGAAAAAAAGGATAAAGGTGTAAAATACCCTAACGACAAACGATAGGCAGACAAGGTGTCCGATTCATTTTTACGAACCCCTTGCCAAACCCCACCGCTTAATTCAACATGATTTTGGTGATATCTAAATCCCAAATGTCTTGATGTGGATTGCCAACCATTTAAAGGTGTACTCCACATTGTTCCCACCGCATATTTTGAAAAACCTGGATTGACGTCGTATCGGTTCCATATACGGTACCAAATTGATTCGTTTTTAAAATTCTCTTTAACCTCATCATGATAAGAATAATATTCTTTATCGTGAGTAGTTGTATCCGTTTGCCCAAAAATTAACTGAGGACATACTACCAAAAGAGAAACGATTAATGTTGAATTAAGGCGTTTCATAATTGTTGAATTAACGTGCCAAGTGGCAACGGTCCAAAATTATGAGCAATAAGCGAGGTGTATATCGGGCAGAAACTGTAAACTAATAAGGTGTTTACCGTATTTTTCGATTAAATAATTACTTTTTCGGAGAAATTAGGTCGTGACTAATTGGTGTTTAAAAGCAAAACGAACTAATCCAGCTACATTATGAATCTCTAATTTTCGCATAATATTAGTTCTATGTGTATCAACAGTTTTTGGACTAATGAACAATTCTTTGGCTATTTCTTTGTTGGTCATCCCACTAGCAATTAGCTTAATAATTTCTATTTCTCTTTTTGAAAGGTCGTCAGGTATCGTAGATTTTGCTTCTTCAGTATTTAAGAGAACCTTGGTAACATCTGAAGTGAAGTAATCATCACCATTAGCTATTTTTTTTAACCCAAAAATGAGTTCTTCCTTGTCAACTGTTTTTAGAAAATAACCCTTTACACCCATTTCCATAAACGATTTAATCAAGCTCTTTTCTTCATGCATGGTTAACATGATAATTTTAATATCCGGATATTTAATTTGTAGTTGTTTTGCACAATCAAATCCATTCATAATGGGCATATCAATATCAAGTAAAATCAAATCGACTTGTAAATTTGCAACACACTCCAAAACTTCTTGTCCATTTCGACAGGTACTTACTATTGAAATATTTGGTACATTCTCTAATAGATTTGTAATACCTTCTGTTATGATTTGATGGTCATCTGCTAGTAAAACGCGAATCATGATATTGGAATTTTTATAGTTACTAATGTACCACTTTCAGGACTTGGTTCGTAATTAACTTGCCCATTAATGGTATCTAAACGACTTGAGATATTCATCAAACCAATGCCCTTATCTTTTTGAGTATCATCAAATCCTTTTCCATTATCTTCAACTATCAGAACGATAAAATTACCAGATTTAAACAATTGCATATTGGCTAATTGAGCTCTACTATGCCTAATCACATTGTTGATTAATTCCTGACTTATCCGGAAAATGGCAATCTCAATATTTTCAGGTAACCTTTCAGACAAACCAAAGTGTTCAAACTGATATTGGATTTTTGTTAGACCAAGGCTTTTATCAAATAAATCCTCTAAGGCTGGAATCAATCCTAGTTCCCCTAAAGCTCTTGGCATCATTTGATGAGACAACTCTCTTAACTCGGTTGTCGCTTCATCCAAAATTTTAATGACACGCTGACTTTCATTACTTTTGTTATTTGCTAAAACATTTTGTAATCCCAATTTTAGGCCGCCTAACTGCTGAACAATGCCATCATGCAAATCTGCTGCAATTCGTTTCCTTTCTTTTTCTTCTGCCTCAATTACCGCCTTTAAACCTTCAGCTTTACTCTTAAGAATTAAATCATTTTTCTCCTTTTCTGCATTTCGTTTTCGCTTTTGAAGGAAAAGCATAAATCCTAAAAATGTAGCAACCAGCAATAATGCTAAAACAACTAATAATTGATTTCTATTAGAGGTTTTTAGTCGCTCGCTTTCTAGTTGCGTTTCTTGTTCTTTAATCGTTAAGTTTTTTTTCTCGGTATCAAATTCTACCTCATACTTACTTAAGGCCTCAGCCAATTGTTTTTCCCTTCTTTTTGTAGTTACTTCGCGCATCTTCCATAACACATCAGTTGCATTTTTATACTTTCCATTTTTATAATAGGCATTGTAAACAGCAGAAAGTGCATGTTCTTCTTGATCAAAATTTCCCTGTTCATGAAAAAAGACAGCTGCTAAATTAGCTGTATCCGCAGCTGCTTCATATTTTTTCATTCTAATCAAAAGAGATGCTTTTTTAATACGTAGAAAAGCAATGCGTCCTAAATCATTATATTTTACGGAAATACTCTGACACGAATCAATCATTGCTTGCGCTCCAACATAGTCTTCCTGCAGCATTTTGATATTGGTATAGATACTATAGGTGGCGCCGTATCCTCTAGAATAATCCAAAGCATGATAAATTTCAATTGCTTTATCAAGGTGAGCTGAAATACTGTCAATTGACTTTTCTCTTCTTTTTAAGTCAGTACTGTTGAAATTTGCACTATCCAATTCCAATAGCATAGCTCCCATATTGTGATGCATGGTTCCAATTAAAATTGAATCACTTAATGGATTCTGCAGGATTTCGGCATATTCGTTATAAGCATACTGTACCTTTTTCATGTAATACTGAATATTGGCCATATGCAATTTCACGTACAAATTTGGTAATTCTAAATGTGCTTGTTCAAATAAAATACCCGCTTTACTATAAAACTCTTGCGCTCTATCATATTCTGAATGTCTGAGCCAATAAAAAGCGTTATTAAAATAAAATATGGCAGAATCTGCCTTTGTAATTAGTGAAATGGACTCAGAATTTACAATATTAAATAATGAATCCATTTGAACTCCAATACTTATTTGAGTGGCTGCAAAAAAGTTATTTAAAAGTGTATTTAAATTTTCATTACTGGCTTTAAATGGTGAATGTTTGATAATAACATTCTTCATCTGCATCACCTGTTCTTCATTCTGAGCACGAAGATGAATCGTATTTAGGCAAAAAAATAATATAATTATATTAAATAGTCCAAGTGAAACGAAACTAGAATTTGGGTTTCCATCCATAACTATAATTTAAGCATTTCAAATATAGTTATTTCAAATTAAGGCTTAAATCTATTACAAAAACGTGTATTTGAATGGCACACTACCCGACAGAATCAACAAAATAACTAATTCACTATTAGCTTGTAATATTGTTTCCTGCCATCTTCAATCATTTCAAGAAAATAAGTTCCAGGCGGTACTCCGAGATTAAACTGATGTGTATACCCAGCAGTAATTTTTGAGTCACTAAAAACGATTTGTCCAGTTACCGAGTATATTTTAAAGGATACATTTTTGAAATCTCTTAAATCAATAGTAAACTCACTATTACTAGGATTAGGATAAATCAAAGGCACATTTGTATAAATATCTTCAATGTTTAGATAAAAATCAAAACAATTTGAGGTGTCAGTACAACTGTTTTCAGTTATTTGAACTGCATAACTATCACCAGCGTTTACACTAATGGATTGACTGGTTTCACCAATTATCGGATTTAAATTATCATTACAGTCAAGCCATTGATATGCTGCATTTAAAGCATTTGCAGTAAGTATTTGATTCGAATAGCTAATAGTAACATCAGCCGGAGGCAGAAGAGTTAGCTCTATCGTCCTAATAGAGTCACACCCATAAGAATTTGTTAAATACTCAGAATAAATTCCACTTGAAAAATATGATATTCCATTTACTGGCCAAACAAAGCCATTACCACAAAATGTGACACTTTCAGATATACTATCTGATGATTAGACAGCTAGAACCAGCCTCGTTACCGAATCACAGTTAGCCAGACCACCGAAATGGAAAGCAGATGAAGTACTATTAGTATATGTTATACCATCAATTGGCCAAGTATAAGGACCACAAGATGAAATAGAGTCTATAATTTCAAAAGGCGTTTGTATGGTCAAATCAAGAACAATCATTGAATCGCAGCCAGTTACTGCCGAACTAAGAAAAACGGTATCTAATGTTGAAGCTATATAGGCATCATTTGTCAATGGCCAAATATAAAACTCACAAGCATGAACATTTTCAACTGTTACAGGAGAGCTATTTAAAATAGTTTATTCAAGCAAATAACTAATAAATTTCCTCAAACCGCATCTATTGTAGTTTGGAAAGCGAACTTTAACTATAAACGAAAAACAGTACGAATACTTTCAATGTCTTGGAATAGGTGTCTTTAATCATTCAATCTAAGAAATATCATTACTTTGCCTTACCAATAACTACTTCGCTGGTAATACCTTAGTAGACACCTTTCCAAAGCCAACTCTTAAGCCATCCTTTTCGCAATAGCCACGCATAATGACTGTATCGTTATCGTTAATAAACTTACGTTCGCTGCCATCTGACATTTTAAATGGTTTAGTCCCTTTCCAAGAAGTTTCTAACATTGAGCCATACATACCAGGTTCCGGGCCTGAAATTGTTCCTGAGCCCATGGCATCTCCAGCATTAATATTACACCCATTAACTGAATGATGCGCCAGTTGTTGATTCATATTCCAATACATATATTTAAAATTTGAACGTCCAACACAGTTTTCCTCACCATTATCAGGTTGAATATAAACGTCTAAATTCATATCAATATGTTTATCGCCCTTGTATTCCAAATAAGGTAACACTTTTGGGTCTTGAACTGGGCCTGGTATTCTAAAATATTCTAAAGCATCTAATGTGACAATCCAAGGTGAAATTGAAGAGGCAAAGTTTTTACCTAAAAATGGTCCTAGAGGCACATACTCCCATCCTTGAATATCTCTAGCGCTCCAATCATTTAAAAGCGCCATTCCAAATATATAGTCATCCGCTTCATCAGTCGATATGGAATCGCCTAATGGTTTACCTTGAAATGTAAAAAACACAGTTTCTAATTCAAAATCTAATAAATTAGATTGACCGAAATTAGGTACTTCGTCATTTGGTCCTTTCTTTTGGCCTTTTGGTCTGTGAATTGGTTGTTCAGAAACAATAATTGAAGAAGATCGGCCGTGATAACCAACTGGAATATGCTTCCAATTTGGTAACAATGCATTATTAGGGTCACGAAATAAACAGCCCACATTATAGGCATGCTGTTCACTTGAATAAAAATCAGTATAATCACCTACTCTAATCGGTAATAGCATTTGAACATCTGCTTGCGGTATTAAAACCTGACTAACATGGTGTTCATTCTTTCTTAAATCAGGAAAATCTGACTTTAATAATTTATAAATTCTTAATCGTAATTCACTCACTTCCTTCTTTCCCTTCAACATCATTGAATTCAAGAAATTTGTGTCAAAATCTTCAATTGAAAATGATAAATTTTTAAAATACCCTAAGACAAACAAACTCTTTAAATCCAATACAAAATCACCAATAGCCACACCAACTCTTGGGTTTAAATTTTCGGTTTTAAAAATACCGAATGGCAAGTTTTGAATTGGGAAATCAGAATTAGCAGGTACATCAACCCACGATTTATCATTTTTATCAATTTTAATTGACATGTTTTATTAATTTTACAAGTGAATACTTTGGTTAAATTTAATGCCTAAAGATACAAAAGAAATAGAAACTAAAAAGCAAAAACGTTATGGTTGGCTAGCCTTTATTGTATTGACCTGCCATTTTATTCTAGTACTATTCTCGATCATCCCAGAAACCATCACCTCTAAACAAATTCACAATCTTTCTAAGCATTATACTGATCCCGTATTTAAACAAAAATGGGCCATGTTTGCCCCTTGCCCTACTCTCGAAAATCGCCTAAAAGTAAAATACTATTTCGAAAATGATTCTACAGATTGGATTGATCCAATATCTAATATATTAACTACTCATCAAACTTATAGACTCACCTATCATGGCAACATTGCTGTAGGGTATTATAATATGTTATATTGGTTAAAAAGGGACTTAGATCATTTAAATATTGAAACCGATCGGATAATAACTTTTACTAGGTTATCAAAGCTAAGAAACAGTCTTGGAAATAGACTTTTGCACAATTATGTATACGGCTATGCCAATGAAAATTTTAACCAAATGCCTAGCAATATAAAGCTCAATATTTCCTATAGAAATATAATTTCAAAAACTACAATCAATTATTTGTTTACAGAGTACAAATGATAAAATCAATTCCATATCTGTTTACCAAACCATTTGAATATAATATTCAATTTTCCGCATTCAAAAAAGTTTTATACATTTTTTTATTCATGAATACGCTTTTGATGTTACCAATGATCAACTCCATATTTGGCGTCAATGGCATTGCTGGCTCAACAGGTTTTATTTGGCAAGGCACCTCTTCCTTTTTAAATTTATTAAGTCATCCTGCCTCTTATAGCAGACCTTATATTGCATGGTTTTTTGTGAGCATGCAACTAATGGGGTTAGTGTTAGGGTACTTTAATAAATGGTCTCGATTCTCGTCAATACTCGTTTATTTTTCAACTGCCAATTTGTTTATAAAAGGTGGTTTGTTTTTTACTGGTGGAGAAGTGTTGATTAATATTCTATTGTTCTATATGATATTTCTAAGCGAAAACAAAGAAAAATCTGCAGCTCAAAACGTAGTTAATAATACAGTATACTATGCCATTTTAATTCAAATCTGCATCTTGTATTTCTTTTCTACTTTCTTTAAACTTTACGACAGTAACTGGGTTAACGGAATGGCGCTTCAATATGTATCAGAAATTCCATTCTATTCAACCGGCTGGTTTCATAGTTTTACGCACTTCTCTTCAGCATTTGCTAAAGCAACCACCTATTCAGTTCTTATCTATCAGGGCATTTTTCCAATTGTAGTTTGGATTAGACCGATTAAAATTCCCTTTCTAATTTATGGCGTAATCCTTCATTTAGGCATTGCATTTGGTATGGGAATATTTTCTTTCGGTATCATCATGATCATTACTTATTTATTATTTTTAGATTCGTCTCATATTAACAAACTCAAGCTGTTATTCAAACAAAAAAAACATGGCTAAAAAAAAGAAGTTTTATGTAATATGGGAAGGCCATGTTCCTGGGGTTTACAATGATTGGAACAAAGCTAAAAAGCAAGTGTCAGGCTATAATGGTGCCCGATTCATGTCATTTGAAGATGAGGCTCAAGCTTTACAAGCCTACAAAACAGGTATTATTCCTCCAAAGAAAGAAGGCGAAAAAACTAAATATTACGTTGTTTGGAGAGGGCATAAACCTGGGATATATACTGACTGGCCAACAACACAAACCCAAATTCAAGGATTTCCTAAACCAAGTTATAAAATATTTGGAAGTAAAGCTTTAGCTCAACAAGCTTTTAGGGAAGGGCCAGAAAATTTTCAAGGTGATTATAAAAAGACTAAAGATTTAAGTCAAGAAGAATTGGATAAAATTGGTCAACCATTAGATTTAGCCTTGAGTGTTGATGCGGCTTGTAACGGAAAAGGAGACTTTGAATATAGAGGAGTTTGGTTACATAACAAGGAAGAGGTTTTTAAGGTTGGACCTTATGAAAA
Organism: Crocinitomicaceae bacterium; assembly: GCA_045107045.1. Lineage (GTDB taxonomy): Bacteria > Bacteroidota > Bacteroidia > Flavobacteriales_D > Crocinitomicaceae > Putridiphycobacter. The sequence continues at coordinate 27,322 of JBGCFR010000016.1, forward strand.
AGGTTCTAACAATATTGGTGAATTTTTAGCCCTTGTTCATGCATTAGCTTATTTAAAAGGGTTTAAAGATCCTAAAATGCAGATGATGCCCATTTATTCTGATTCAAGAATTGCTATGGGCTGGGTTAAAGCGAAAGTTTGTAGAACTAAGCAAAACCCAATACCAGAAGTGAAGAACCTAATTGCTAGAGCAGAAAAATGGCTTAAAACAAATTCTTACACGAACCCCGTTCTAAAATGGGAGACCAAAGTTTGGGGAGAAATTCCTGCAGATTTTGGTCGGAAATAAAATCTACATCAATTAAACTAAGCATTCTCTCATTCAAAAGTCAGGTTCCCTCATTCTAACTTTTATACTTGATTCTAGTGCTATAATTTTGAGAAAAATATTAGCTATGAAATCCATTGTAACTCTCTTTATCTTACTACCATTTTTTGTTTTGTCTTATCATAAAAATCTTGAAACAGAAATTGACAGTGTCACCATATTTACATCTGATGCCCAGATTAACAGAAGTAAGTCTGTCGACTTAAAGAAAGGAGAGAATATATTATATTTTAAAAGCTTAGAGCTCGAATTACAGCCCAATAGCATTCAGTTATCAGGCGCGAACAATAATAAAAACATGACTGTAATTTCACATGTCTTTTCGCAGGAGTTGATTAAAGTTCCAGGGCAGGAAAAATTGCTAGAAAATATTAATGACTCTCTATTTTCAATAAAGCAAGATATTAAATTACTTAATAATAGAATGGCGAATCTTCAACAAGAAAAAGGATTGATACTGTCCCATGCCAAAATCAGTTATGAAAAAGAATTAAACTATGTCAATATAGTAGAAAGCATGCTAGCCTACTACAGAAAAAGCACACTTAAAATTGATAGGTTAATGTTGGACATAGAAAAGAAAAAAGCGAAAAAAGAAGTCACCAAAAACGAATTGGAAATTCGGCTTCAGGGCAAATTAAAAAATAATTATGAAGGAATCATTAAAGCAAAGATTTTTGCAAAAGAATCTATTAAACAAAAACTGCAGTTAAGCTATCTAGTATCAGGTGTGAGTTGGACTCCTTTTTATGATATCAAATCAAATGGTATTAATAAGCCTCTTCAGGTGTCATGCAAAGCAACCATTCATCAAAATACAGGCATTGACTGGAAAAATATTTCACTCAAATTATCTACTCGAAAAAAAACAGCTCTGACTGCTATTCCAAAAGTCCATCCCTGGGTGTTACACTTTCAAAATAGCTATAAACGCTACAGTCAAAATAATTTAATAATTGATCAGCAAGCTATTTCTAACTCCCATATACCCACAAAAAAAACTATTAAAGTCAATCAAAACAATAATGCAGCTCAGCAAAACAGCACCATTACAAATCAATACTTAAATACTTTTAAAGCTGCAACCCATAAAATGATTAATAAAGAATACAGGAGTTCTCTCAAACATACTATTTCAGGTAAAGAAGGAATAGCAGTAATGGAGCTAGATAATTTTAAGATGCAAACAGACTACAAATATTATGCAGTTCCTAAATATGATCAAAATGTATATTTAGTCGCTGAAATTCAAAGACATCAGCAGTATGATCTAATACCCGCATTTGCGAATATCTTTTTAGAAGGTATTTATGTTGGTAAACTCTTTATCAATCCTGAAGCACTAGTCTCTAAATTAGATTTAATGTTAGGAAAAGACAACGACATAATTGTTGACAGACGCAAAGTGGACCAGCTATCTGATAAGCACAGAAGGATTATTGGCAATATAGCAAGAACTACAATTGAAATTGAATTACTAATAAAAAACAGGAAAAATTCCAGTGTTGATATTATCCTCAAGGATCAAGTGCCTGTATCGGGTCAAGAAGGGATAAAAGTAGATGTTCTAAAAATTTCAGGTGCTCAATTAGATAGCACGAGTGGTACCTTAACTTGGAAAAAATCCTTAGCATCTTCAAAATCTCAGAAGTATAGTATTAAATACGAAATTGAGAGACCAAAGAATAAAAAGTTAGCCAATTTTTGATCCAATTTTCACAAGGTCATTCCACTTTTTTGATATGGATATGCGTTAAAAGTACCTGTTGCAATGGCTATTGTATCCCCAGTCTTTTCATCCTTAATTTCACCTTTCGCAATAATAATTCGTTTTCCTGCTGATACAACTTCTCCAATGCCAAGCAGCACATCACCAACTCTTGCTGGCTTTAAATAATTTATTTTGAATTCAACCGTAGATACTAAATTCATGTTTTTTGAAGACTCAGTTAGTGCTGCCACACCAATAACACTGTCCATATATCCTGCAATTATACCACCATGAGCAGTGGTCGGAGTGGCTAAATGATCTTTTGTAATTATCATACGATATTCAATATATCCATTTTTGTATGACAACAATTCCATGCCATTTACCCTTCCATAATTATTGGTTTCGGCATATCTGGCCATTAATACTTCAGTAAAATTATCCATAGTTATTGAATGAGTTTTTGAGCAAAGTCGTCTAAATCAATACCATTAAAATTTCCTGAGCTCATTAATAATAAATTAGTGTGCCCAACTACTTCTTTTTCTAACAAGTTAAATAACTCTTCAGAATCAGTAAAAACAGTGACATTGTCCGACTGAAAACCTTTGGCAACGTCTTCAACTGTAATTGGATCTAACTTTTTATGTTTGACTACTTCTGGGCTAAAGTAAACATAGGCTTTATCAGCAGCAGCCATAGCATTTTTATAGTGAGCTAAAAAGTCTTTTCTTAAAGAAGAAAAAGTATGTAATTCCATACATGCAATTAATTTACGGTTCTTATACTGCGATTTTACAGCCTTGGTTGTCGCCTTTAATTTAGAGGGCGAGTGGGCAAAATCCTTAAAAACAATTGTCTCATTGCTCTTAGCAATTGTCTCCAAACGTTTTGCTGCTCCGGTAAAAGATTGGATTGATCTTAAGAAATCATGATTACTAATTCCGATTTGATTTAATACTAAGCGAGCCCCATTTAGGTTTTGTAAATTATGTTCTCCAAATATTTGTAATGGATACTTTTTATCTTCAAGGTATACAGTTGTTAAATTGTCTTCAATTGTATAGTCAATAGTGTCATATGGAATCTTATTAATACTATGTAAATCATCAGCTATATTCACTAAAACTTCATCTCCTTCGTAATATATTAAACTCCCATTTGGCTGAACATCATTCGCAAAAATTTTAAATTGGTCAACATAGTTTTCAAAAGTTGGAAATACATTAATATGATCCCACGCTACTCCACTCAACAAGGCTATATGTGGCTTATACCAATGAAATTTTGGTCTCAAATCAAGCGGTGAAGATAAATACTCATCACCCTCAATTACAATGTAAGGGGCATCCGAAAACTGAACCATACAATCAAACCCTTCTAAAATAGCACCAACAAGAAAGTCAGTTTTTACACTTAAACGTTTCATGACATGCAGTATCATACTTGTAATAGAGGTTTTTCCGTGGCTGCCACCAATTACAATTCTAGTCTGTTCTTTACTTTTTTCATAAACGAACTCAGGATAAGAATAAATTTTGATACCGTAAGCTTTTGCTTCTAATAACTCAGGATTGTCTTTTCTAGCATGCATCCCCAAAATAATCGCGTCAATATCATCTGAAATCCGGCCAACATCCCACCCCATTTTTTTGGCAAAAGTCCATGAGCATTTAGGCGACTTTTTGAAGGTTCAAAAATTTCATCATCAGAACCCGTGACAGTTGTACCACTTCTTTTAAGAGCAATGGCTAAATTGTGCATAGCGCTTCCACCAATGGCTATAAAATGTACATGCATACCTTTTTTTTATCGAAGGTCAGCAATTATAGTATTACAATGTTAATTAGTACTCTTTTTTTTTACACATTTCTTTCTTAGTCAAGATCCCTTTTACAGGCTATTTATTGAATTGAGAACAGCGTTTTCTCGACATTTTTTTGCATATTTGACAAAAGATTTGAAGCATGAAATTGTATCCAATCAATACTGGAGATTTTAAACTAGATGGCGGCGCTATGTTTGGTGTTGTTCCTAAATCTCTTTGGCAGCGTACAAATCCACCCGACGAAAACAATATGTGCTCTTGGAGTATGCGTTGCCTCTTAATTGAAGATGGGGACAGGCTAATGTTAATTGATACTGGAATTGGGGATAAGCAAACAGAAAAATTTTTCAGCTATTACTATCTTTTTGGTGACTATACACTTCAAAAAAGTATTGAAGCTTTAGGATTTAGTCTTGACGATATTACAGATGTAATTTTAACTCATCTGCATTTTGATCATTGTGGTGGAGCTATTGCAAGAAATAAAGATGGACAATTTAGGACATTTTTTAAGAATGCAACCTATTGGAGTAATAAACAGCATTGGCAATGGGCTACTGTGCCGAACCCAAGAGAAAAAGCATCTTTTTTAAGTGAAAATATTCTTCCAATTCAGGAAAGTGGTCAGTTGAAATTCATTGATAGAACCAATGATTTCACTACCAATGTATTTCCAAATATTGATTTTTTATTTGTAGATGGCCATACAGAGAGTCAAATGATTCCACATATCAACTATAAAGGCAAAACAATCGTATTTATGGCGGATCTTCTGCCAAGTACTGGACATATTCCCTTACCTTATGTAATGGGATATGATACTAGACCTTTAATTACAATGACAGAAAAAGAAAAATTTCTGAATCATGCAGCCAACTCCGAATTTATTCTATTCTTGGAGCATGATTTCCAAAATGAATGTTGCACACTAAAACACACAGAAAAAGGTGTGAGATTAGACCAAACTTTTAACCTTAATCAAGCTTTTTAAAGCATAATCAAAATCCTATGAACAAGTATCTAATTGAAATTTTAAAAAATCATAGTTCTCTAATTCTACCAGGAATTGGTGCTTTAATGGTAACTAATCGAAAAAATGGTGAAATCAAATTCAACCCGCATTTAACCTTCAATGATGGTGCACTTGCTAGTTTTATCGCATCAGCTGAAGGGATTGATAAAACAGAGGCACAAAATAAGGTGTCTAAATTCACAAGTGAAATCAAATCGACCGTTGACAAAGGAGAAACTTATGACATTTTTGAGTTTGGAACAATTTTCAAGGACAAAAATGGAGACATGAGTTTCACTATGGCTAAAGACAGCAAAAAAACAGTTATTGAAAAAACAGTAAAAAAAGCAACTGAAGAAACTATTAAAAAAAGTGCCAAACTGGCTAATGATGCAAAAAGTACTGTAAAAGGCAAAGCTAAAGAAGCAGTAAAGAAAAGTGCTAAACTAACAAGCAATGCAGTTAGTAAGACTGGTAAAGTAGTCAGTAAAACAAAAGATAAAGCTAATGACACAATAAAAGCCACTACAAAAACAGCAAGTGCAGCAAAAGATAAAACATTAAAAACTGCAAAAAAGACAGGAGAAATTTTAAAAGATTCAACAAAAAAAGTAACTAAATCAGGAACGGAAGCAATCAAAAAAGGAGCTAATATTGTAGAAACTACTATTGATAAAACTTCAAATGCAGTTAAATCTGGCGCAAAAGCAACATCTGATATTGTTGAAGAAGTAGCGGACAAAACTAAAAAAACCGTTGAAAAAGTAACGGAAAAAGTTAAAAACACATATGTTCCTCCTGTTGCAGATAAAGAAAAACTTCCTGAAGTGCCTAAAATTGTTTCAAATACATCTAATGATACAGTCCAAAAGGAAATAGTGGAAACCAAAAAGGAATCTGTTGAAGTAACTGCAGAATATGTAGAAGAAAAGAGAAAAAGAAGGTGGTGGCCAATTATTTTACTACTACTTTTAATAGGGTTAGCAGTAGCTGCCTATTTCTTTAGAGATAAAATAATGACTTTTTTAGGATGGGATAAAACATCTAAAATTGAAAATGTAAATAATTATCCAGATGCTGATGGGGATCAAATTCCCGACTTTGCAGATGTTGACTTGACCGGGGGGGCAGACGAAGATGGAGATGGTATTGATGACTTAGCTGATTTAGATTATACGCATGGCGAAGATTTGGATCATGATGGCATTGATGATGCATTTGCAACAGCAATGATGATGACCGGAGTTGAAGAAGAGGTTGATCCGCTAGCAATGGCTGATGAAGACGAGGATGGAATTCCGGATTATGCAGATATTAATTCGACAGGAGGAGTTGACGAAAATGATAATGGTATAGATGATCAATATGACTCAAGTATCACTTTAGGCTCGGATATGAATAAAGACTGTATTGATGATAGTTTGGCAAAAATTGCTTTACTAAATCATATTAAAAACCAAATGGAAGATACTGATGCTGATGGAATCCCTGATTATGCGGATACAGATATAACTTTGGGTGAAGATGTAAATAAGAACGGGATTGATGATACTTTTGAAGCAATTGATGGTGATTCAAATGGTGATGGATTGAACGATTCTCTCTTAATTGCATCAGTAATGAATAGTATAAGTAGTGAAAGCGTAGATGCTGAAAATGTTCAAGATGAAAATATTGAAAATGGAATTGAGGACATGGAAGAAATTGTTGAAATTGAAGACGTTCAAGAATCTGGATCTGAAGAAGTAGCTGCAGAAGATCAAATGGTTAACGAAGTTCCAGAAAACAATACACCTCCAAATTCAAACCAATCAGAGTCCGATTTTTCAGCGACTGGAAATTATCACGCTATTGGAAACGCTTTTTCAGAAAAAAGCAATGCTGAGAGATACACTTCTGACATGAATAGTAAAGGTTTCAATGCTTCTATTATTGGACGATTTGATGGATTGTATTTAGTTTCCCTAAAGCAATATAGTAACTTGGGAGATGCTAAATCAGATCTTTCTAATATGAGATCAACTTCAAGTAGTGCCTGGGTATTTAAACATTAGAATAAGATAAGTTCAATACTATAAAGGTCTTAATCCATTTGATTAAGACCTTTATTATTTTCTAGATTAAAATTAATGTCAATACCCAAAGTAATTATAAATAAAAATAGCCGCTTGCATCATTCATTAAGCCTAATATTTAGTTAAAAAAAGTTAAACACATGCTTCCATATTATTAATAAAACTGACTGCTTTCAACTCATTTAGGACATTAATATTTTTTTAAGTATAGGGTTGACAAGACATCTCATATTGTGCAATCCGAAAAAGTCAACATTACATAAATATTATTTATGTATTTCATTATAAAAATAAATAAAAACTTATGGTTTATAGTCTCTACATTTGTTGAACACAAACAATAGACATATGAAAAAGAAAATTATTTATTCCCTCATTATTTCAGCACTATTTTCTAGTTGTGTGGTAATTAGACCAGGTGAAGTAGGAATCAAACAAAGTATTGGTAAGTTAAATGACAATGCAACCACAGAAGGTTCTATTTGGTATAACCCATTTGTAAGTAAAGTACTGAAACTTTCTATTAGAACGAACAACCTTGAACTTGCTCTTAGTTTACCAAGTAAAGAAGGACTAAGTATCCAATCCCAAATTTCAATACTGTATAAGCTAGATCAAGAAAAAGTTACGGAGGTAATACGTTCATTAGGTTTAAATTATGAAACAATAATTGCTAATATATTTAGATCAGCTTCAGCTGATGTATGTGCTCAGTTCTTTGCAAAGGATATGCATTCAGGAATGAGAACTGTTATTGAAGAAAAAATCCGGGAAAAAATGGCTGAAACACTATCAAAGCAAGGTATAATTATTGAAAATGTACTCATGAAGAGCATTCAGCTTCCAAAAGGCCTTGCCAGTTCAATAGAACAAAAACTGCAAGCAGAACAAAATGTGATGCGAATGGAATTTTTATTGCAACAGGAAAAACTTGAAGCAGACAGAAAAATAATTGAAGCAACGGGATCTAGAGATGCGCAAATTATACTTTCAGAAGGATTAACAGATGAAATAATTAAAATAAGAAGTATTGAGGCATTTAATGGACTGTCAAACTCTCCAAACTCTAAAGTTATTATAACAAATGGTAAAGTGCCAATGTTAATTGAAGGTGAATAACTAACGCAATTGCCCTTCAATTAATAAAAGTCTGCCTCAAAAGGCAGACTTTTTTTATATTTGATATATGATAAAACAGACTCATCCAATCGTTTCAGCTGAATGGTTAAACAACAATCTTAATGAATCTAAACTTATTATTCTTGATGCTTCGATATATGCTGATAGATCGGAAAATTTTATAATTGATCAAATTTCTATTCCTAATGCCATTCTGTTCGACTTAAGGAAAGATTTTATTGATGATACTTCGAAATTTCCAAATACCATCCCATCAGCGGAAAAATTTGAGAAAAATTGTCAAAAACTAGGTATTAATAAAGAGAGCACTATCATTACTTATGACAACAGAGGAGTCTTTACTAGTCCTAGAGCATGGTGGCTCTTTAAAAGTATGGGGCATGAATCCGTGTATGTATTAAATGGCGGATTACCAGCTTGGAGAAAAGAAGATTTTCAACTTTCTAATTTAAAAACTAAGGGGAATATTGAAGGGGATTTTAAAGTGCAATATCAAAGGGGTAACATACAAAAGTACAAAGATATGTTGGCCATTTCTGAAAATAACTCATACTGTATTATTGATGCAAGATCAGAGGATCGGTTTAATGGTGTTGAAGCTGAGCCAAGACCTGCATTAAAAAGTGGGCATATTAAAAATAGTGGTAATCTTCCCTATTCCAAAGTTTTAAAAAATGGTTTTTATAGAACAAAGGAAGAACTAACAATATTATTTTCTAAACTTGATGTAGAAAACAAAAAACTGGTATTTTCATGCGGTTCTGGAATAACTGCCTGTATTATATTATTAGCCGCTGAATTGGTTCTGGATAACGAAAAGTCTATTTATGATGGCTCCTGGACCGAGTGGGCTACTAATCAACAACTTTTTACAACATAAAAAAAGCCTGTTATCAAAAGACAACAGGCTTAATATTTATGGTGGGGTAAATTACATTTCCGCCTTTGAAGTAGATTTCACAGCTGCTTTTGGAGCACATTTTTTGGCATCTCCTTTTTTTGCACAACACGCTTTTTTACTTGAACACGCTGCCTTTTTTGTAGTTGTTTTAGTTGTTTCCTTTTTCTTATCGTCTTGTGCTAATGCAGTTGAAGTTCCTCCAATAAAAGCAACAAGTGCAAGGGTCATTAATACTTTTTTCATTTTTTTTCGTTTTAGTTTTTGTTAAAAATACGGATAATATGAGCATTTGGTTCAAAAATTATCATTTTTTAAGAAAATGAACACATTCCTCCTAACAGGATTGCAAATTTTATTCCAAACTTATTGAATTATGAAATATAAGTAAACAACAGGGATGACGTATAAAACGGCATCTATTCTATCTAACAATCCACCATGGCCTGGTAATATTGTTCCTGAGTCTTTTATGCCCAAACTTCTTTTAAGCATAGATTCAACTAGATCACCTAATGTACCAATACTGGCAATCATAATCCCCAAACCAATATAAAAAACTGGAGAAGAATCTGAAATTAGGGCAATGATGTAACCAACAAGTGATGCGAAAACCAATCCTCCTATGAAGCCTTCCCATGATTTATTTGGTGATATTCTTACGAATAATTTATGTTTACCAAAGTTTTTACCAACTAAGTAAGCAAAAGTGTCGCTTGTCCAAACTAAAATAAAAACACTTAAAACTGGCAAGTAATTGCTCCAGTCTTCCATATTCTCATTCCACATCAATTGATGCAATAAAACAAGTGGTAAAATAATATAAACCCACCCCAAAATTGTAACACCAATATTTTGAAATGGAGACTTATGCTTTCGGTATAACTCTGCAAATGCTAATAAAGGAAAACTTAAAATTAATACACCCAACAAATATTTGACTTCAAGGTTATATGATATAGTCCAAGAAGCCATTACATATAATAGCATTCCTATTAGTAAGCCAAAACCAGTATTTGGAGACAATTTTTTCTTTGGAAAAAGGTTGTAAAACTCGTTTAGACTTACCAATGCAATTATGCCAAAAAGAACATGAAAATAATAACCCCCAAGATAGATTGCACCTACTAAGACTGCGACAAAAATTGCTCCTGTAATTGCTCGTTGTAACATATTATTCTTCTTCTATTTGATCAATTATGTATCTGGCTCTTAGTACATCTTTATTAAAAACGTAAAGTTCAACACCTCCAAAATTATTGTATGTGGAATCTTTTAGATTCAAAATTATAGACTCAACACCATTTGATTCTAACTTGCCTGCAACTAGTTGAGTTAAATAATACTGCGAAGAAGAATACACCAGTGTTCGATTCTTAATCCTCTTGACTTGGCTTTGATTCAGTTCCGTCAGAAAGCCCTTCAGTTTCTGAAATATTTTCTTCATCTTCAGTCTTTAAATCTTCTTGTTGAATTGTTGATTCTGAAGTTGGCTCCTCAATTTTTATATCACTCAATAATGGCTCTTCTTCTTTATCCCACTCTCTCTTTCCAAAAATTTCTATTAAATTATCCTTAAAAATGACTTCGTTTTCTAGAAGTTCATTAGCTAATTTAGTCAATTTATCTTTATTTTCAGTTAGAATAGCAATTGCTCTGTCATATTGAGCTTCAATCATTCGCGTTACCTCCTGATCAATCAACTTAGCACGTTCCTCAGAATAAGGTTTTGTAAATCCTTGATTTCCTTGAGAATCGTAATAGCTAATATTACCTAATTTATCACTTAATCCATACATTGAAACCATAGCATAAGCTTGCTTAGTTACCTTTTCTAAATCACTTAAGGCACCAGTAGATATTTTTCCAAACATTATCTGCTCAGCGGCCCTTCCACCTAAAGCGGAGCACATCTCATCTAATAACTGCTCAGTTGTTGTAATTTGCCTTTCTTCAGGCAAGTACCAAGCCGCTCCTAGCGACTTACCTCTTGGCACAATTGTAACTTTCACCAAAGGTGAAGCATGTTCTAGCAACCAAGAAGTAGTTGCATGTCCAGCTTCGTGATATGCTATTGTCTTTTTCTCCTCTTTTGTGATAATTTTATTCTTTTTCTCCAGACCTCCAACAATTCGATCAACTGCATCTAAAAAATCCTGTTTTGAAACAGATTCTTTCTTTTTTCTGGCCGCAATTAAGGCCGCTTCATTACAAAGGTTTGCAATATCAGCCCCTGAAAAACCAGGCGTTTGTTTAGACAAAAAATCAACATCTAAAGCTTTTTCTAACTTTAATGGTTTTAAATGCACTTCGAAAATTTCCTTACGTTCATTTAAATCTGGCATGTCAACATAAATCTGTCTATCAAACCTTCCTGCTCGCATTAATGCGGAATCCAATACATCAGCTCTGTTGGTAGCGCCTAAAATAATAACACCAGAATTAGTTCCAAAACCATCCATTTCAGTTAATAACTGATTTAACGTATTTTCACGCTCATCATTAGAACCCATATTAGCATTTTTACCTCTGGCTCTACCAATGGCATCAATTTCATCAATAAAGATAATTGATGGTGCTTTCTCCTTGGCTTGCTTAAATAAATCTCTCCCTCTTGATGCACCTACCCCAACAAACATTTCAACAAAATCAGATCCTGACAGTGAAAAGAATGGAACTTTTGCCTCACCTGCAACAGCTTTAGCCAGCAAAGTTTTACCTGTTCCGGGAGGGCCAACTAAAAGCGCTCCTTTTGGAATTTTTGCCCCCAAATCTGTATATTTTTTTGGATGCTTTAAAAAATCAACAATTTCCTCTACTTCTTCCTTAGCGCCTTCAAGGCCTGCAACATCTTTAAAGGTTACATTGGTTCCTTTTCCTTTTTCAAATACTGTTGCTTTTGACTTTCCAATACTAAAAATACCACCAGCTCCACCAGTACCACCAGCTCCACCACCGCCCATACGTCTCATCATGAATATCCAAAAGAAAATTAAAATAGCCGGTAAGAATAGCCAGCTCAGCACTTCCGAAAAGTAATCATGGTGCTCGTCATACTCTACTGAAAATTCATAATCTGGTCCTTTCTGATCTAGAATAGGTTCTAATTCTTGTAGTCTATTTTCAAAATTCTCAATAGATGGTGTGGTAAAGTATAGATCCGCTGTTTTCTCCGAAAACGGACTTGACTTCTGTCCTTTTATATTTTTCCATTCCGTTTTCAAAGTTTGCAACTCAGAAAACTTATCATCTTTGATATAAACTTCAGCTTTTTCAATATTTTTTAAGACAACCACTTTTTCTATTAGCCCTTTATCAGCTAACATATAAAAGTCATTTGGTTGAATTTTTTTTCCTGTACTTCCAGATGAAGTTAACATTAACATGAATATCACTACCGCTACAATACCGTATATCCAGTAAAAATTAAATCCTCCTTTGGGTGTATTTGCTTTTTTTGCCATTTTTTGTCTTAGTCTAAATTTGGTATGTCAGTTCTTTTCGCATCTGCCCAAAGTCCTTCAATATTATAATACTCTCTTGTTGTTCTATAAAAAACATGCACAACAACCGAAACATAGTCTAATAAGTTCCATTCAGAGTTTGTTGAACCTTCATTGTGCCATGGTTTTTCTTGAATTTCAGTTCGAGTGTGTCTTACTACCGCTTTGGAAATACCATCCACTTGAATAGTAGAGTCTGCAGAACAGAGAATAAAATATTCACAGACTGAATTTTCAATCTTTCTAAGGTCAAGTATAGTAATATCTTTTCCTTTGATTTCCTGAATACCTTCAACAATAGTATCGACTAAAATTTTAGTCTCTACTTCCGTCTCAGTGATTTTTTTAACCATGTTTTTTAATTTGGTGTACAAAATTAATCCTTTTGTTTCATTTAATAGATAAAATCAGCATTTTTGTTCAATGAATTTAAGGCATTTTAACTATTCTATTCTGAAAGTAAAACAAACACTTTCAACCAACGACCTGTTGTGGGATATGCTAAAAATAAAGGATCAAAAAAATGGTTTCACAATTATAACAGAATCTCAAACAAAAGGGAAAGGACAAAAAGGAAACGTATGGGTGTCTTCTCCTGGGAAAAATTTAACCGCTTCGATATTTGTAGCACCAAAAATTGAAGCACAAAAAGTATTCTATCTCAATATGATGACTTCTTTGGCTGTTTGCGCAACCTTAGCCGATTTTAATATAAGGTCTCAAATCAAATGGCCAAATGATATCATTGTAAATGATCATAAAATTGCAGGAATATTAATTGAAAATCAAATTCAGGGACGAAACATCAATAAAACTGTTATTGGAATTGGCTTAAATATTAATCAAACGGAATTTCAAATCAATCGGCCAACAACTTCCATAGCCTTAGAAACTGGCAAGAAAATTGAAATAGAATTATTTCTAGAGAAATTAATTATTGAATTGGACTTCAATTTTGATTTATTAATCAATCATCACTTTAAAATAATCAAGAAACAATATTTAAAAAACCTCTATAAAATAAATACATGGTCTGAATACTCTAGCACAACAAATGGACTATTTACAGGTGCAATCCAAGGTGTTTCAGAAGATGGAAAATTAATTATTAAGAACCTAGAAGGAATTGAAAATAGTTTTGACTTACAAACCATTCGTTTTTTATAGTTTTACAATATGAAACAACTGAATCAATTAAATATTGATAAATCATGGACGCTTTTTTTAGACCGTGATGGTGTCATAAATCATCAGATTATTGATGATTATGTTAAAGAGGTTCATGAACTTAAAATAATTGATGGTGTACCTGATGCCATTTCATATTTTACCAAATTATTTGGCAGAATTGTTATAGTGACTAATCAACAAGGCATAGGTAAAGGATTAATGACTGAAGATGACCTACATCATTTACATGGTTTTATCAATAATTTAATAGAAAATTATGGTGGTAAAATAGATAAAATTTACTTTGCACCTCAATTGGCAACATCCAGAGATCCATACAGGAAACCTGGAATTGGAATGGGGCTTCATGCGAAACAAGATTTTCCTGACATTGATTTTGAAAAATCAATAATGATAGGTGATTCTGAAGGAGACATAAAGTTTGGTACAAAATTGGGTATGAAAACTGTAATGTTAAAAAATAGTCGTAACCTAATGACTAAAGCCAATTATATTTTTGAAAATTTACAGGCGGTTGCGAAAAATTTAAGAACTGAACAAAATGAAATATAAAATTCTTAGTGTATTATTAGTCTTATCCTCCACTATTATTGCCCAAGTTAATCAGGTTGATTCACAAAAAAGAAAGCAAGGTTCCTGGGAAGTGTTCTACAAAAATACAGCCGCCTACAAATACAAAGGTCAATTTAAAGATGATAAGCCCTATGGCATATTTACCTATTATTACCAAAGTGGACGCATTCAAGCCAAAGTAAATTATAAAACAGATGGTAAAACTACATTGAGTCAGGTCTACCACGAAACTTCCGGAAAAATAAAAGCTGCAGGAAAATACGTCTATCAAAAAAAAGATAGCATTTGGACATATTTCGACAATGTTGGTAATGTTAAAAGTAAAGAAACATATATTAATGGAAGTCTTGAAGGACAGCGTGTGATTTACTATGAGCCATCTAATGGAAAATATGTAGTGGCTAGATATGAATTTTACAAGAACAATGTTTTAGATGGTACATTCAAAGAATATCATCAAAACACAAAATTGAAGGCAGAAGGAAATTACCAAGATGGCAATTTAAATGGCACAATAAAGTATTACTACGCCAATGGTAAAATGGAAAAATTAGAGCGGTACAAATATGCTGTCAAGCACGGTTGGTGGATATTTTTCAATACAGATGGCACGCAGGAAGGCACCAAGCTTTTTTGGGAGGGAAGAGTACTTAAAGGGGAAGAACTTGAGAAAAAGAAAGCTGAATTGAAGGCTAATAGAAAATAAATCTAGTCGCTAAATCTAGATATTCTAAAAAGTTCGAAAAAGAACTAAAATTCAAACCTCATAATTGAATAGTGAAACTTTCACAGAAAAACTGTGGGTCAAAGTTTTGTATGTTTAAATAATATCCAAGAGTAAGATCTGAATTTTAACACTTATTTAGGATTTACCAACCAACCTATTAGTTCAAACCTGCGTATATACTAAGACAAGGAAGAAGTATAATTTAATTTTTAAGAGGAGATGAGACAGCTAAAAATAGCAAAACAAGTAACGAACAGAGAAACTGCTTCATTAGATAAGTATTTACATGATATAGCAAAACAAGAAATGGTTTCTGCTGAAGAAGAAGTGGCATTGACAAATAAAATTAAACAAGGTGACCAAGTTGCTTTGGATAGACTGGTGTCTGCCAATTTAAGGTTTGTAGTTTCAGTTGCTAAACAATATCAGAACCAAGGTCTAACATTGTCAGATTTAATAAATGAAGGTAATATAGGACTAATAAAAGCAGCAAAACGATTTGATGAAACAAGGGGCTTCAAATTTATTTCCTATGCTGTATGGTGGATTCGACAATCAATCTTACAAGCTTTGGCCGATCAAGCAAGAGTAGTGAGATTGCCATTAAATAAAATTGGTACAATTGGTAAACTGAATAAAGCCATGGCTAAAATTGAACAAGATTTAGGCAGAACACCAACCAATGATGAAATTGCTGATGTTATGGACATCTCTATTAAAGATGTTAATCAAGCCATGCGGAGTGCAGGTAAGCACGTTTCAATGGATGCACCATTAGTTTCTGGAGATGATAATTCATCAAACATGTATGACTTACTTAAGAACACTGAAAAACAAAGTCCTGATAGACAAATAATGAAGGAATCTTTAGAAAAAGAAATTGAAAGATCCTTAAGTACTTTAAAACACAGAGAAGCAAGTATTATAAGGTTATACTATGGTTTAGGAGGGTCAACATCATTAACATTAGAAGAAATTGGTACTATATTCGAATTAACTAGAGAACGTGTTCGTCAAATCAAAGAAAAAGGCATTAGAAGAATGCGACAAGCTAGCAGAAGCAGAATGTTAAAAGCTTATCTTGGTTAATTTAACCTTTGTTTTTAGTTATAAAAGTCATCAGTCTTATACTGATGACTTTTTTTTGTGATAAGCTTATTATTTAATTAAGTAATTCCTATTTTCATCTTAATTCAATTACCATCTAAATAGTATATTTGTACATATAGTTTATGAAGACATTTGATATCCCTCAGTATTATAGATCCCCAATAATTGGAAAAATAAAGGCCAAAAGAAAACTACAAGACCCACGTAAGAAAGACTTTAGTCCTTCCACTCTTAATTTCAATGATTTAAACTTAATAATACCAAGGCATTTTGGATTTTGTTATGGTGTTGAAAATGCTATTGAAATTAGCTACAAAGCCATTAACGAAAACCCTGACAAACGCATTTACTTATTAAGTGAAATGATTCACAATCCGGGGGTAAATGCAGATTTACTATCGAGAGGTGTTCAATTTCTACAAGACACGAAAGGAAATCAAATTATTGACTGGAAGTTGTTAACTGCTGATGACATAGTCATCATTCCTGCATTCGGCACCACTGTTGAAATAGAGCAGAAATTGGCTTCAATAGGCATAGCTCCTGAACAATATAACACTACCTGTCCATTTGTTGAAAAAGTATGGAATCGGTCTCAAAAACTAGGTGATGATAACCATACAGTAATTATTCACGGAAAAAACAACCATGAAGAAACAAGAGCAACCTTTTCACATGCTAGCGCACATGCTAAATCTGTAGTTGTAAAAGACATGGCAGAAACCAAAGTTTTAGCAGATTTTATTATGGGAAGGCGTGATCTATCTGAATTTAAAGCAGTTTTTGGGCATGCTATATCAGACGAATTTAACCCTGAAACTGATTTTGAAAAAATTGGTGTTATTAACCAAACGACTATGTTGGCTTCGGATACGCAGGCCATATCAGATTATTTACAAAGTGAATACGCTTCTAAATTCGGTGAGAACGATTTAAAAAATCACTTTGCTAATACAAGGGATACGTTGTGTTATGCCACTAACGATAACCAAACAGCAACGCTCGAACTCATGAATAAAACTGCAGATATAGCAATTGTTATCGGTGGTTACAATAGTTCTAATACAACTCACTTGGTAGAATTACTAGAACAGAAATTCCCAACCTATTTCATAAAAGATGAAACTGAAATTTCAGATGCTGGACTTGTGAATCATTTTGACATTCATTCTAAAACTGTTAAAACATCTACCCTAATGCCTCCTGATCAATTACCAAAAAATATTATTATTTCTAGTGGAGCCTCATGCCCTGATGCAGTAGTTGACCGAGTTATTCAAAAATTGTTATACTTTTACCCTAACCCAAGTACTATTGAAAACGTACTCCAAAATTTTATTTCATGAAAACTATTTTAATTCTTTGCATTAGTACAGTATTGTTAAGCTGTGGATCCTCTGTTGTATATGAAGGAGATACTGCCCACAACAAAAAAAACATCATTAAGTTTTCAAAACATATTGAGACCTATATTGAACGTCATGTTGTGGATCATTTTTTAGAACATGTTGAACCAACATACAAGGCCGACCAGTTGACACAAATGCTTAAAAGTGATACTACTCAATTCGTCAATGAATTCTTCTGCGGGAAAAATTCAGACATGAAGTATGTCTGTGTTGATTTCAATAAAATAAAATCAATTGATATTGTTGAAATCATTCCTCAAAAGGGAGAAATATATAAGCTAAAGTATTTGATTGTAAATGAAGAAAATCAAGAAATAACTTCTGAAGTATTTTTATTTACAGATCAGAAAGTGTATCAATTATATTCAGCTGTGGGTTAAAATGGAATTCAAGCTCGTTTCAGATTATAGTCCTACAGGAGACCAGCCAGATGCTATTAAGCAGATTGTAGCGGGTTTTAATGACGATCAAAATTATCAAACTTTATTAGGTGTGACAGGAAGTGGTAAAACCTTTACCATGGCCAACGTCATTAAACAGTTGGGTAAACCTACCCTAATTCTATCTCACAACAAAACCTTAGCCGCTCAGTTGTACGGAGAGTTTAAGCAATTTTTTCCTGAAAATTCTGTCGAATACTTTGTATCCTATTACGATTATTACCAACCTGAAGCTTACTTGCCAACCACTGACTTGTTCATAGAAAAAGACATGTCTATCAATGATGAAATTGAGAAACTAAGACTGTCTGCAACTTCAGCTTTATTGTCAGGACGGAAAGATGTCATCATTGTGGCATCAGTATCTTGTATCTATGGAATTGGTAATCCTGCTGAATTTGAAAACAGCATTATTCACATTAAAGTGGGTGATATTATTAGTCGAAATAAATTTTTGCTCAAATTGGTTGAAAATTTATACTCTAGGAATGATTTAGCACCCGAACGTGGTAACTTTAGGGTAAAAGGAGACACAGTAGATATTTATTTAGCTTATGTAGATTATGGTTTAAGGGTCACTTTTTTTGGAGATGAAATTGAAGAAATTTATACTTTCGATACGTTAAACAATAGCAAAATGGAAGATTTTGAAACCATACAAGTCTTTCCGGCTAATATTTTTGTTACCAGTCAAGAAACCATCAACGGTGCGATAGAAGAAATTGAATTAGATCTAGGAAAATATGTCAACTTTCTAAAATACGAAGGGAAAACGATTGAAGCACAAAGAATTGAAGATCGTGTAACCTATGACCTTGAAATGATTAGAGAACTGGGATACTGTTCTGGTATTGAAAATTACTCACGCTATTTTGATAAACGTCCACCGGGTAGTCGTCCATTCTGCTTAATCGATTATTTTCCAGACGACTTTATTATGATGATTGATGAAAGTCACGTCACTTTGCCACAGATTAAAGCTATGTATGGCGGGGATAGAGCTAGAAAAATCAATTTAGTAGATTTTGGATTCCGATTACCAGCCGCTATGGATAATAGGCCTTTAAAATTTGAAGAATTCGAAATGATTACCCCACGTACTTTATATGTGAGTGCCACACCGGCAAATTATGAATTAGAAAAATCGGAAGGTGTTATTATTGAACAAATTATTCGTCCAACAGGCCTTTTGGATCCTGAAATAACCATTCGTCCATCTGAGAATCAAATTGATGATTTAATGGAAGAAATTCATTTAAGAATTGAAAAAGATGAACGTGTTTTGGTAACTACCTTAACCAAGAGAATGGCTGAAGAACTTCAAAAATACTTAGATAAAAACAGCATTGCTTGTCGCTATATTCATTCAGATGTAGATACAATGGAACGTGTTGAAATACTAAGGCAATTGAGACTAGGAGATTTTGATGCTTTAATTGGTGTCAATCTGTTGCGTGAGGGGTTAGATTTACCTGAGGTCAGTTTAGTGGCTATTTTAGATGCTGACAAAGAAGGTTTTTTACGTTCTGAACGTGCCCTGGTTCAAACCGTAGGAAGAGCGGCAAGAAACGTTGATGGCCGAGTGATTATGTATGCAGACAGAGTAACGGACTCCATGAAGAAAACCATAGATGAGACCAATCGTAGACGGGGAATACAAGCAGAATATAATACTAAACATGGTATTACACCTTACCAAATCAAAAAGTCAATTGAACAAATCATGCGACAAACTAAAGTGGCAGATGGAGACAAAGAAATCTCAGACTACTCTATTCCAACTCAAAGTTCTGTTGCAGCTGATCCTGTAGTAGCCTACATGAGTAAAAGTCAACTCGAAAATGCCATTACCAAAGTAAAAAACGATATGAAATCAGCAGCGAAAAAGCTAGATTTTATCGCAGCTGCCAGTTTACGTGATGATATGTATGCTTTGGAGGCAAGATTGAAAGAGATAAGCAAGAAGTAGACTAAAAATTTTTAATACACCTTATTCGAAACACATTGAATTTGGTTCAGCGAAAAAGCACTATAAAAAGGTCAATATCTTTAATAATCATAAACATTTAATTCATCAATATCAACTATTTCAGACAAGTGAATTAGGTTTTCTATTTCAATGTCAATCCAAGTTTCTTGAAAAACCTCTTCTCCTGGCTCCACATCCTCGTTAGTATTTTCTCTAATTAACTTCTTTTTTGTTAAAAAATTAATACTCGTTTCTTTCAGTATTATTGGTCCACGATTACTGCTTGAGTCAAATCCAATTAATTTAAAACAAGCTTCCTGATATCTAAAAACATATCTCCAGAACCCATATCTACCATGACCAAAATGAACCACTAAGTTCCCTTTTTGAAATTCAATCCAAAGGTCTGGTGGAAAATAAACGCCCCCATCTTCATTTTCGGATGAAAAACAATTGTAATTTTTATCAGCAAGTTGATAGCTATTCTCACTTTTAAACAATACAATAATACCCCTTCTATTTCTATCTACTTTTTTATCAAATCGATTAATCACTATATTATTTGTATCCGTTGCTTTAACAATAAGTACGCAATCTTCTTGTCCATCTTTGTTTAGGTCGCCAAAATGTTTTTCGAACTCCACAAATCCTTCTGGTATAAAATCAGATATTTCTTTATTCTGTGCGTGACAATTAATTGCTAAAAGCAATAATAGTATCATTGTTAAAAATTTATTCATTGGTTATCGATTTAATTCAGTGTCTTAATCGTTGACAAGGCTTGAATAAAAATAGGTATTTATGCCGAACAGAGCTAGCCCTCAGTTTTATTTGTTGTTAACAACTGTTCTAATTCTCTATTATTTCTTTGTGTTTGTTTGGAACATATAACGAAGACCTAAAGTAACTTGCTGAACACGCCATACCAAGAGGGGATTAGAATTTTCTATTATATTTTTCATTCCGTAGTAGTATGTACTTTCAATTGCAAACATATCATTCAACTGAAACGACACTCCTAATCTCGGCCCAAAGTCATAATTATCAACAGGTAATTCGAATTTGTTGTCCATTTTAATTACCTCATTATTAGTAGTTGCTAGCCCTTTTAGTTGTGAGTTACTTGCTAGAAGTAAAGAAGTCTGAAAACCGATATTGACTAATAGATTATTAAGCTTAAATCCGTAATATATAGGCAAACTCAAGTAAGAAATATGTCTGTACGTTGCCCCAGTGGCATATCCTGCATTATTTCCATTTTCGTCTGTGAAGTCAAATTCAAATTTTTCCTTTCCTTCAATTTGATTAAATAACAATTCTACTCCTAAAACAGATTTACTTCTAAATTGTAAGCTATAAAAGAAACCTGCTTGCCCAGAAAGAGTAAATCGAGGAATTTCAATAGAATTTGCTGGGGCAATGTTGTTTGAAATTCTTGAAAGTCCTCCATTAATTTTTAATCCGAGACTGTGCTGTCCTAAAACTGCAAATTTATGGTCAGTAGAACAAATATGGTTACTTGCTTTTTCATTTCAGTCTAAATTTTCAGTTTATCACACTGAAGAATAGATTTTAAGAATTCTATTCTTCAGTTATTAATTTCCTTTTCAATTGACAAAAGTGTAGATACAAATAATTATGTTTCTTCATATTCCTTTGGTACAATAGGCGCTAACATGCAAACAAAAAACTCCTAGGCTTATACTTTTTTGATTTAATCTAAATATAAGAAGTAATGTCTTCTTAATTGGCTTTTTTGCCATCAATAACTGTTCCGACATAAATTCTAGATTGGATTTGGTCCTGCGGAAAAATGCATTTCCAAATATTTTAATCTATAGTTTTGTAATCTCCCCAAAAAAGTACGGTGCTTCTGTTCAAGTTGTGTTTTATTAAAACTGATAAATTCACCGTCCGCATGAAAGCTTTCAAAATTTGTACTATACAGAGTTAGTTTATAGTACGGAATGGTCCATATATAGTGAACAAGATTATTCTTAAAATGAATAATTATACCATTTGGTCTCAATTCAATACTTCCAAAAACTATATTATCGAAGGTAGTTAATTTTTCACCTATTTGTTCACTGGTTTTTTCTATGGTAAATCTAGGCGATCCATTCCCTCCCATTTTAATTCTTTCAGTCAATGAAAAAGGTTGACCAACCAGTTTTTCTATCTTAAAAATGTCTTCCGAAAGTCGTTGAGAGTAATCGCAAATCATGACATAAAATTACGATAAAAGATTGAAGATTCGATAACCTAAAACTTATATTTGCAACATGCAGAAACAAATATTTGTCATCTTTTTCTTTCTCGTTGGAATGGCTTCATGCCATTCAGAACCAGAAAAAGCGAGTACTGATATAATTCCAATTCAAGGTCTATGGCAGCTTCATATTATGGAAATAAAAGACAGTTTAAACCAATGGCAAGAATGGCGTGATGGCATGGGTGGTTACTTAATGTATGACAATGATAACCATGTCGCTCTGCATCTGTTTTCGAAAGGCTATGAAAATTACACGCCTCACTTTCCTAATTTTACGGACTCTATTCCTATTGAAGCACTCCAACATATTACCAATAATTATAACTACATGGGTACTTATCAATTGGACTCAACCAATACTATTGTTACCCATAAGCGTTTGTCGCATTCAAACCCAAGAGATTGGGGGCTAGAAGTTCAAAGACGATTCCATTTTATTGGTGATACATTAGTAATGCAACCAGTTGAAACAGAAAATGCGAGTTTAAGATTGAAGTGGTTAAAAGCAGACTAGTAGATTAGCGCTTGACTATTTTTTGATGTGTTATGTTTCCAGTCTGCTTGACAACTGCTAGATAGATGCCAGTTTGAAAGTCATCAGTTTCAATAGTTGCTTTGGAATTGCCAATAGGTTTTGACCAGACCAATTGGCCTGCTATATTATAAATATCAATTTCAGTAATTTGACTTTCAGTACTAATGTTTAATTTATTGTCAAATGGATTCGGATATAACATTAACGGTTCGCTTTTATTAGGTAAAGGAGAACTTAAAAAATCTGAATGCCATTGAAGTAGATAAACTTTATCAGTCACTTTTTGATCAGGTAACATTCCACCTGCTAAATATTTAACATAATCAGTTGCATCTGCTAAGCCCCTTAAATCCATTGGCAATTCATCAACAGTAATTGAATACCAAGAGGAAAGATTAGAATTAGTATATAAATCTCTATTAATTGGTTCAACACCTCCGGAACCATTGTAAGCAATACCATCATAATTATATGTGACCGCGCTTCCGCCTAGCCAATGTAAAGTTTCCCCAACTTTTGTTGCCGCCATGCGATAGCCAACTATAGCTGGATCTATTACTTCAAAGAACCAATCAATTTGAGTAGGATTGGCTGGGTTGATCACACCTTTACGGACCGCATTTTGAATATTAAAACTGGCGCTTGATTTTGCTCCTCCAAAATAGTAGATGGTATCACCAATTATTGATCCACTAGCACCAAATGATTTATATGTATGATTATTAGGAACGGACGTTCCAACGCTCCACTCATTTAAACTTGGATTATATATCTGAACATTAGCTATATTCCCGATATTTTTCCACCCTGTAATTAGTATTAACAGGCTATCACGCCACACAACTTGGACATGATCATCAGTAGCATGAGGAATTGATGGGCCATCAGTTATAAAACTATTAGAAACGATATTAAAACGGTGTATTTTATTAGAGGATACTTCATTTCCATTTTGAAAAACATGATAACCACCTGTAATGTATATGGTATCTCCTATCCTACTTGCCGCTGCAGCAATTTTACCTAAAGTATCTGGTAGATCTGGTAATTGAATTACATTGCCAGTTCCAGTATGGTATCTATAAGATCTCAAATGAATGCCCTGGCTTGTTTTTGTACTATCAATACCACCAAAAGAATAAAGGTATGATGTACCATTGACATGTCCACTACATTGCGCATTGTTTGATACTGGCTCTGGCAAAATACCTATTTGACTAACAGTTAGCTGAGATATACCTACTAAATTTAATAGGAAGAAGCACGATATAAGACTTATTTTTAGTAACATTCCTCTAAAGTTCTAAATGTCCTTCTAATATTATCAAATTCGTAGAACTCTTTTTGTTCTTTCTTATCTAACTCCAAAAATGTGTAACACCCCATTAATATTCCCTCTAATTTTTCAGTCATATGGGACTTGTCTTTATATAAAACTATCTTTTCATTCGTACTTTTATTAATTACAAATACTTCCTTGTAATAAATAACCATATCATTACTATTGTCTCTACTTGCTATTTCCAACCTCATTGCAAAATCAAGTCTATTAACTGTTTCATTCGGAATCTCTCCCGCTGCATCCAGTTCTTCGATAGAATTATACCCATATGCTTTTGCAGTTTGCAATCTAGCAGCAATCAATTCTTCAGTTGTTTTACTTCTCATTATAGAATCCAAATTCATGTCTACTCCTAAATCCTTTTCTGTTTTATGCAATACTGCTGCGGATGTGGCACTGGCGGCTCCACTTTGAATACTATTTGCCAAATTCGTTTTTCTTTGATTTACAGTAGTGGGTTTTGGGTTTTCATATACCCAAAACGCATCTCCATTTACAAACTCTTCCACAAAGTAACCATCAACATTAATGTATACTGTCTCTTGGCCTTCAACCTTCGCCTCAACTTTTTTAACCTCATTTGGTTGGTATGATGAGATGATACCTTCTGGGCTTCTAAAATTAATCTTTTCATTATTTGGTTTTGCAATTTCGCCCGTTCTAGATTCACCATTTGCCAATGTTAAAACACCTTTATTAAATGCTTTCGATTGATCTGAATATCTAGCACCATCCATTGTTGTAGAGCTTACAAAACCACCTTCATAAGGACTATATAACACATCAACGCCATTAATATTTTGATTAATTGATAGTACCTCTGCGTCAACATACGTTTTAACAAAATCAGATTCACTTGCAGCAAAATACATCCCATTGTATTTATCACCAGCACCTGGTCGGTTGGGATTGATCTGCGTTTTTTTCTTAAATGCGACAAATCCTTGTAAAGACTCACCATTGGGCAATTGAATACTGCCTTTATGAAAATTTCTGGCTTCATCATTATATGCTTTTGAGCCGTCTTTAGTCAGTTCTTTCATTGTCATTTTCAATCCATAATGACCAATTTGACCTGTTGGCAACTTAAATTTACCATTGCTACTTTTTACAACGAATTCAGTAATTTGTCCATCCACCTTTTTAATTTGAAGTTCACCCTCTATCGTTGTACCATCTCTTTTAATGACATATCCGCTTCTTGGTTTGGTATTATTAATTTGCTTACCCATTTGCACCCCCATATCTCTCCATGTAAAAAGTTCTTCGTTATTATCACAAACAAGCGGTCCAGTATAATTACTCGAACTAGTATTTCCATTCGCGACTTTAGTCCCAGAATTGGATGCAGAATTAATGCCATATGCCTTCATAGCAGCTAATGGAAAATTGATTTCTTTGCCATCTCCTTCAAAATAAACACCAGTAACACCTCCATTTTTGCCTTGTAATGAGATTTTTCCTTCCAATTTTTTACTAGATTTAAGAACTACGTAACCCGGTTCTAGTACAGTTTTTTTACCTTTCCACTGATAAGCTGACATTGGAGACTCATTGGTTTGGCTGTTTAGATTAAGAGCTAAAAATAGAATTGTTGCAATTAAAAATAATTTTTTCATGGTTCTTGGTTAATTCAGAGTTATAAATATACAGATATTTACAAACTACTAGCTAAAAACTATTTGTTCGTTATGATCATATAATAAGCCATTAGTTCAATAAAGAAAAGTATATCATTCTTATTATTGTTTCACAAATCGTTTACTCTCAAAACCATTTGAAATAATATAAAGACCTTTTGACAAATCAGAAATATCTATTTGTTTTTCGGAACCTGAATGACTACTTAACTCAATTCTTTTTACTAAAGCACCATTACTGCTGTAGATTAGCAATGGGAAGTTTTTGACATTAGAATAGACCGATATAAACCGGTTTGTCAAACCATGGCGCACTTTTAACGTATTAAGTTCGGTATCTTCTTGTAAAAAATTAACGGATTTTGGTCCGTAAATTGTTTGCTGACCATCAAAATCAACTTGCAACAATTTGTAATAAGAAGTTCCATAAAACGGAAAACGATCAATAGAATTATAACTTATCGTTTTTGAAGAATTTCCAGCACCTTTAACTCTAATCAAGTCTGTCCAATTCTGACCATCTTTTGATTTCTGAACAACAAAATAATCATTGTTGGTCTCTGAAGCTGTTGTCCAATCAATAAGAACTGTTATATTTTTTGATTTAACCGAAAATTCTGTCAATGATACTGGTAATGCCGAATTTGTAATTGAACCAATAATCATATTATCTAAATGCGTATCGTTATTACCACTGCCATCCAAGTTAGTTCCAACCACTAGATTGCCAGCACCTGTCCAATACATATTTCTATTATCTGGTCCATCATTTGTCCAAACTTGAACACCATCAACCAAAAGAAATCCTTCACCAGTAGATGGTAAATAATAAAACCTATAGTTTCTATAAGTATCGTCATTAGGTATTGCATAAACATTACCTGATGACACCGTACTAAATCCTCCAGCACCATCATCTACTCTATAACTTACATTAAATTGATTTCCAGCACCAATTATCAGACTAGATCCTCTGTTTACAAAATTAGCTACAGACTCTTCCCTATGGTAATCAATTGAAAAATCAATTCCAGGAACATCAAACGTTGGACTTCCTGTTAAGGTAAAGTTGATATTCAACTTTGGAGTTCCTGACAAATTTGGATTTAAACCATTTGTTCCTCCAACACCACCTGCATCAGAAACAGCTGATGAACTGACACTAATAGCATTTGGTCCAACTGTAGCATTTGTAACAGGATTAGAATCCCAATCAAACTGACTTATAATTTGAGCATTTAAACTCGAAAAAGCTATTGTACTTATAAAAAGTAAAAAAAAGGTTCTCATATTACTTAATACATTTAAAAATTACGCTAAAATCACTCCTTTTGGTTAAAAAAATGATAAAGGATCAAGTTTACTTTTTTGAAAATCTTAGTGTGGTATTTCCGTCGTTGGCAGTGTAATCGCCGGTAGGAAAATTTGTGATGTCAACTTCAATCATCACTCTGTTAGGATCTCCGACAACAAGTTTGGATAATAACTTACCATTCATGTTCCTTATCAATATTTCACTATCAGATAAATAATCTAATTCTATCAATAATTTATTTCCCCCTTCAATTGTGTTTAATTGAAATTCAGTCATGGCCATCATAATTTCAGAATGACTAACATTTTTTGGTTCAGCGCGATTAAGAATATCATCAAAATTTAACAATAACAACCTTGGATAAGAAATATCGCGCAGTGCAGCCTCGTCTTCTGTTTCAACCGAGTAAAAAGCTGGTAAATCACTAAATAAAATTGGACTAGATAAAACTGGAGTTGTTTTTTTGATCAAAGCATTCAGTTCAAAATCTGAAGCAAAACCTTTCATCAAAAAAATGAAACTCAAAAAAGAAAATAATAGCAATTTCATATTAAAAGCATTAATTAGGCTACTCTTGATACGACAAAGAACATAAAAGGTTTCCTTTTTTTATATTGTTTATAGCATGTCTGAGCAGTGGGGACTAACAATCCTACTTTGCAATGTAGTCTTTTAAAACAAAATTTCCAACTTTCTTTGTAACTAAATAATTAACACATTTCTTTTAGCAAAAGATAATATTTTAGCTAAAGCCACCATTTAGCTATTCTACTATTGTCATCTCATTAATTAGATTTGATGCTCCAGCATATTTTTCTATGACAAATAATACATAGCGAATATCAACACTTATAGTCCTTTGTAATGTATGCTCAAAAGCAATATCACCGCTCATGGCTTCCCAGTTGCCATCAAATGCACAACCAATCAATTCGCCTTTTGCATTCATTACTGGACTCCCTGAATTCCCTCCGGTTATATCATTATTTGAAATAAAATTGACCCTTAAAGTTCCATCTTGCCCATAGCGTCCATAGTCCTTCTTCTGATACAATGTCTTCAATTTTGCAGGTACAATAAACTCATCATCATCTGGATTCTCCTTAGCCATTAATCCTTCGATAGTTGTATAAAAATCATATAGTAAACCATCACTCTTTTTGTATCGTCCAACATTACCGTACGATAATCTCAGTGTTGAATTTGCATTGGGATAGTACTTTTTATCTGGATTCATTTGTCGCAGTGCATTAACAAATAACCTATTGGCTTTGGCTAATTTAGCATTGGCTTTTTTCGACTCTTCGAGGCCATTTATCTCTCGATACTTCTTCAATAAATCACTCATCAACATAAATAATTTATCTTGTTTCATTACTTCTAAACTTGGATTGTCAAGAAATTTCAAATACTTTTCTTTGCTTGCAAACACTGAATTCTCCATCTGCATGGCAACAAATTGATCAACATCAGTTTTAGATTTTTGATAAACTTTCATCAACTCTCCTGAATATTGACCCTTAGGTACTTCTTCAAGGTACATTTTTAATAGTTTTGAAACTAACTTTTGCTCTGTAGCCAAATTAAGCCCTTCGAAAGTTGATTCTGCATTCATTTTATAGAAACTTAATAATTTTTCAAACTTCTCGCCCTCTTCTTTATCTTCCAGTGCCTTAAAAAGCCTACTATTTTGAATGAGGAACTGGTTAAATGCAATAGAATAGATAGCTTCATAGAAGTATACTTTGGTAGGGTTATATTTACCTAATACTTCGTAAGCACTTTGAATGTCAGGTAATACATTTCCATATTTATTTTTGCGTTCTGGGCTACTAGCTACCCAATTTGAAAAAGCTTGTTCAATTATTTTTTTCTTGTCGTATACTTTATTTCTTTTCAATTGCTCAGTCTGACCAATAAAATATTTCCAATAATTACTGACTTGCGCATAACTTGAAGCATACTGCAATCTTACCGCATCACTCTTTTTCATGTCTGCTTTCATAATGTCAAGTTTCATAGCTCTCGCTTTAACACGCGAAGGTTGATCTTTTTCAATGGCCATTTTTACGCCGTCTGATGTCAAATAACGGTCAGTACTGCCTGGATACCCCATTATCATAGTAAAGTCTCCATCTTCAACACCTTTTATTGAAACTGGTAAATGATGTTTAGGATTATATGGCTTATTATCCATAGCAAATGCTGCTGGTTTATTATCAGTATTTGCATAGATTCTGAACATAGAAAAATCACCTGTATGACGAATCCACATCCAATTATCTGTATCACCACCATATTTTCCAATTGAAGAAGGTGGTGCCCCAACTAAACGAACATCTTGAAAGACTTCAGAAATAAACAAATAAAATTCGTTTCCTTCAAAAAAAGGCTTTACAATAGCTTTGAAGCTATTCCCCTCTGTCGCTTCCATAGCAATTTTATCAGAAAGATCCTTAATCACTTTTCCTCGTTCAGTCTCTGTCATTTCATCAGTTAATGCTTCATTAATTCTGTCAGAAACATCTTCTATCTTTACAACAATTGAAGCTGTTAAACCTTTAATAGGTCTTTCTTCGCTTAACGATTTAGCCCAAAATCCATCTGTCAGTAAATCGTTATCGGGTGTTGATTGTTCACGAATGGCATCATAACCACAGTGATGATTGGTAAGCATTAATCCTTTCGAAGAAATAATTTCAGCTGTACAGAACCCCCCTAACGATACAATGGCATCTGAAACACTTGGCTTTTTTTCGTGATAAATTTTTTTATATGACATGGCCAGACCAGCTGCTTTCATGTCTTTGTAAATTTGCTTTAAATTAAATGGCATAAACATACCCTCATCTGCTTTAGCTGGCAGTATAAAAAAGCTTATTGCTATTAGAAATATTATATTTTTCATAAGATTATTTGATTGACCAACAAAAATAAGAGGTTTAATGTAAATCTTAAATGAATTCGCATCTTTTTTAAGAATAGTAAGGTAAAATGACCTAGCTATTCTGAAATTATTTTATTGCCAAATCACTATTTCAAATTCATTTTTGCTCGAACGATAATTTTTCTTAACAACTAAAGTGACCAAACCAGTAGTAAAAATACCAGCTCCTGAAAAAAAGACAATTGGCCCAACAATTGGTGAATAATTGCTATATGATATTATTGAAAGGAAAAATTCAAATACTGTTATAACGGCTCCAGCAAATGTTGTTGCTAGTCCAATACCTACGCCTGAAATACCCAAAACAATTGGCGCTACTTTCACCTTTCTTATTCGTTTAATAGAATCAATTGACAGCACTTCATTGCCAACAGTGATAGTTGAATCATTGAGTATTTCTAAGTCACCCGTGTAGGAATTATTTTGATAATCCCAACATTTTATTTCTCTGCTTGATCCAATTTTTTTCGTTTTATTCGTTTTGTTATTAGTGACCACTATATCGCCAAAAACCATTTTTGTTTCTTTTTGTCCAACTGCAAACTGAGACGAAAATACCAAGGCCAAAGTCAGAAAAATTAAAATACCTTTCAAAATTCATTTACCGATTTAAGAGACCTTATACTTATGGTATATTTCTCAGCCGAGTAATATTTTTTAAATCTCATACCAACTCCTGCAACTAAAGTGGCAACTGAAATCGAAAAGGTTACTACTGATCCGACCAACATCAAAAAAACATCAAACAAATAACTTTGATTCGACACCCCTTTAAATAAAATCACTGTACCAATGAAACTTGCAGCACTAATTCCAAAAAATATCCTACTTGCAGCTTTTGCCGTCTTTTTTGTAAAACGAATGGATTCAACTGAAGTAATAAGTACATTATTCCCGTTTAAATTAAGTGTTGAATCATTTTCAAATAATAAATCTCCTTTGTAGGTTTTTGGAGTTTCAGAGTTAATTTTAATAACCACTGGAAAACCTTCCTGGCATAAAACTACTTTATTCGACTTTTTATTTTTAATAACTAGGGTTTTGTGGTCCGCATTCTGTGCGACACTAGATGTATGCAGAAAAACAACTATTAATGTTGTCAAAATAACCCCTAACCTTTTCATATTATTAAAGATAAGAAATATTTTAGAGTCCACCTTATAAAAGACCCTTTGTGATTCTTTATTTTTGAGTGACTCTTTACTAAACTTATTTAGGTATGCACAAAAGTTTAGGCAATAATAGGCCGATTTTTAGAAACAGCAATTTTTTGGTTAATACCTATTAACAAAGCTATCACACCTATTCCTGTTAACATTGCACCTCCCGTAGCTGACATTAAAGCTAAAATTCCTCCACCTACATTATTAAAAAATTGTTCTAAGTTTTCTGTCTTGGCTTGATTGATTTGACGAAGTTTTAAAACACTTAAAGTTGTTATGATTGTTCCCACTCCAAAAACTATCGCTCCAACAGTTCTGACTTCCGATTTATTAATATTATGACCAACAATTTGCGACAGATGAATAGTATTATCGCCAACAGAAACTGTTGAATCTGAGAGAATTTTGAGTGAACCCGAAACAGGGAACATTCCTGCAGTATCTAGCCAAAAAACGACATTATTGTTATTATTATATTTCGCTTCTAATTCTCCTTCAGCGTTATAAAATAAAATTGAGTTTTGACAAAACACATGTGTTAAGGAAAGACATACAACCAGAAATAAAATTAATTTTTTCATATTGTTAAAGATATGAAATTATGCTATGATTTAAAAATAGTATCTATTGAACTACTTTAACGAAATTTATTTTTGCTTTTTAGAGACCGAGCACAATTCTTTAAATAAATCTTCAACTAGCTCCCCACTCTGCTCAGCCACTTTAAAGTTTTGACAAGCGAGTTCTACTTCATTTAATTGATAATAACAAACTCCCAAATTATAGTATAACCATGGATAATCATTTCCAAAGTTTTCACCAACTTTTAATACATTTAAAGCGACCTCATATTTGCCTAATTCTATCAAAGCAGTCCCAATACTATATATTTCAGCAATATAATAAAGTCTTAGACTATCGTTATAATCCCTTTCAAAGATCCGAATTAATCCTGTATTATCAATCGTCAAAATAGAATCAATTTCAGTGACGTAATCCATTATTTCATCTTCTAAAGTACCGTGCTCAGTTGTTTTAATAAATTGATCAACTTTAAGCTTTGCCGAGCGGCTAGTTTCAGTATAAATTGAATCGACTTCGTTTAATGACCAATGACTTAATTCTAAATTGGAAATCATTTTTCTCCTTTCAATTTCAACAAGGTCAAATACCAAATTTATTAAACAATCAGTAAATTTATTTTGACTTAAAAAATAAAAAGATTTTTGGGTATCAATCAAGGTACTTGACGTAAAGAATATGCTATCTTCTATTTCATTTCGATCTAAATAAATGCCATAAACAAATTCGTATAATTCGGCCCTGATCATTGCCTTTGCATTTGACTTTAACCTTCTGTCATTCATTTCATAGTTTATCTCTCCATTCAAATCAGATAGCAAAATTCGAGTAGTATCCCAAGGCACAATTCTATTTTTGAATATAGGACTCAAACTTTCTAATTTTGAAAAATTGAGAAGTAGTCCATTTTCTTCAAAAAATTGTCTAGTTTCTTTAACCTTATTACTTGGAGACAATACTTCATTAAATTTCCAAAACTGAGGATTGTATGGTTGACTAACTATTTTATCATAGTCAGATAATGAAAATTCTTCAAGAGAATTATAGGGTAAATTAAATTGTGAATCTTTTTCATAAAATAAAAAAATACCCTCGCTAAAAATGCGTCGCTTTGTCACCTTATTATCGTAATCAAAATCATAACTAAACTCGATTTTGTTTAATAATTGTCTATCTGAATTATCGAAAGAATAGGTCAAACGAAAATTTAAGCTATCCATTTTATGTCCTGCATCTATTTCGACAAATGGGTGCATTTTTAAATTGTTTCGCCATACTTCAATTTTCACTATATGCTGCACTTTTCGATCTACCCAAATTTTAGTTGAAAAAAGACTGCTTTTATTTTGGTTTGGAATGAATTCGAGTACAAATATATCATCATTTAAACCGACTAGTTTGACATCATAGCGCTTCCTAATTTTTCGATTAGAAAAGTGAAGCGGGTTTGATGGGAATTCTGTATTATTTTTATACAGTAGATTAAACCTTTCCATGACATAAGTGGTGTGCAAACTCACAAAATAACTTGTCCCCAACTCAGCAAGACCAATTCTACCATTTTTTAATGCTAAGTTCTCAATACCTTGATTATTTAATGTTGCATTATAATAGCATTCTAACAGTTCAATTGGATGTGAGTTATAATTAGATTCTAATGTAAAATATGTTTTTGATTGGTAAGGATTAGATGCGAGTAATTTTTTCTTTGCTTTTTTTAAAACTGATAAATAATTATCAATATCAACCTTGCCAAATACACTCACTGAACTGAGCATATTCGTTTTTGGTTTCATATAAAACTCAGATTTTTCAATAAAATAAGTTATCGGAACTATGCTAGTTTCATAACCTATAAAACTAATCGTTATTGTGTCACTTGGTTGGCATACCATTTCAAAGTAACCGTCAGTATTTGTAATAGCGCCAGAATTGGTACTCTTTTTAATTAAAAAAGTGAAAGGTAAAGCTTCATTGGTTTCTTGATCAATAATTTTCCCTTTTATTCTTTCTTGTGAAAATGAAAAAATACTGCAGATACAAAACAAAAAAAGTAAAAGTCTTTTCACGTCAAAGAGATTAAAATCTCTTAAATATAGATATATAATTCTAAATTGCCCTTAAAAATACTTGACTAGGTGTAATCTTTGAGTGAATTGAAATCACAGTTCTTAATGTGCTTCCAACCAGTTCTCAGCAATTTTGTACTCAACATCTAACGGCACTGATATTTTTACGGCTTGTTCCATGCCTTCCTGCACTAACTTGGCCAATTGATCTTCTTCACCTTTGGCTACATCAAATACCAATTCATCATGCACTTGTAGGAGCATTTTAGATTTTAGCCCGGCCTCCTTTAGTGCTTTATCAACATTGATCATGGCAATTTTAATGACATCAGCAGCTGACCCTTGAATAGGCGCATTGACAGCATTTCGTTCTGCAAAACCTCTCACAATTGCATTACCCGATTGAATATCTTTTAAATACCGTCGGCGTTGCATTATAGTTTCAACATAACCGTTTTCACGGGCAAATTCAACTGTTTCGGCCATATATGTTTTGATTCTAGGATATTGCTCAAAATAACTATCAATAATTGCTTTAGCTTCTTTACGTTTAATACCTAAGTTCTGCGCTAATCCAAAAGCCGACTGTCCATATATAATTCCAAAATTTACCGCTTTTGCCGATCGTCTTTGATCGGAAGTGACATCTGTTATGTTTTCAACTTCAAAAACTTTTGCAGCAGTTGCCGCATGGATATCTAAACCATCATTAAAGGCCTTAATCATGTTGTCTTCTTTTGCCAATGCTGCAATAATTCTTAATTCAATCTGCGAATAATCTGCTGCCATTAACTGGTAGCTGTTATCACGTGGAATAAATGTTTTACGCATCTCTCTCCCCCGCTCTGTTCGGATTGGAATATTCTGCAGATTAGGGTTGGTTGAGCTCAAACGTCCAGTTGCTGCAATAGTCTGCATATAATGGGTGTGAATTCGTCCAGTAGCTTCATTTACTAGTTCTGGAAAGGCATCTACATAAGTGCTCTTTAATTTTTTGAGTGATCGATAATCCAAAATATGAGGGATAATTTCATGTTTGTCAGCCAATTTTTGCAAAGTATCCTCACTTGTAGAATATTGGCCCGTTTTGGTTTTCTTAGCTTTTGCATCTATTTGCATCACATCAAATAGTACTTCACCCAATTGTTTTGGAGAATCTAAATTAAAGTCAGATGTGCCAGCCAATTCTTTGATATCCTTTTCTAATCTTTCTAAATCAGCTGCTAAATCAGTTGAAAATTGTGTGAGTAACTCAACATCTAAATTGATCCCCTCCAATTCCATTTCCTTTAAAATAGGCACTAAAGGCATTTCCATATTGTAGAACAAATCTTTTAAATGTGGTTTATCAATTTCTTTTTGAAAAATTTGTTTTAATTGAAAAGTCACATCAGCATCTTCGCAAGCATAATCGGCAATTTTTTCAGGTTCTATATCGCCCATGTTTAATTGATTTTTGCCTTTTTTCCCAAGAATGGTTTCAATTGAAACAGGCTGATAATTTAGGAATAATTCAGACAAATAATCCATATTATGCTTTCCTTCAGGGTTGAACAAATAATGTGCAATCATGGTATCGAAAATTGGGCCTTTCACTTCAATGCCGTATTTTGCAATAACTTTTAGATCATATTTTAAATTATGAGCAATTTTTTCAATGGATTCGCTTTCAAAAAAGGGGCTGAACTCTTCTAAAATGGATTGTTCTTCTCCTTTAGGAGTCACGATATAAAAACCTGTTCCTTTTTTAAATGAAATAGCTAACCCAACAATATCGCATGTTAACGCGTCTAGTCCAGTCGTTTCAGTATCAAAACATACTGATTTTTCATCCATGATTAGTTTTAAAACCTGAGCGCGTTCTTCTTTAGTGACCACTATTTGATAATCTGTTTCAACATCAGCAATGGTTTTTACTGTACCTTGATTATCTTCAGTAGCTTCAACATCCATTTCCATTTGAGGTGTACCAAATAAATCGAGCTGACCAGCACTTGATGTCGGTTTTGCACTTGCTGTAGGAATGATGATTTCTTCACCCAATACTCTTTTTGCCATGTTTTTGAATTCCAATTCCGTAAAAATGGCTTTTATTTTTTCATGATCCGGCTCAGTTCTCACCAAAGCGGACTCATCAAACTCCACAGGTACATCTAAAATAATGGTCGCTAATAATTTTGACATTAAGCCTTGTTCAGCAAAATTAATGACATTCTCTTTTTGCTTGCCCTTTAATTCGTTTGCATGCTCAATTAAACCCTCAACAGATCCATATTGTTTCACTAACTTTTTACTAGTCTTCTCACCTATTCCTGGAATTCCTGGAATATTATCTACTGCATCTCCTTGTAAACCTAAAACATCAATGACTTGGTCAACTCGCTTAATCTGCCATTTTTCTAAGACTTCCTTTTCTCCTAAAATTTCTACGGCATTGCCCATTCTAGCAGGCTTATACATAAAGACTTTATCAGAAACTAATTGAGCATAATCTTTATCTGGGGTGACCATAAACACATCAAACCCTTCTTTCTCTGCCTGCTTCGCTAACGTACCAATCACATCATCCGCTTCATAACCTTCTTTAGT
>JBGCFR010000017.1:0-134915 GCA_045107045.1 Crocinitomicaceae bacterium
AAAAAGCGGTCTGGACGGGACTCGAACCCGCGACCCTCGCCGTGACAGGGCGATATTCTAACCAACTGAACTACCAGACCGTTTTTTAATATTTTCAAGACCATTTGGTCAATTAATCTTTCCGTTGAAAGAGGGGCAAAAGTATGTATTTTTTTTATTTCAACCATGAAAAAAATAAAAAAAGTATTTTTTTTTCTCAAAGCTCTTAAATCATCTTGCTTCTTTTAATTAAATATTGCTGCAAGGTAAATTCAAGTCCTTGATTAATATCCGTTTCAATATAGTCAATTTTAAATTGAGAACATTTCAATTTAATAGCAGACAATCGGTCGTTAATTACTTTTTGGTAATTCATCTTCACTTCATTAGGGTGTACTTTTACTTTTTTACCAGTTTCTAAATCGACAAATTCTGTTGGTTTATTGACAAAGTCAAATTGGACTTCTTTGTCCTTATCTAAAACATGAAAAAGAATCACTTCATGTTTATTGTGTTTTAAATGTAAAAAGGCTTCAGTTAAATCATCTACAGTTTCAGTTGAAAATAGATCCGAAAAAATGACTATTAATGAACGTTTATGTGTGCTTTCAGCAATTTGATGTAATACCTGAATGAGCTTGGTGTCCTTATTTAAGGCTTCTTTTTGACGAAGCATGACTTCCTCAAGCGCACTGTAAATTAATTGATGATGTTTATTTGATGATTTAATAGCTGTTTCAGCAATGACATGATGGTCAAATAAACTCACACCAGCAGCATCTCTCTGTTTTTTTAATAATTCAATTAAAGCTGCAATGGCATAAATACTAAAGTTTAACTTATTAACAGGTTGCTCGTTACTCAATTCCGGAAAGTACATTGATGATGATACATCTAACACAAATCGACAACGTAAATTGGTTTCTTCTTCAAATCGTTTAACAAATAGTTTGTCTGTTCGCGCATATAGTTTCCAGTCAATATTTTTAGTCGATTCGCCAGGATTATATAACCGGTGTTCCGAAAATTCTACTGAAAATCCATGAAAAGGTGAACGGTGAAGTCCAGTAATGAATCCTTCAACAACTTGTTTCGCTAAAAGTTCTAAATTACCAAACTTGGGTAATTCCTGTATGTCAATTTTTTGATTCAAGTCTAACTTTTAAACGAAGATAGGGATAGTTATCAAAAATTTACTACATTTATTGAGCTAAGTTTATCGTAGATGACCAGTTCGGTGCTAAAAAAGGAATGTTTGTATTGCAAGAATGAAGTGCTTGGAAGAGCAGATAAAAAGTTTTGTAGTAGTTATTGCCGAAATCTATTTCATAACGATAATAATAAAGACTCCTCTTCCTACATTCGAAAGGTTAATAATATTCTACGAAAAAACCGACGAATCTTATCCCGTTTCAACCCTAAAGGAAAAGCTAAGATAAGAGAATCCGTTTTACTGGAGGAAGGTTATAATTTTGGATTTCACACTAATGTTTATAACACTAAAAAGGGAGGAAAGTATTACTTTTGTTATGACCAAGGATTTATAAAGCTCGAAGATGGCTGGATAGCCTTGGTTCTTAGACAAGAATACGTAAAATGATTAAATCGTTTTTTAAAACCATTTTTATTTTTCCAGTGAAAATATACCAATGGGTCATTTCTCCAATCTTACCTGGCTCATGTCGTTATCATCCTACATGTTCTAATTATACTATTGATGCTATTCATGAATGGGGTCCACTGCATGGCACATGGCTTGGTATAAAACGCATCAGTACATGTCATCCTTGGGGTGGACAAGGATTGGATGAGGTGCCAAAAAATCCAAGCAAAAAAAAAGTGCCTTAAGAAAGGCACTTTTGTTAGGTTAGCACTTTAGAATCATAATGCTGTGAGCACACCAGTTCCGCGCAATAAGGTTACATCTCCACGTTTTTTAAATTCTGTTTTAGCATCCTTTAACCAGCCTTCAAAAGCTTCAGGGTTACCATGAGAACGGTAGGTGGCATCAGTATTCATGATTTGACCACCTTTATCGAGTGCAATATATTGTGGTTGTGTATTTTTCTTGTACAATATTGACTGCATATCAGCCCATTTATCTCCCCAAGTTTTAAGTGTCCTTCCAGAGTATGGTGAGACTTCTTCCTTAGGCATTTTGATGCGCTCATCAACCGGTAATGAAGCAATCACAAAATCATTGCTCATGAGCTTATGCACACGTTCATTTGACCATACATTGATTTCCATTTTTCGGCAATTTACACAATTGTGACCAGTGAAATCAAGCATTAATGGTTTTCCAATTTCATCTGCATATTTTTTTGCTAAATCGTAATTATGGAACACCATTAAGTCGTGCTCAAATTCGGCACCTTCTGGAATGCCGCCTTCTGCGTCAGATCCACCTTCAGGTGCATGCCCATGAATACCATAAGGAATTTCGCTATATGATGTTGGAGGAGGGAATGCAGAAATTAATTTAAGTGGTGCGCCAAATAGTCCTGGAACCATATATACAGTAAACATTAATGACAAAGTTGCAATTAATATTCTGAAGGTTCCAAGTCCTCCATTTACTGGTGAATCATGTTTAGTTGAAAACCCATTGAATAAATATAAAGTCATTGCACCGAA
Source organism: Crocinitomicaceae bacterium (assembly GCA_045107045.1). Lineage (GTDB taxonomy): Bacteria > Bacteroidota > Bacteroidia > Flavobacteriales_D > Crocinitomicaceae > Putridiphycobacter. Next base: position 2,617 of record JBGCFR010000017.1, read on the forward strand.
AATACCTATCCAAACAGCAAGGAAAACTTCTCGTTCTAATAGATGTGCTTGAACTGAAAGATCGGCATTTGATAAGAATTTAAAAGCAAAAGCGATTTCTAAGAACCCTAAAACTACTTTCACATTATTAAGCCAACCACCTGATTGTGGTAATGAGCTTAACCAGCTAGGGAAAATAGCAAAAAGTGCAAATGGTAATCCAAGTGCTACACCAAATCCTGCCATGCCCCATGTCAAATTCCATGCACCACCACCAGCAGCATTTGCTAATAAACTACCCAATATAGGTCCTGTACATGAGAATGACACCAAAGCCAATGTTAATGCCATAAAGAAGATACCAACTAATCCACCTAAGTCTGATTTTGTATCAGCTTTATTAGTCCATTTTGCTGGTAATACAATTTCGAATGCGCCTAGGAATGATAAACCAAAAACAAATAGCATTATAAAAAAGAAAATATTTAGGGGTCCATTTGTGGCAATATTATTTAATATGTTTGGATTCAAGGAGTCTACTAAGTGAAAAGGAACACTTAGTAAAACATAAATTAAAAAGATGAAGAAACCATACATGACTCCTCTAAACAATCCTTTCTTTTTGTCTTCACTGCCTTTAGTAAAAAAGCTCACGGTCATGGGAATCATAGGAAATACACATGGCGTCAATAGGGCAACTAGGCCTCCTGCAAAAGCTAACCAAAAAATACCCCAATAAGAGGTTTTAGATTCATCAGATATGGCTTGAACCCTAGCAGATTGAATAGATAACTCTCCGTTTTGTTTAACTGAAGTAAATAATTCATGATTACTATTAACAGCTTTAAAACTAATGGTATTCGAAATTGACTGGTTTGTATCACTAGGATTTATTTTGAATGACTGAACTATGTCACCAGACTGCCAAATACTGTATGTACTGTTGTTAATTAAAGTGTCTTTTAGTTTGTTGGGTAAAACTAATGTCCCCTTTTCCGAAAATTTTCCATTTACATCAACAATCAAATCACCAGTTCCTGCCAATAGCATCCAAGGACTGTCTACTATCGGTTTTAAATGATACTCGAAATCAACATCTGATGTTTTTACAATAAACGCTTCAAAGGCAACTGGAGATTGAATAAGTGAGTCTGATTGATCTTCTACATCTATGTTAACATTTTCAGTTGTTGTTTCCTGAGGTAGAGGTTCAGATACTTCAGCAGTCTTTTCTGCTTTACACCCCTTAATTTTAATGTCAAACAATCCATCTGTTGGTGGAAAGCAAGCTTCTTTACAAGCCATGTAGACATAATCAACATGTAGAACAAAATCTTTTGATGTGTTGATTTTTATTTTTTGTTTAAAAATTGCTTTTTTACCATTAAAAGCCTTTTCCGGAAATTGGCCGCCGTGCAATTCTGCACCTATTTCTTTGACACCTCCTACTAGACTATAATCATCTGATTTTTTAAAAATAAATTCTGTTGGATAGGCAACTGCACCCTCAGGTTGAACCTGAGAATATACATGCCAACCATCTTTTTGGTCAACAGTAAATGTGATGGTCGCTTCACAGCCTTTTTGATCTACTTTTTGATACCAGTTGATGACTTCTTTAATGTCATTAGGCATATCGTCTTGAGCAAATCCGCAAAAAGACAATAATAGTAAGCCAATAAATAGGGTTTTGTTAATCATGTGATACTGTTTGTTGAGTTTTTACAAATTTAGAATAAAGAATAAGAATCTAATTTTTGATGACAAGATATTATTGAACTCCTAAAAATAAAAAAAACGGCTTTGCCGTTTTTTAAATACTTGTTAATATTTAAGTTAAATATTCTGTATGCTTACTATTCTTGAAATTGGCAACCAAATGCCACCTTTCAAACAAATATATTTTGCTCCTGTTGCCCAAATCGTTGTTTCCACAGATTTCAATCCATCATCATCTAAAAAGTTAATCCTAATCTTACCATGGTGAATATTACCAAGTTTAGTCGCCTCCATTAATTTAGACATTAAGGCGGGAGACTGCTCAATGTCTACCATGTTTTTGAACTTTAATTGTGGAATTATTTCTTTTTCTATTAAAGTAGGGGCTATCGTATCTTTCATAATAGTAAATTTTGGTTTGATTAGATATTTGGTTTTTACCAATCAGGGGACATCAAGTTACGAAAAAAAACGATATGAAAATAAAAATGCATCCAATATTTGAATGCATTTAAGTATTTTTAGAAAAGTAGTACTATTTCTTCTGCTCCGCAGGAAGAATGACATATTCAGTAAGAAAAGGTCTTATTTCTAAGTTGTTAGTTCCTGCGTCAATTGTTTTTACACCAAGAGTGACTAAATATCTTTCTATAACACGCCTAGCTAACGGGTCTGTATTAATCATGGTTATTACAGCATCATGTCCTGTGGTTGTGGCAGTATAATCAACTGTAAAATAGTCAGTATAATAAGTAACGGCTTTGTCTAATTTAATTTTCGGAAAAGCTTTGTCAAAGCTAAGGTGAAAAACACCATTTAATTTAGCAACATTAGGTTGAGCCATATCATTGTATGTCACCTTTTGAGCCATCACTGTACTTGTTAAAACAAGTCCTAAAATAAGTGTAAGTACTTTTTTCATTTTTTCGGTATTTATTAATATAACGGTTTGAACAATCGTTAAGTTGTATAAAGGTATAAAAAAATGTCCAAAATTTTAACTTTTAAGCATTATTATGGGAATCTATCTTCTATAAATAATAACTTTGTTTACTATGGGTTTGGCATTGTTTTTCAAAAAAGATAATTTGATTGAGGCGGGATGCGACGAGGCTGGCAGGGGTTGTTTAGCAGGACCGGTAGTAGCAGCATCAGTTGTTCTACCAGCTGATTTTAAGAATGATATTTTGAATGATTCAAAGCAGTTAAGCTTAGTCATGCGAAATCAATTATTTCCAATTATCCTAAACGAAGCCTTAGCTTATGGAATTGGAGTAGTGAGTCCTAAAGAGATTGATGATATTAATATTCTAAATGCTTCTTTCCTTGCCATGCATAGAGCTATTGACGAATTAAAAATAAAGCCACAGCGTTTATTGATTGACGGTAATCGGTTTAACCCTTATCCAAATATTAGTCATGAATGTATAATAAAAGGAGACGGTAAGTATTTGTCTATAGCCGCTGCGAGTGTTATTGCGAAGGTTTTTCGAGACGAATTGATGGCTGATTATCATGCAGAGTTTCCAGAATATGGATGGTCTAAAAATAATGGTTACCCAACAAAGATGCATAGACAAGCTATTTTTGATTACGGTACATGTCGCCTTCATAGAAGGACTTTTAAACTCCTTTCTGATGAGCAGCTGAAACTTAAATTGTGATTCACAAAGCTATGTGTATATAAACTAACCTAGATTAGACTTTTACGACTAATCTCTAGTATTTTTGTATAAATTAAACCGAAATGGTCAAATTCGTTTTTCGTATTTTCTTCTTAATATTTAGTCTTGCTGCACTTGCATTTGGAGGGTATAAAATATACGAAAAGCAGTTGTTCCCTATTACTCATGAATCTTTCACAGTTGATGAAGGAGAAATATTACATATTTCAAATTTACGGACATTAAACCTTAAAGAAAATGGTCTGCAACTTTTAGGATCATATGGGGGAGAGGAATGGATTGATTTACTTGAGAAAATTGCTGTTGCACTGAATCCTGACTCAGAGGTTATTGTGCAAATCAGCTTTTCGAAACAGCAAAGTACATTAAGCATTCATGGTATAAATCATTTGGAATTAATTGATCATTTAGGTATTGTGGTCTCAAATGATAATCATGTAGCAACACTAAACAACAAGTCTTGGAATTACTGGGCAAATAGCAACTTTACGGTCTTTTCTAATCAAAAGATTCAGCCAAGAATAATTAAAAAAGAGGTGTTACCTTATATTGGCAATGCAGATTTTTTTTATGAGGGATTAGAAGGAGAGATAGAAGGGATTAAATTAACAGATAAAGTTAAGTTTAGCACCTTTAGTCAGTCCGAGAAGCTAGTAAAAGGGCGACCTGTAACTCCAATACCACTGCTTGTAAACTGCCCAACTTCAGCTGATAATATTCATTTTTTTGGAAGTACTCGGTTTAATTCAGATATTCAGACATTACAAAATATTGATACAGTCAACCACATGACTTGGGTGGGGAATAAGATGGCTTATATTCAAAAAGATTCCTTTGAAATTATTATTGGACAACAAAATGATGAACAAAAACTAAGACGATTAATAGAGGAAGATGCCCTTCTATTGTCAGAAGACTCATTGCTAAAACCTTCAATTTATTTTAACAATATTGAGATTATTCCATTTGATATTGATTGGAATTGGGCTTACTTATGTAAAAATATAAAGTCTGAGATGCATTATTTTGCTAATTATAATGATAATGTTTTTTTGGCGAACGATTTAAAGTCTATGTATTGGATATTGTCAAGTATTCAATTAGGAAAAACATTTGACGCCAATCAACTAAAAAAAAGTATTCCAACCCGGGTCAATGTTTTGAAAATGGAAATGAACAATACCGGAATGGCAGTTTCATCTAAAGCATGGATTAATTTAAATAGAAGTATTAATTTTTCTGCTGTCACAAATAGCAATTCACAATCCAATCAAATTCAGTTACTCGGCGATTTTGATCATGTTAATCCATCAAGTTGGATACTAATGGATGGTGGGAGAGAAGATTTAACTATTATGTCAGTTAACGAAAATAAGGTAGAGGCATTCTCATTAAAGGGAGACCTTTTGTGGGAGGTAAGAACTGAGTCTGAAATTAAAATTGCACCATTATTAGTTGACATTAATAATGATGGAAGAAATGAGTTGGTATTGACATCAGGTAAACAAATTCATCTTTTTAATATTAAAGATCAGGAAAAACAAAGAATTCCAATTGAAGTACCTTCACCAATTCTAAAGATTCGATATGTTAAAAATAAGAGTAAATCTGGATATATTATTGAAACCAAAAGCGGATTAATGGTTTTCGATTCGGATGGCAAACCTATAGATAATGAACTCCTAATAAGTGGCGGGGTGAAAAAATGGAATGTTCAGGAGTATAGTGATGAGTCCGTACTATTTGTTCAATCTAAATTGGATTCAATTTATTTAAAAAAATCCCTTGAGGTGCGCAACTCTTTTGCCGGTATTTTTAAACCAACAATAAAAGGACTTGCGCCTTTCTTGATAATGGGACAAACTCAAAAGGATACTAAAGTTCTCAATTATGAAAGTGGTTTTATTAAAATTCAGTACCTTAATAATTTTGGAATTGATAGTATTAAAATTGAAGCAGATTTTAAAGTAGAAAAAAATTATTGGGTGAAAAAAGGGTCACATTGGTTCCTTGCGCTTGAAGGGTATGATAAAGTTGAATTTTTCAATACACATGCTTTAAGTGAATTAAAAATAATAAAGCCAGAGCCTAACTTGATATTTATGGCTGGTGATTGGACAGAAGACGGCATTTTCGTATTTTTGAACAAAGAAACCCAAATGTTATTTTTTATTGATGAGTATGGAAATTTGCTAATGAAAAATCCAATAAAGTATGGTGGCTTATTTGCAGTTAATAAAGAATTAGTAGTTACAAAAACTAAAAGTAGAATCCATGTTTATAATTTAAAATAATTATGAAAAATTTAGTATTCACAATATTCGTCCTTCTGACATACCTAACTGCAAATGGTCAAAATTACATTGGCTATTCAGAAAACAACTATTCCGGAGTTCATGCAAGCTATGCTAACCCTGCATATATTGCAGATAATAGGTTACTCGTTGATGTTAATTTAGGGAGTGGTTCAATGAAGGCATTTAATGACCATTTGTATTTTAGCCCAAGGAACATGCCATTTGGTTATGTAAAAACCTTTTTGTCAAATGATCCCTTAGCACAAGATTTTCGTAATGATGAGCATAATGATACAATTGTTAAGTTTGGTGAAACAAACTTGTATAGAGATATTTACAAGTCAGGGATTCTGTTTGAATCAAGTAATGTAAATAATGCATCTAGGAATTTGTTCTACAATCACGAAGTCGCAGTACTAAACTTTATGGTGAGTCTTGATGATGAGGTGGCTTTTAGTTTTGGTATTAAGCAAAGAACATTTGTTAATGTTGATGATTTACCAAATGAACTATTGTTGCTGTCACTTGCAGGATTAGAATTTCCTGAATTATGGGCTCCAAATACTTTTGTCGATCAAAAAGTAAAGTTTTCTTTTAATACCTGGAACGAATATGCACTCGGTTTGGCATCAGTAATCTATAATAGAGATGCGCATTTTATTAAAACAGGAATGAACTTAAAATATTTACAAGGAATTTCTGCAGCCTATTTTTCATCTAATGATTTAAATTTTCAATTATTAAATGCTGATACTGCAAATTCAATGTCTGGAAGTGTTGATTATGGTTATACATCAAATTTGGAAAGTTCAAGTGTTATTGATGATGAATTTAAAACATCTGATTTTGGAATTAATTTGCTAAGGCCGTTTAATGGTGCTGGAGGCAATGGATTTGCAGCAGATTTGGGCGTTGTTTACGAATGGCGTCCAAAACATATGGACTTTTTATATGAAATGAATGGAAAGAAGGATATTGTTAGACCTGACCAGAATAAATATAAATTAAGAGTTGCATTGTCTGCTAATGATTTAGGAGGGATTAGATATAATAGTGATAATGAAGGGCGGCAATTCACATTCAATAATTTGAAAAATTTTGATTTAAGTAGGTTAAGAACAGATTCTACACTTGCAGAATTTAATGAAAATGTGAATGATTTAGTAGATGCCAATGATGCATCCTATACAAAAACAAAAAGTACATTCTTTATCAATTCACCGGCTCACGTTATCGCCAATGTTGATTATTTAGTACTTAAGAATTTTTACTTAAATGCGAATGCATTTATTGGTATTCGGATGCCAAATAACTCTTCTAACTCTTCGTACCATTCTAATTTTTCGTTTACACCACGATATGAGCATGCCTATTTTGCTGCCGCTCTTCCAATTAGTTATTCTAAAATATATGGGCCCTCAGTAGGGTTGAGTGCTAGACTAGGACCATATGTTGTTCTCGGTACTGGTAATGTTTTACCGTTTTTTGCACCTGGAAGAGATGTTAAAGTAAATGGCGTAGATCTTTATTTTACTGTTAAGGTACCTATAATGAAAAGGGTACCTAGAGATATTGATGGTGATTTAGTTTCAGACAAAGAAGATTTATGTGTGAATACACCAGGAGTTTGGCAATTTAGAGGTTGTCCAGATTCGGACAATGATGGTGTTCAAGATTCTGAAGATAATTGCCCAAAAACACCAGGAAAAATAGAGTTTAAAGGTTGCCCTGATACTGACTCTGATGGTATTATTGATGGTAAGGATGATTGCCCTGAAATTCCAGGTTTACTTGAGTTTAATGGTTGTCCTGATGCGGATGGAGATAAAATTATAGATAGTAAAGATGACTGCCCAACCGAGGCAGGGTTAGTAGAGTTTAATGGCTGCCCAGATTCGGATTCAGATGGGATAAAGGATTCTGAAGACCTTTGTCCGCAAGAAGCAGGTCCTAAAGAAAACAATGGTTGTCCTGATACAGATAATGATGGACTATTTGATTATTTAGACGAATGTCCAACCGAATTTGGTCCAAAGGAAAATAAAGGTTGTCCATGGCCGGATACTGATAAGGATGGGATTTTAGATAAAAATGATAAATGCCCTTTAAATGCTGGACCTAAAGAAAATCAAGGATGTCCATATATTGATACTGATGGAGATGGAATTTTAGATAAAGATGATGCTTGTGTAAATGTTCCAGGGGTAATTACCAATATGGGTTGTCCAGAAATTGAAGAAGAGGAAAAAGAAATTTTACAAACCGCTTTCGAAAATTTAGAATTTGAGACAGGAAAGGCAATAATAAAATCAACTTCATTCGAATCATTGGATAAACTTGCTGAATTATTAATTAAAAAACCAGATTGGAAACTTAAAGTAACTGGTCACACAGATAGCCAAGGTGGTGCACAGAATAATTTAATTTTGTCGAAGAAGCGAGCAGAGGCTATAAGTTTATATCTAGGAACAAAAGAAATAGATGTAAGCGCACGAGTTCTAATTGCTTATTTTGGTGAAGAAAAACCTATTGCTGACAATGCAACACCTGAAGGCAGACAAGCCAATAGAAGAGTTGAAATGGATATTATTTTTGAGTAAATAAGTGACATTTTGGTAATTTGAGTTTATAATATTATGACAATGAAAAAAAAATATTGGTTTATAGCTTGCTTCGCTTTTATGATGGCGAGCTGCTCGTCAAATAGGGTTGACAATGATAATAAAATTACAAATAAAATTGATACAATTCAATTAGCAATTGAGGACATTGTAACTACTATTCTGAATCAAAGTGATTCATTGACTATGATACCGAGTCTGCGCTATGCAAAAGGTGAGACTGAAACTTATATGGTAAAGATGTTTGGCAAAGATCAAACTACAAAAAGAATTCGAGAAGAACACATTTCGAATGATTTTATTATAGGTCGAGATTACTTTTATGAAAAAAATGAACTTGTTTTTATTAAAGAAGAAGGGTCAGTTTTTGACACTAATTCTGAAATTTACACCGAAAAACTGATTTACATAAGGTCCAATCAGGTTTACGCGGCTTATAAAAAACACACCTACGCAGAAACACAAATGTTTAGTGACTCATTGTTTAAATTAACTGAACTTGACTTAAGCGATTTTGACCTGGAAAAACCAAGAAGAGCATTGAATCAGAAAGGTGAGTTTGCTATGCATTTTGATGAGTTTTTATTTATTGAACCACAAACCTATTTAATAGTCGAAAATATGGATCAGACTATGAATGCAGCTTTATACATAATCGAAAGTGATTCTTTACTTGATTCTATGTACGCCAACCCAACATTGTTCAAAAATAAAAAACTTTGGGTATACCATAGCTTTTTAGAAATGAGTGGAATCGAAAGAATGATCTATGAAGGTGCTGTATTATTGCCTACAAAATAGTTTATGATTATCGTTCTATAGAAATACTTGAAATCTGCTCTGCTCCACCAGACTTAACGTTAACAGTCACTCTATATTTTGAAGCGCCAGAGTTGTATGTGCCAATAAAATATTTTGTACCATTTGATTGGCCTTCATGAACAACAGTAAATCCAGATGGCTTATTTTGTGTGAAAAATGTGCTTAAAACTTGCTGTGCTTGTGATTTAGAATATAAGTTAGATTTTCCAAGAATATTTACATCAATATTAGAAGGAAAATATTTTGCTAATAATGCTGCCTTACCTGAATTAAAGCCACTGAGGATATCTGTTTTGATAGAAGCAGCAATATCGTATGCCTTTGGATTAGCCATTTCAATATTTTCCATTGCTATGGACTTAGCTACTGACTTTATTTCAGTAGTATCCACGTGCTTCTCTTTTGATACAGGGTAAGTTTCGTTGGACGCAATAATTTCTCTTTCAGCATCTTGAGAAAACACACCTCCTACTACAAACACAAAAAACAATCCAATTAAATATTTCATCTCAATAATTACATTAATTTTACTGATACTCAAACATACAAAAATTGCGCCATTAATTAAAGTTAAATGAATATTAAAGTAATTACGATCGGAAAAACCAATAAATCTTTTTTGATGGAAGGAGAGAGTGAGTACTTAAAACGCTTGAAAAGGTATGCTCCTATTGAAAAGATAGAATTGCCGGATATAAAGGGCGCTAAAAAGATGAGCCAGTCAGAAATTAAACAAAAAGAAGGAGCTTTAATTCTTTCCAAACTGATTGCTACGGACATAGTTATTTTGCTTGATGATAAAGGGAAGGATTATTCATCCATCCAATTTTCTAAATGGTTGCAAAATAAAATGAACACAAGCATTAAAAGCCTAGTTTTTATTGTCGGTGGTGCTTATGGATTTTCAGCCGAATTATATGCTAGGAGTCAAGAAAAATTATCTATTTCTAAAATGACTTTCAGCCATCAAATGATTAGAATGATCTTCTTTGAGCAGCTTTACAGAGCCTTTAGTATTTTAAATAATGAACCATATCACCACGAATAATGTTAGATATTAAAGATTGGATAATATGGGCTTTATACTTCGTTTCTATAATGATTGTACTTTTGTTTTTTCAATCTTCTAAGTCAAGTGAAGTAAAGCGCTATTATTTATTTGGTTTTTTAATTAAGGTTACTGGTGGATTGGCTTTTATGATGATATACTTGTTCCACTATAAGGGAGTGGGAGATACGTTTTTATACTTTGGAGGAGCCAAGCAGCTATCTCAAGTAATACTAGAATCACCAGTTGACTATTTTAGATTATTATTTTCGAATGCTGGTCAATTGCCTCCAGATTTAAGTCAATATACTAATGGCATTTTTTATGCAGGAACAAGTGAAGAATGGTTTACGGTAAAGTTGTTATCGCCCTTCGTTTTACTCTCGTTCCAATCATACTTGGTCACTACTTTATTTATTAGTACACTATCTTTTTATGGTGCTTGGAAGCTATTTTTAGTGTTTCATGATATTTTGAGAGGGAAAGCCATTTTTTCATTTTTGGCTGCGTTTTTAATACCTTCAACCATTTTTTGGGGGAGCGGGATTGTAAAAGATACCATTTCATTGGTCTGTATTAATATGATAATCTACGCATTATATTTCGGACTATCCAAAAGAGGCAAATTAAAACTTGTCATAGTTTCGTTAGTATGGGCGTATTTAGTTTTTAGGGTTAAAGCGTATGTTCTATTGTCTTTTTTACCAAGTTTTTTCATTATTTGGAACTACTTTTTGTTATCAAAATCTAAAAATAAGTCAGTTAAATTTTTTTTGACTCCCCTTCTTTTTTTATTAATAGGAGCTGTAAGTTATTTTAGTTTTCAGAATTTAACACTACAAACCGAAAAATACAATCAAGAAAATTTAATGAAGAAGTTAGTTGGATTTCATACCTGGCATACGACTATTGGTGAGTCTAGTTATTCATTGGGTGAGATAGAATATACACCAACAGGTATTGCGAAAAAAATACCATCAGCACTATTTACCACCTTTTTTAAGCCCTTTTTATGGGAGGCTAAGAATCCGGTAATTCTGATGAGTGCAATTGAAAGCTTTTTTTTGTTTATTATTTTTCTTTTTGTAAGCTTAAAAACAAGGTTTCAGTATCGAAAATATTTGCACCCTAAATTTTTGAGAAGTTTAATCGTATTTGTTCTATTATTTGGATTCATTGTTGGTTTTACCTCTTATAATTATGGGGCTCTTTCCCGCTATAAAATACCAGTTATGCCAATTTTTGTCTTTATTTTAATCTTTATGATTAAATCGAAAAGTAGAGAAAAAAGTAAGTTTAAGAATGAATTGGAAACGGTTTGAATCAATTTTATACTTAAATCGTTCGATTGTAAAATTGGATCGTATCTTCAGTCATCCGTTCTAAACTAAATTTACTTTTTAATGTAGCATAGGCATTTTTAGTTAATTGCTTTGCAACCAAATCGTTTTCAAAAATAAATGAAATAGATTCTGCTAATAGATCCGTGTCAAAAGCAGGGACAACTAAACCTGTTTTCTGATGTTCAACTAATTCGTTACTGCCTATAGTATCAAAAGTGATAACAGGTGTTTTTGCATTAAATGCTTCGAAAATAACAAGCGGAAGCCCTTCCGAATAGGAAGTCACTAACATAATATCGGAAGATTGTAAAAAGCCAGCAACATCACTTTGAAATCCCTTAAATTTAATATGTGAAGAGACATCAAGCAATTCTACTTGTTGTTTAAGGTCGGCTTCAAGCTCACCAGATCCTAAAATAACTAGACAAATACCAGGGTACTCTTTAATCAATTTAGGCATGATGCTTATTAAAAAATGATGCCCTTTTCGTTCAATCAAACGGCCAGTTATTATAATTTGCTGAGATGAATATCGATATTTTTCATCACATGGTTCGATTTCAGGATAGTCAAAACCATGTTGGACAACATTCATTTCAGAAGGTTCAATTAAATTTGCTTTAGTATAAAATTCAAATAGACCATTGGAACATGCATAGCTAGCATTTATGTGCTTATGCGAATATTTAAATAAGTAATAATATAGGTTTTTCGGAAGATGCTGAGGCTTCATACAATACTTAACATATGTCGTTTCGTGATAGCCGTGCTTGGTTGAAACTACAGTTATAGTTTTATTGAATAATTGTTTGATAGCAGCACCCCACACATCAGCATATATTAAATGACAATGCAAAATGTTAGCACCATATTTCTTTACACGTCTATTTATTCTAAATAAATTGAGAGGAGAACCATATGATTGACAATAAATGAGACTAAAGGGTATTTTTTTATCTTTTAGCAGTTGAATGAATGGTGCTGCTTGGTCCTTTTTCTTTTGTTTAATAACACAGCACATTTCGACCTCAATACCTTTTTTAATGAGGGAAGGAATCAATGCTAGGAAATATTTTTCAGAGCCTGCAATACCATCAATATTTTGTAAAAATAGAACTTTCACTAGTACTTAATTTTATAGACTATATTAGTCAGTTTAGTTGGTAAAACGGACTTGAGTTTAACGATAAAAAAGGACAATATAATTTTTGGAATAAAGTAAAAATGTATTTTAATACTATTGTTCATTTTTCTATTGATTTGATAAACCTCATTGGTTGCTAAATAGCGTTTATTGTCCGATACACCTCCAGCCGTAATTTTTGAAATTGAGAATGAACAATAATGCCATTGATTTTCTTTTGTATAGTTTTTTAAGAACAATTCAAAGTCTGCACAATATTTATAGGATAAGTTAAAGCCTTCTTTTAAAATAGATCTGTGCGTAAAAACAGATTGATGCGAAAACGGCAATCCTTTCCAAATTTGATTAAGACTAAGTGCCTTCATGATCCTTGAGTAGTCAGTATTATACAGTACATCACAATCTCCATATATAACTTTTTTTTCTTCCCGGAATTCAATATTTTGAAGTACAGTATTTGTACTGAATTCATCACCTGCATTCATGAAAATAATCCATTCCCCAATCGACTGTTTAATACCTTTATTCATTGCATCATAAATGCCATTATCCTTTTTTGAAATCCAAGTTAAATTTTCGTAATCTAAGGAATTCAGGTAATTTTTCGTTTCATCTGAAGAGTCTCCATCTATAATAATGTGCTCGAAATTTTTATAGGTTAGTTGATTGATGTTTTCAACTGTTTGTTTTAACCCTGAAAAGTTATTGTAGGTTACAGTAATAACGGATAGTAAGGGTGACTTCAATTCTAAAATATTTCTTTGTTAGCAAAGATATAATTTATTAGCAGTTGAAATAGTGGCCCAACTAGCAGGTTTAGGAAATTTGAAAAGTATTTACATTCTCCCTTAGCCATTTTAAATCTTTGTTCCACCATGGGTCATCTATAATAGATTCTATTTCTTTAGAAGTAAATCGAAATTTATAATGCTCGGCTGGTGCGCCTTTTACAATTGAGAAAGATGCAACATTTTTGGTAACTATAGAACCTGCAGCTATAATGGCCCCATTTCCAATTGAGACACCATCCATGATAAGAACGTTTGCGCCTATCCAAACATCATGACCAATAGTGATTGGCTCAATTTCATTAAATTTATCCTCCTTTAATAAAGAGAACGCAGTTGGTGGTTTTTTAGAAAAAAATAATGGGTGAGTTGATAAAAAACCTGTTGTTGGATGTTTACCTAAACCAATTTGGCAACGGGGTCCAATAGAACAGAATTTTCCAATAGCAGCATGTCTTAATGTTGTTTCATAACTAATATAGGAATAGTCTCCAAGGCTCGAGTTTTGAATCGAAACCATATCGCCAAGCGTATTGTGTACCCCAAATTGACTATTTAAGATTTTGTTTCGAAAACCAATTCGCAATTTTTTGTTCTTTATTTTATACCCCAAAGCATTAAAATAATTTAGCCAACTTTTAACAAAAGGTATGTTTGCAATGCTATTTTTCATTTGCCAATAATTTTTCGAATACTGAAATATAGTCTTTAGTGATCGATTTATAATTATAGTTTTCTAAGGTTTTTAATTGACCAGCTTTGGCAATTAGTTCAGCTTCTTTTGAATGAGATAAGTAGTAGGTGATTTTTTTAATAGCATCTTCTGGAGAATTGTAAACTATTACCTCTTTTCCGGGTTCAAATAATTCTTTAATTTGATCATTTTCCTCAGTGAGTAATAATGTACCTGAACCTGTAGCCTCAAAGAGTCTCATGTTAACAGAATGACCCTCAGCAATGTCTCCATGAGCATTAATAGTGATTTGAGATGCATTTAAAACCTGGTACATGCTCTTTGCCCAAACTTCACCTTTATAGGCTTTATTAAAAGTAAATCGTTGTTTGATTTGTTTTAATATCGATTTCCACTTTTCTTGGCTTTTAAAACCATAGCCCCAAATTGAGAGAGGAATCTTTTTGATAATTTTTCTCAAAAATAATTCTCTCTTAGTATGAAAGCCTCCGATACCTCCAATAAATGTAACAGGATAGATTTTTTTATTATCGAGCGACTCAATAATTCTCTCATCAAATCCAGAGTGAGTTAGGGTGGAAGGTATTCCCAAATCCAGAAATAATTGATGGTGGGGCTTGAACAATGTAAAAATATGATCTAGGTTTTTGATGTCAATTTCTTTCGGCATTGGGCACGAAATCCAAGCAACTACCTTAAATCCTTTGTTCTTAGAGAAAGGAATGATTTCGGAATAGTATTCAAAATTACTATTTAAAAACACAATGTCTGGATCAAATTTTCCCAATTGCTTTTTTACTATGTCAAGACTACCAGTTGTATGTTGATTAATATTATTTTCTTTACACCATAGTCCCTGCAGGTGTTCATAATTTGGAACAATCAACATAGCATCATGTCCATTTTCCTCAATATAATGGGCTAGTGTACCATAATGATAAAAGAAATCATTTTTTTGAAAATAATACCCTTCATTAAAACTTTTAAAACTTATTTTATTATTATTTAGTTGCTGAAGATAGCCATTGTTGTATTTTGATATAAATGCAATTCTCATTTCAAAATAGATTTAAATGAAAAATATTGCTTTATCAAAACATTGTAAACAAGGATAAAAAACAAAACAAGCAGACTGCTTTTAACAATAATAGCGCTTGTTATAGGAAGTAAAGGTAAATAGTATGTTGTAACTAGTATTGCAATAATTGAAGCCACTACAATAATTACTTTGTTAAGCTGAAGTCTGAATGGATAGTTCTTTTGTGCAAATGCGAAATATATTACTTGGTATAAACCAGTTGCTATTAATGTGGAACTTGCAGCACCAATAACACCCCACTTAGGCACAAAAAAGTAGTTAAGAGCAATATTAAGTAATGCAAATAGAAAAGTTAAAATTGCTATAGTTTTAGTTTTCATATGAATAATCATTCCAGGGGAAAACATATGCAATCCTGTAAAAAGAATTGTAAAAAATAACATGGGCATAACAGTGTAAGCACTTTGATAGTTTACACCAGAAAAAATGGTTGTTATTTCACTTGAAAAAAGAGATAAAGCTATAGCTCCAAAAGTTCCAAACCCAACAAAAAGCACGAAAAATCTTTCTAGCTCTTTTCTTGTGTTTGCTCTATTATGCTTTTCAAGAATGATAGGCCCCATTGCCGCTCCAAAGCCGACAATAACAATTCCAATGATTGATGCAAATTGACTCCCTAAACTGTAAATTCCAAGACTGTCTGCACCTAGTATTTCATTTATGAAAACTCTATCAGTAAAATTCATTGTGACTAATGAAAGGGCACTACCCATCATAGGTATACTATATTTCAGCAATGTTTTTAAATAAGTACTGTTAAAATAAAACATCAAGTGCTCTTTTAAAAAGTAGAGTTGAACACATATTAATAACGGGACAATTATTACAAATGGCAAAAAGACGCTATCAATTCCTAGATCTAAATAAAAAGCAAAGAAAAATACAAGAGTTACACCAAATATCGCATGAGAAAAAGACAGAATTGAAACCGTTTTTGACTGTCGGAGAAATCGCAAATAAACATTGAGGAAGTAAAAAATATTATTAAAAAATATAGTCCCGGCTGCAATTCTAAAAGTATGAATAGGTATTTGATAACTCGAACTTAACAAATCTGTTATTTGCTGAGAAAAAACAAAGCAAATTACACTAAAAATTGTAAACAGAATAACTACTGCAAAAGTGGCAGTTGATGCATATTGTTTTTTTACATTGCTATCCAGAGTAGGCTCAGCAACATACCTTGCTAATCCTTGATTTAACTGAAGTGAAAAAAAGTTGCCAGCAAATAGACCGAAAACCATCAGTATATCTCTAACTCCGTATTCGGCTGTTGAAAAATAGACAGTGTAAAAAGGAATCAATAGAAGACCAATGCCCTTAGTTAGCAAATTCGCTAAAGTATATAATCCACCATCTTTTAATAAATCCCTTAGCATTGGTACAATTCTAGTATCGCAAAGATATGATTTTGCATTAATTTATAGGTTTACAATAGTTGAATCAGCACATTAGTTATTGATGAATCGATAATTTGCAGTATTTAAAAGCCTAAACTGCTTAATGTCACAACAATGCCCGAATAAGTTTGCATTTTGGGTTAGTTCAGTTAGTGTTTTTTGTTCTGTAAATCCAAAGGAAAGTACTGGAATAGTGATGTCAATAAATTGCCATTCGTAATCTGGCACTCTAGGAATTATTGCAATATACGGTGCATGGCCAATTTGGTCCAATGCGCCTAGATATACAAAATCTCCTGAAAGTAGTTCAACATTTTTTGCATCTGCTAAATTATCGGCTATACCACCTACTTTTAAGCTTGGGTGCTCTGATTTTATTAATTTTATTGATTCAAAATCTATTGAAATGAATCCAAACAAATGTATTTCACTCTCTAATAGCTTTTCAGAGTCAACTAAAATTGAAAGTTTTTTTTGAGTAATTATTTCATTTATTTTGGCTAAATTTTTTTGTATCTCATTCTCATCTCCTTTTAGCCAAACGTATTTTTGTGATTGATTCTTTAGTAAGTCAACATCAATTTCGAACTGAGTAATATTACGAAATGGAACAATTACGTGTAAACCAAAAGGTGTTTTTGTCATTTTAGTCTGATTCGAATCCATTGTCAATAGGTTCCCACAATTCAATTTTATTATTCTCTAAATCTAAAATATGAATAAATTTACCATATTCGTATGTTGCTATTTCGTCTAAGATAGTCACCCCATTTTTTCTTAAATCAAGAACAAGTTTTTCCATGTTTTGAACTCTATAATTGACCATGTAATCCTGATCGGAGGGACTGAAGTAATCCGTGTCACTTTTGAAAATACTCCATTGCAGATAGTTAATTTCTTTTGGGTTGTTAATATTCCGACTCGTAAACATAGCGCCATATTCATCAGTATTTAAACCTAAATTATCTGCATACCATTGCTTTAATTTGGCAGTGTCCTTGCCTTTAAAAAATACCCCTCCAATGCCAGTTGCTTTGGGCTTATTGTCTTCAGGTTTGTACTGTTGTGTCGTTAATAAATCGCTTACTACTTCTAGTTCATAATCAGTACTAGAGGTTTCACAACAGGCTTTCATTTCTTTAGAAAAAATTTTGGCACTTGGTGGAAGGTGTTTTCCGGAATTATCCCAAACTGTCTTACTTGGCCATTGTGCATAGGCTAGGTAGTGTAATTCTTCAATTTTATGAAGTCTGGATCCAAAACTATTTTCGTATTGATAAATCAATTTGGTAAGTTCTGACCAGTTGTAGATAAAGTCTTTTGCCTTACTTGGATGTACTTTAAAACGATAGATAACTGTAAACATAGGTTTGTAAATATGTAAATTTAATATAAATCAATAAATACGATTTTTTATTTTTAGGTTTGTGACAAGAATATAGAATGAAAAAAATTTATTCAAGCCATTGGTCCAATTACGAATTGCTAGATGCTGGGCATGATAAAAAATTAGAACGTTGGGGTGATGTGGTGACTATTAGACCTGATAGAAATGCCTATTTTAAACCAATTTGGGATCAGAAAAAGTGGCAGAATCTAGCACATTTCGAATTCATTGAAAGTACTACTACTAAAGGATCGTGGGTTGATTTAGGAAATGAATTACCACCCAATTGGGAGATTTCGTACAAAAAGTTGAGTTTTAATTTAAAATTGACAACGTTTAAACATATTGGACTATTTCCAGAACAGCAGGCTAATTGGGAGTATATTCAAAAAATGCTAAAACCAAATGAACGGTTTTTAAATCTTTTCGGATATACCGGAGGAGCCAGTATTGCAGCTAAAGAAGTTGGAGCAGATGTGTTTCATATTGATTCCGTGAAACAGATTAATACTTGGGCTAAAGAGAATATGGAAAGTTCAGGATTAATTGATATACATTGGGTAGTTGAAGATGCGTTAAAGTTTGCTGTTAGAGAAGCCAAGCGAGGCAATAAATATCAGGGAATCATAATGGACCCTCCTGCATTTGGACTTGGAGCTAAAAAAGAACGTTGGAAAATAGAACAACGCTTTCCGGAATTGGTATCAGTCGCCTCAAAATTATTAGAAAAGGATGGTTTTTTAATTATTAATACGTATTCTCCACGTTTAAAAGAAGATCAGATTAAGTCAATACTTTTTGAACATTTTCCAAATAAAACTATTGAGGTATCTAAGCTTTGTTTAAAAACGACAACTGGAAAAACAATTGAATACGGGGAATTATCAAGGGTTTTTTAATTTCAGTGTTAAATATACAGGGTAGTGGTCTGAATAACCACCATAGTATTTTTCACCACCATAGGTTCTACTTGGAGTTTGATTTCCATCCTTATGCGTAAAAGTGTTTTCGTGCGTTTTGTGAATTTGCGTGCTCCTTTGCGTTAGTTTAAAAACAGGGTTTCGCATGGCTGAATTTGAGGCAATCACCTGGTCAAATACTAACCAATCACCTTGGTGGTTCACCGTTCCATTTTTAGTGTCTTCAAATTGACTAGATAAATTGGCAAAGTCTTTTTTTACCAAATGCTTCTTAATACTGTTGTCTGACGGTTCATCATTAAAGTCACCCAAAATAAAAATGTTCGCCTCTGCATTTTCACTTAAAACATCATCAATTTTACTTCGTAAAACTTTAGCCGCCGCAATTCTTTTCGGTTCTGTTTCTATAGTGCCTTTTCGTCGGCTCGACCAATGATTAAAGTAAATAACAACCTTTTCACCATTGCTTAATTCACCTTTAATTTCAAGAATATCTCTTGTAGTTGATTTATCTTTGCCAGGTAATATTACATTGTAAAAGCTATATTTTTCTGCTTTAAATGCTTCAGGTCTGTAAATGGCGGCAACATCTATGCCTCTGCCATCAGGACTATCTTTATGAATGACTTCATATCCCGCTTTTTTAAGTGCCTTTACCTTAGTTAAATCTTTTAGCACATCATAATTTTCTACCTCCGAAAAACCCATAACAGCTGGTAACTGATCGGAATCAATACTGCTTATCATTTCTCCTATTTGCTTAAGTTTGGTTTGGTAACGTTTAGTGTCCCAGTTTTGTTTTCCATCAGGCGTAAAGTCATCATCAAACGTATTCGGATCATCATAGATGTCAAATAAATTTTCAACATTATAAAATCCAATAATTGCCTCCGTTAAGTTTATATTTACTTTCATGTCATTGTCTGTAATAGTGGTTTCAGATTCACCATTCGTATTAATTATAGAGTATAATAAAGCTCCAATCCCTATGATTACTAACGGTGCTATTTTTTTAATTTTCATATTTACTTTCATTCAATATACAAATACTATTTGGCCCTTCATTAAATAATAAATCTAGAATGCTTAAATTATCAGTAAATCCGTATCGTTCAGTAAAGGTTTGTAAATAATGATGACCTTTAAAATTGCTATTTATTTTTGGGTTAAAAGCTATTTTTTGGCTTATTTCGGTGCCAAAATCTGAACTATCAATCATTCTTATATCAACGCTGAGGCCAATTTTGTCAACTATGTGTTTGATCAACGAAATATTTAAGTCCTTTAATTTTGAGTTTGGTGCAAAAATAAGTGCTTTAATTTGATCTGCATAAAATTCAAAGTAGGGTGTTCTATTATAACAACTCTCTAAAGTTTTCCAATGGACCTGTCGCCAGTTCTCAGCATTTGAAATGAGAACATCTTTAGTTAAGGTTAGCTTCCCATTTGGTCTTTCAACAGGCACTGATAGGTTTAGTATGCCATTAGCTCCCATTACATAACATCTGTTTCTGTAAGTTTGTTTTTGATAGAGTTCATGGGTTTGTATAGTTGCTGAACCACTACTTTGCATCAAACGATAATAATACTCTAAGTTACCAAAATAGGTAATAGGGAGTATTGGTTTCATTACTTAATTTTTTTAAATACACGATCCCATCTAATGCCACCAAAATAGCCGTTTTCATCAGTTGACATCCAAATAAAAGCGGCACGACCAACAATATGATCCTCTGGAACAAATCCCCAAAAACGTGAATCAGCAGAGTTGTTTCTGTTGTCTCCCATTAACCAATAGTAACTCATTTCAATAGTGTAGGTACTTACTTTTTCACCATCAATATAAATACCATCAGGTTTTTCTGCCAAAGTATGGTGTTCATAAGCAGTAATGATTCTACGATAGATTGGTAATGTTTGATGGTTCAATTCAACCACATCCCCTTTTTTCGGAATTTTAAGCGGGCCAAAATTATCTTCAGTCCAATCGTATTGAGGATCGTTTGGAAAAATCGGTAAATAAGTCTGAGCGCCCATTTCTAGAATTTTACGGTAGAATCCTTTTTGTTTCACATCTAAGTATAAGTTCGGATGCTCTAGTTTTGATTTTGTGTACTGCGCCTCGGTCATAGGAATAACAACATCTCCATTAATATTACTACTAACTTCACTATATCTGCAGTTAAAGTTTTTCTTGTAGTAGGCATCTAAGCGACTATATTTATTAAAGTCTACCTCTGTTCGGACCTGGAAAGGTTCGTGTTTTTTGCCTTCTAAATAGTAACTGTATTGCATTTCTGGCGCTTTCCATGCTAATTTTCCATCAACAAAAAGTTCTTTATCTTTCACTTCAACAGTTTGTCCAGCAACAGCAGTTGTTCTTTTAATATAGTTCTCACGTTTATCAACAGGTCGAGTTAAAATACCATTAATTGGTGTATAAGGCTTTCCACCATCTGGTCGAGAATATACTTTATCGTTTTTCAAGAAACTATTTCTGGCTCGGCTTAAATATTTTTCATAATTCGCTTCAAAATGCGTTAAATTTTTTCGTTCTTTTAGTGCAATTAAATAGGCTTCGTCTCTCAATATTTGCTCATAAGTATGAGCAATTAATCCATTTGGCATTCTTGGATCATTCAATGCCGAATCTCCAGCAGGAAAGTTGAAAACAGTGACATCATATTGTTCAACAAATCTAAAACCTGGTAATCTTGTATGTGGAATTTTTTGAATTTCTGAGTATGATTTCACGTTAAACCAAGGGACCATATTGTGAAAAATTGGATAAGAGAAAGGTGTATTAGGCACTCTTGGTCCGTAAGTGATTTTCTCAACAAATAGATGGTCGCCTATTAACATTGTTTTCTCCATTGACCCAGTAGGGATTTGATAGGGTTCAAAAACATAGGTTCTAATGACACTTGCCGCCACTAATGCAAACAAAATAGCATCTCCCCATTCCTTAACCATTGATTTTTTTCCCTTTCGTTTTTGGTTAAACCCCAATAACGAAAAGGCATAAACAATAATATTTCCAACAATAGGTAAAGCAAAAAATAAGGCAATATGATCACTAATTGTTCTGCGGTCAACTTGTCGAGCAATATCCCAGTTGGTCGGTTCTACAGGTTTTTTCTCCGCATTGTTGGCAATGTTCCAAAATACAGGAAATGGGAATAAAACACCGAGTAAAGTTTCTTTAGTCCCAAATTCATCAAATTTTCTGATGACAGTAACATTTATAGAGGCCCACATAATAAATTGTGCTCCTGGAAACAGTAAGAAAAATACCCAATACCAAGGTTGTTGGCAAGCTCTTAGCGCCGCATAATAATTATAGAATGGAATAAAGGCTTCCCATGATTTCCGTCCTATTTTAGGGAATATTTTGTGCCACATTCCAATAATTGGCGTCAAAAAAATGATTAAAAATCCAATAATTAAACCTGTATATCCTATCATGATTATAATAATTCTTTAATTAGTTGAGGCATTATTTCTTTAATTGAAAACACCCCTTTTTTATTTAAACTCCATTCTGCGGCAAGTACGCTGCCTAAAGCAAATCCTTTTCGGTTTTTTGCTGTATGTATACATTCTATTTTATCTATGTCATTCTCATAGGTCACAATATGTGTTCCTGGTACATCAGGGAAACGTTCAGACTCTAATGAGAGAACACTTGCAGCTGAAACACCAGCTTTGTCAACATTTTCCCAAGTCTTATAGGTAGTGATATGTTCAATAATATCTTCCGCTAAAGTAATACCAGTACCACTAGGGGCGTCCTTTTTTTCAGTGTGATGAATTTCTCTTACATTGGCTTCGTATCCCAAACTAGCGTTCATTAATTCTGCCAATTTAGTATTCAATGCAAAGAAAATATTTACTCCAATGCTAAAGTTAGTACCATGAACCAATATGCTATTTTTTTTATTACAAAGTTCAGTCAAATAGTCAAGTTCATTGTACCAGTTTCCAGTGGTTCCAACAATGATTGGTAGCTGATGGTTTATGCAGAATTGAATATTTTCTTTTGCCGTTTTTGGAGTTGAAAATTCAATGACAACATCTATGTCATTTATGTTTAAGTCCTCTTTAGAATGGTCACTGCTCAGTTTTGCAACAATGGTATGGTTTCTTGAAATCAATACTTGCTCAATTTCTTTTCCCATTTTCCCATATCCAAAAAGTGCGACGCGCATAGTGTTGTGTGTTTGAACCATGCGAAAGTAATTAAAAGGAATAACTTGAAGAATAATACCTTTGATTAATTAAGTAATTTTCACAGTTTTTTTATATGTTTGTGACGAACCCAAAGCCTTATTAGTTTCATGAAATTTCAGTTGATTTCCTTAATTCTTATCGTTGGGATATTAATATCTTGCAAAACTGGAGATGAGGATGTAAGTTTATCAGCAACGGGGTCTGATTATAAGGTTTTAGTTGAGGTTACGGATGACTATGCAATGATGTTACCGAATTATTTTGTTGAAATGACCGACATTAATCCAAAGGCTGTTTTACAATATGGATTTATTTCAAACACCGATAGTGTAAATAAACATTTTGAAGATGAATTTTTTGTTACCATATTAGCGTTAAAGAAATCAGATTTAGGGCTAACATTGGCAGACTCAGGAGTAGTTACCATTGATAAAGTGAATCAAAAAACAACTATTAATTTAAGCTTAATATTAGAAGATTTTAAAGTAATAAGAGAAAAACCGGTCACTGAATTAATAAATGGGATTGTGACATTACGTAACGAATTTTCGGGTAAATTAGGTCAGTATAAAGTGTTTTATAAAATGGCTATTTACGAAACCGAAACGTATTTTTACCAGTTACTAACCTGGTGCATGCAAAAGCATGCGGACAAACATAGTAATGAGATGGATGATATGATTCACTCGTTTGAAAATGTATAAAACGAAAAAAGATAAAAAGATGAAAAAATTATTACCAATTATGGCTTTAGTTGCCTTGCTTGTATCATGTGGAGGATCAAGTACACTAGTGAATCGAACAATTAACAACTACAGTGTTGATATTCCTGATTATATGGAGGATATAGATTTAGCCAATCCAGATGCTAGTTTGCAGGCAGGTGATTTATTAAAAGAGCACTATATAATGGTCATTGATGAAACGAAAGAGTCTTTACTTGCAGCTGGTTTAGACTATTCAGTTGAAGATTATGCCAAAGCTTCAGTAGACTATTTAAAGCAATCTTTGAATGATGCAAAAGTTGTTCAAACTCCTAGTGGTGTTCAGGATATTAATGGTTTGGAAGCGATTTCTTATAAAGTAACAGGTGTATTTCCAGATAATAACGTGTCAATTTTTTACTACATGACAATTTATAAAAGTGAAAGCAACTACTATTCTATGTCTACCTGGACACTAGGGGACAGGGAAAGCAAATTCACTAAAGTGATGGAAGAAATGATACAATCTTTTAAAGAAATATAAATTATGTCTGTAGACGATAAAAAAATAATATTCTCAATGGAGAGGGTGTCGAAAACCACCCCTCAAGGTAAATTAATTATTAAAAACATTTACCTATCATTTTTCTATGGCGCAAAAATTGGCGTCATTGGGATGAACGGATCAGGTAAATCAACTGTTCTTAAAATTATTGCTGGTCTTGATAAAGATTTTCAGGGTGATGTTGTGTTTTCGAAAGAACATTCTATTGGGTATTTAGCGCAAGAGCCAATTTTAGATGACACTAAAACAGTGATTGAAATTGTAAAAGAAGGTGTGCAAGGTACCGTTGATCTTTTGGCCGAGTTTGAAGAAATTAATAATGGTTTCATGGATGAGGAAATCATGAATGATCCAGATAAAATGGAAAAATTAATTGAACGTCAAGGTGAAGTTCAAGATAAAATTGACCATTTAAATGCTTGGGAATTGGATAGCCAATTAGAGCGAGCAATGGATGCATTGCGCTGCCCTCCAGAAGACCAAACTATCGGTACATTGTCTGGTGGGGAGAAGAGAAGGGTTGCATTGTGTAGATTATTGCTTCAAAATCCAGATGTGCTATTGCTAGATGAGCCAACAAACCACTTGGATGCTGAATCGGTTGACTGGTTAGAGCAACATTTAAAACAATATGCTGGTACTGTAATAGCTATTACTCACGATAGGTACTTCTTAGATAATGTTGCAGGATGGATTCTTGAACTTGATAAAGGGGAGGGAATTCCTTGGAAAGGAAATTACACATCTTGGTTAGATCAAAAGTCGTCTAAAATGGCAGCCAATGAAAAAACAGCTTCAAAAAGAAGGAAAATATTAGAACGAGAGTTGGAATGGGTGAGAATGAATCCGAAAGGAAGACATGCCAAAAGTAAAGCTCGTTTGAATAATTACGATAAATTATTAAGTGAAAATAATGATACCAAAGAAAACAATTTAGAATTACCGATTCCAAACGGACCTCGGTTGGGTAATAAAGTTATTGAAGCCAACCACGTGAGCAAAGCATTTGGTGAAAAGGTACTGTATAGTGATTTAAATTTTGCTTTACCGCCTAATGGAATCGTAGGCGTTATAGGACCAAATGGTGCCGGTAAAACTACTATTTTTAAAATGATTATGGATGAGTTGCAACCAGATGGTGGTGACTTTGAGGTAGGGGAAACGGTAAAGATTGGATACGTTGATCAAACTCATAAAGATTTGAAACCAGAAAGTACTATTTTTGAAGTGGTTGCTGGAGGGATGGATTTTCTAGAAATTGGTGACCGAAAAGTAAATGCAAGGGCGTATTTAAGCAAATTCAATTTTGCTGGTTCTGATCAAAATAAAAAAGTTGGTGTGCTTTCCGGTGGTGAGAGAAACCGATTACACTTAGCAATGGCATTAAAGCTTGAAGCCAATGTGTTATTACTAGATGAGCCTACCAATGACTTGGATGTTGATACAATTAGAGCGTTAGAGGAAGGAATTGAGAATTTTGCAGGTTGTGGTGTAATTATTTCTCACGACCGTTGGTTTTTAGATAGATTGTGTACACATATTCTAGCTTTTGAAAACGATTCTGAAGTGTATTGGTTTGAAGGCTCTTATTCTGAATATGAAGAAAATAAAAAGAAACGTTTAGGTGATGTTGAACCGAAAAGAGTGCGGTATAAAAAATTGATGAATTAAGTACCAATTATAGAGTATTAAAAAGGGGGCATTAGTCCCCTTTTTCATGTTTAAAACAGTATCATTCTTTCATCAGAAGCCACTTCTCCCCAATGTTTTTCAACACATTTTTGATTATTCTGAACTTGTTCACAAGTCATGGGTTTGTTTTTGTAGTTGTCGAAATCTTCAAAAAAATCGAAAACCTCAACTCCAAGATCTTTCAAAAAATGATAAGTTGGATTTTTTGCGTTAAGGTAAATCCTCATTCCCAAATAAAGACCCATCAAAATTGTGCCTACTGCTTGTTGCCTATGTGTGTTAATAATTAATGTGTTCGCTAATGTAAGCGATTCCATATACTTCTCATAAGGCACATATTCCTTCAAAAAGTGAAAATTGTCATTGTTATCAAAGTCTTTCAATACTGCCTTTTTGTATCTGTCCTCACCATAGGCAAAAGGAATACGGACCAACAAGGTGCTATCTAGCTTGGAAAAAGCACTTAAATGATTGTTTGATGGTGTAGCAGAGTTCCCAACACAAATAGCATTACCCAAATCTTTTGGAGAAGAATTTAGGTATTTAATTGGGATTAATGTTTTGAGATTTCCGTAAGTAAAAGGTTTATAGTTTGCATTTATTAAGAATGGATTAATTACATCTTTTTCATTTGGGATAACTGTTGAATAAGAAGTGATTTTGGGAAGAAGTTTAGTGATGTTTTGCGATGGGTGTACTCTTCTTTTGACCAAAAAGTATAATTTATGTGCTATTTTTTTTATTAGAGGGTTAGTAAATAACCTTCTTTTATTAGAAGTTTTTATCTCGTTTATTTTTAAATATTTTTTCGTGTCACGATCCAAAATTCCGTCTGCTGAAAATCCAAAACTACTATTGTACATATCATTTCCCCAAATCGACCAATGAACCTCTCCAGAATAATTACTGTCTAAAATCACCTCAGCTTTTTCACTTGTGAGATAATGAATCACGATACATGAAAAATGATTTTCTTGTATCAATGTAACTAAGCTTTGGTGGTCAAAGTGGGAGATATCATTTTTTGTATCGCTTTTATCTGAAAGGATAACATACAAGTTCTCATTCTTACTTTTGTCGAATTCCCCTTTGGTTAGTTCAATAAAGTTATTGTCATGAAAAATATGTAGAATCATACTGACTTTCCGGGCACGCCGATTATTTTAGAATTATCAGGAAAACTTTTGGTCACTACTGACCCGGCACCCACAGTTACCCATTTACCTAGTTGTACACCTGGAAGAAGAATAGCTCCAGTGCCAATAAAGGAACCTTCGCCAATATGGCAGTTGCCTGATATGTTAACACTTGGACACAGTTCGACAAAATGACCAATAACGGAGTCGTGACCAATGGTAGAATTTAAATTTAGCAAGCAGCTTTCGCCTATTGTTACAGAGTTAGTCACTCTTACGCCATCAGTAATAATTGAGCCTTTGCCAATTGTGGTTCCAAATTGACCAACACTTGCATTTTTAGAAATCAATGTTTTCTCCTCACCTCCAAAACTAATCATTAATTCGTGTAGTTTTCTCCTCACTTTAGGATTTCCAACTCCTAACACAAATGAACTACCGTATTTTAGAAAATGATTTTTTACACTGACTTCATCATGTAAAATAGAAAAGTCTTCATATAGATACTGAGACTTTAAATCAATATTATCAAAAAAAGCAATTTCTTCATTCTCACACTCATTTAACGAGGTCAACAATCCTAAAATTTCTTTCGCAAAACCTTTCGCTCCAACTATTAGCATAAAATCAAATTAATTGACAAATTCTCTTAACATTTTCTTGACTTAATTCAGCATATAATGGCAAGCACAAAACCTTATCCGCTAAATGGTTTGCATTTTTTAAGGCCAATTTATTAGCTGAAGCAAATTGTTTGTAGTTCTCCAAATTACTGATTAAAGGATAAAAATAACGCCTTGAATAGATTCCATTTTCTTTTAATTTTTCATATAGTTCATCTCTATCTATACTGTAGCTTTCTTCAATAATTATGGGCATGTACGAATAGTTTTGTTCAAATTTTTCATCAAAAGGTAAAATACTAATTCCGTTTTTATTTGTTAAAAGCTCATGATAGGTGTCGACAATCAATTTTCGATTATTGATAGAAGTCGCAACAGATTTGAGCTGAAGCAATCCAAAAGCAGCTTGAAGCTCATTCATTTTACCATTAATTCCATACCCTTCTATCTGAAGTTCATTTTTAAATCCAAAATTTTTCAGTTTATTTAGTTTTTCAATAAGGGTGGGGTATTTTGAGACAATAGCACCACCTTCAATACTGTTAAATACTTTAGTGGCATGAAAACTGAGTATAGACAAATCGCCGCGTTCTAAAATACTTTCATCTCCTTGCTTTACGTCAAAACAATGTGCAGCATCATAAACTAGCTTCAATTTATATTTTTCTGCTAGGATATCAAAAGCATCCATGTCACAAGGGTTCCCATAAACGTGCACAGGCATTATGGCAGAAGTTCTTTCATTAATTAAAGCTTCTACTGATTTTGGATCAAGGTTGCCAGTTTTAGGGCAAACGTCAGCAAACACAGGAGTTAAATTATTCCAGAATATAGCATGCGAAGTCGCCACAAAGCTATAGGGAGTTGTAATTATCTCCCCAGTTAAATTTAATACTTTTAAGGCAGCCAATAAAGCGATAGTGCCATTGGAGTAAACACTTATATGATCTAGGTTTAAATGTGTCTTTAACTCTTGTTCAAATGCTTGATGGAATGGCCCATTATTAGTTAAAATTTTGGATTCCCAAATGGTTTTTAATGAATCTGTAAATTCATTAAAATCTGGCATTTCAGGTTTTGTAACAAATATATCTTCTTCTTTTTTCAATTGCAGGGTAGTATTAAAGTCAAATATAATGATATTTATTGCTCCTGCTTTAAGAATAGGCTGCAATGTCAAATTGAATTTTGTTGGTGTTACTTGCCCATAAATAATCTGATTGAAAGATTTATTACTTTTACGATAATGTATATATTGGTCATTGTAATTATGATAGCAGAATCTATAGTTTATGAATGAATGTGTCAATTGCAATAAATCTTACGAAAAGGATTTTAATTTCTGCCCATTATGTGGTGAAAAAAGAGTTTCGAAAAGGCTTTCTGTAAAAATGATTTTATCTAATTTTCTTGAAATATTTACAAATTTTCATGGTCCTGTCTGGAATACGTTAAGGGCATTAACTATTTCACCATATGATGTAACAAATGGATACATAATTGGGCAAAGAAAAAAGTATATTCCACCAGCTAGATTTGTAATTATTTCTTTAACTATTTCAGGCCTATTTTTTCTTTTTTTTAAGGATGATATGGCTTCCTATTATGAGCAAACTTTTAATAATGGAGCAGGCACTGGAAGTAGAGATTCTGGTGTTTCCGAAGCTAGGGATCAATTTCAAAGTCTATTAAACAAAGGACAAAAACATCTCAATTTAATGAGCTATTTGATGATTCCAATCCTTGGTTTGTTTTCTTATTGGATGTTGAATAAAAAAGTGAAATACAATTTTGCTGAACACCTTGTTGTAAACAGTTATATTTTTTCTCATAATTCAATTATAGGCGCTGTTCTAGGACTTGTAATTTACTATTGCTTAGGTAAGGACTTAGATTTATGGTTAAGTATATCCATTATTCCTTCTTTTGCGATTATGGCATGGTTGCTAAAGAAGTCGGTAGGTGCGCCACTCTGGAAAGTAATTATTACACTGTTGTTATCTTACATTTCTTTTATGTTGCTTTTTGCTATTGCGGTTATTGTTTACCTTGTGATTTCAAGTGGAATGTAAGCCCTGGTTTTCTATGTTCGTCTTTAGTTTTGAATTAAAAGGCTTCCCCAATGAACAGGTAAATACCATAGCCATCTGGGTTAATACCTACATCAAGTCTTGTGTATATGTCGCGTTTAGGAAATAGCAATACTCTTAGTCCTCCACCGGCTGTCCAAAGCATTTTGTCAAATTTCAGATCAGGAGCAACCGAACCAATGCCTGCAAAAACGGCTCCTCCAATCCTCTTACTAAATTTAAATGGCAACCAACGGTGTTCAGCTTGGATGCCAAGCATGTTTTTGTCACGATATTTTCCGAGGTAATATCCTCTCATCATCATTTCGCCCCCAATCATACTTAGTTGGTTAAATGGCACTTCACCACTCGAAAACTGACCAATCAGCTGCATAGCAACTACATTTCTTTCTTTGTAATCAAAAAATGCTCTATTGTCCAAAAATAAAGTATTCAATTTATTGGTTGAGCCCCATATAGGTTCATAAAATAGGTATCCAATTTCAGACAAGAATCCATGACGAACATTGAGGACATTGTGACGATTGTCATAGATCAGTCCTAACCCTAGTCCAAGATTACTATAGCCGTCTTGTCCTAAAATATATTCTGACGGTTGTGTATTGCCTAACCAATCGAATTCAACTTTACTTAGCCGCTCATAGTCCAATTCTAAGCCAAAATACCAGTTGTTTTTTATGTTTCTGAGTAAGCGTTCCCTAATCAACATAAAATTGGCATTTGCAACAGCCAATTCAGCTCCAAGAATGTCAGCGCCTATTCCATAATAGAGGAGTGGATAGCTTTGAAATTTTAATTTACCTAAGCCAAACCATTTGTTTTTATCAGAGTATAATGCATGATCAAAATGAGCTCCATATTGACGCTCTAAGGTGAAAAACGAAAAGCCGCTCACCTCGCTTAACCGATTAATAGTGTCTTTTTTTGCGTAATATAGAAGTACAGCGGCCGCTCCAATTTCCCAGCTCGTTTCAGGAGAATAGGCTATGGTTGGGTAGGCAATCCATTTGGATTTTGCACTTGCTGCCGTATCATTGAACATTTTATTGAACAGTTGAACAGGCTTAGATTGGGAATGTCCGGTAATATTGAAAGAGATTACTAGTAGAACCCAAAGGAACAAGTACTGATTAAAATAAAAAAGCCTTTTTAACACATGTGCAAGATAACTGGAATCTCTCAAATAAAAAAACAGGGTTTCATTTATTGAAACCCTGTTTTTTTCATACTTTATAATAAAGTGTTAAACCTCGTCCCAACCAAACTCTTCTTTCAGAATTAAGTTTACATAAGCCAATACTTTCTCATTGTCTATTGATTGTAATACTTCTAGAACAAAAGCCGAGACTAATATTTTTCTCGCTTTATCTTTAGAAATCCCTCTTGTTTGCAAATAGAATAATGCGTCTTCATCTAATTGACCAGTGGTAGAACCATGTGAGCATTTTACATCATCTGCATAAATTTCTAATTCCGGTTTAGAATTAATTTTAGCAAAATCGGACAATAAAACATTGCCATTTTGCTGGTATGCATTAATCTTCTGCGCATCTTGTTGCACAATCACACGGCCATTAAATGTGCCGGTTGATTTATCATCCAATACATACTTGTAGTTTTCATCACTCATGCAATTCGAGACCAAATGGTTGACGAATGAATGGTTATCTATTACTTGTGAGCCTTTTGTAATGACTGCTCCATTCAAATAAGTTTCGCAATTTTCACCTTCAACATTTATGTTCAAGTTATTTCTAACAATATCGCCTTTTAGTGTAATTGTGTTAATTTTAAATGTAGAATTAGCTGCTTGTCTTACATTTTCTGTCGCAACATACCAACCAGCTCCAGTCTGAATTTTATCTAATGTAATGTGAGCATTTTCAGCCACTTGTATTTCGGTGAAATGATTGCTAAAGGTATTTTCTTTAGCTGTGCAAATAAAATTAGTGATAATGTTTGCTTGAGAACCGACTCCAGATTCAATCACTAAATGTGTGTTGGTTGCAATGCTATCTGAAGTATTAATGTACACCACTTGCACCGCTTTATCCCATTTAGTGTTTTTTGGAATATTTATAAAAACAGTCTGTTTCGAAGCCGTAACATTCAACATTTGAAATAAGTCATTCTTTTTAGCAGATGTTTCTGCTATTTCAGAAAGCGTTTCAATTTTTACGGTGACTTCATCCAAATTAAATGATGATAAATCATCTCTAAAAATACCGTTTTCAATAATAACAAACTGATCAGATACCAGTACCTTATCTAATTCAATAAAATCACTAGTCGCTTTACCGGATATTAGCTTTGCGTTAGCAATTTTATTTAACCGGGTATATTTATAATATTCGTCTCGAGTTGTTGGGAAGTCAAGTTTTTCAAGTGCTATAAATGCCTCTTTTTGTACAGGGGTATTTAACTCAAGTTGTAAGTTAGATAAAAATGCCTGTAATTTTGTATCAGTTAATACGTCCATTTCTAGCTCTTATTTAGTTAACCAATCGTATCCTTTTTCTTCTAACTCCAGTGCCAATTCTTTGCCACCAGTTTTCACGATTTTTCCATCAGCTAGTACATGAACAAAATCAGGAACAATATAATCCAGTAATCTTTGGTAATGTGTAATTAATACTACCGCATTGTTATCTGATTTTAATTTATTCACTCCATCAGCAACAATTCTTAACGCATCAATATCAAGACCAGAATCCGTTTCATCTAAGATTGATAATTTAGGTTCTAACATTGCCATTTGAAAGATTTCATTTCTCTTTTTTTCACCACCTGAAAATCCAACGTTTACTGATCTTGAAGCTAATTTAGCATCTAATTCAACAATTGATGAACGTTCCCGAACCATTGACATGAAATCTTTAGCAGAAACAGGATCTTCTTTTCTGTATTCTCTAATTTCATTTAGAGCCGTTCGTAAAAAGTTGATGTTCGATACTCCTGGTATTTCTACTGGGTATTGAAAAGCCAAAAATAAACCTTCCTTTGCACGTTCATCCGGGTCTAATTCTAATAAATCTGTGCCATCAAAATCAACAGTTCCATCTGTTACTTCATACCCATCTCTGCCTGATAATACAGATGCAAGAGTTGATTTTCCAGCACCATTGGGTCCCATAATGGCATGAATTTCTCCTGCATTTACTTTTAAATTTAGTCCTTTTAAAATCGATTTATCTTCAATTTCAGCATGAAGATTTTCAACGTTTAGCAATGTTTTACTCATTTTGTATTGATTGTAATCTTGTAAATATTTTTTCTTTTTTTTATTTTAGGATGGGTGATTGAGGCGCTAAGCGGAACTCGAAATCAGCCCACACTATTTTCAAGCGAAATGGCTAATAATTTTTGTGCTTCAACAGCAAATTCCATTGGTAACTGATTCAACACTTCTTTTGCATAGCCATTTACTATTAAGCTAATGGCTTTCTCCTCAGAAATGCCACGCTGCTGGCAATAGAAAATTTGATCTTCTCCAATTTTCGAAGTTGTTGCTTCATGTTCTAGCTTGGCAGAATTGTTCTGACACTCTATATATGGAAACGTATGCGCACCGCATCTATCACCCATCAGTAAACTATCACATTGTGTAAAGTTTCTTGAGTTATGTGCATTCTTGTTTATTTGAATTAAACCTCTATACGAATTCTGAGATTGACCAGCAGAAATACCTTTAGAAATTACAGTACTTTTAGTATTTTTACCTAAATGAATCATTTTAGTACCAGTATCAGCCTGCTGAAAATTATTAGTAACCGCTACTGAATAAAATTCACCAATAGAATTATCTCCTTTTAGAATGCATGAAGGGTATTTCCATGTCACTGCTGAACCAGTTTCAACTTGTGTCCACGATACTTTTGCATTCCTTTCGCATAACCCACGTTTAGTTACAAAGTTGAAAATACCACCAACACCATCTTTATCACCAGGGAACCAATTTTGAACAGTAGAATATTTAATCTCTGCATCATCCATAGCAATTAACTCAACAACTGCAGCATGTAATTGATTTTCGTCTCTTTGTGGAGCAGTGCAGCCTTCAAGATATGAAACATAACTTCCGGCATCAGCAACTAGTAAGGTCCGTTCAAACTGACCAGTACCCGAAGAGTTAATTCTAAAATAGGTTGACAATTCCATTGGACATCTAACGCCTTTTGGAATATAACAAAACGAGCCATCAGAAAATACAGCTGAATTTAGTGCTGCATAAAAATTGTCGCTTGATGGCACGACTGTGCCAAGGTATTTTTTTACCAAGTCTGGATGATTTTCAACAGCTTCCGAGAATGAGCAGAAAATAATACCCAATTCACCTAGTTTTTCTTTAAAAGAGGTGGCAACAGAAACGGAATCCATGACAAAATCAACTGCAACACCAGTTAATTTTTTTTGTTCATCCATTGAAATTCCTAACTTATCCATTGTTGCTTTCATCTCTGGGTCTACATCATCCCATGATTCGTATTGCTTTTTAGGGGCAGAGAAATAAGATATAGCTTGGAAGTCAGGCTTTTGATATTTAACATGAGCCCAATCTGGCTCAGCCATATCTTGCCAAATTTTAAAGGCATTTAATCGATAGTCTAAAAGCCATTCTGGTTCATTTTTTTTCGCGGATATTACT
The DNA here is from genome assembly GCA_045107045.1 of Crocinitomicaceae bacterium. Classification (GTDB taxonomy): domain Bacteria; phylum Bacteroidota; class Bacteroidia; order Flavobacteriales_D; family Crocinitomicaceae; genus Putridiphycobacter. The sequence goes on from JBGCFR010000017.1 coordinate 37,248, forward strand.
CGTATTACATCTTCGTTTAATCCGTTTGGTATCTTTTCCGAATCAATGTCAGAGGTGAAACCAAATTCGTATTCCTGAGTCTGTAAATCTTTTGCTAATTCTTCTTCAGTATAATTTGCCATGTGTTAGAGATTAAAGTGAGAAACTTTCGCCACAACCACATGTTCGGCCGGCGTTGGGATTATTGAAAACAAACCCTTTGCCATTTAATCCTCCTGAGAAATCTAAAATAGTTCCGGCCAAGTATAATACACTCTTTTTGTCCATTACAATTTTGACCCCATTATCTTCAAATTCCTTATCATTATCTTGCATTGTATTGTCGAATTCTAGCTTATACATTAAGCCTGAACATCCGCCGCCTTCAACACCTACTCTAATAAAGGCATTTGCCTTACCTTCTTCGGCCATTAAAGTGATGGCTTTTTGTTTTGCCGTATCAGTAACTTTTATCATTTTAAAAGTGATTTTTGTTAGTTTTTCACAAAATTAGGCAATAGGAAACTCAAAGAATAGCTTTTAACCATCTTTTTAGAAAGTGTTCGGTTGTAATAGTGATTAAAGCATTGTTATATAGTTTTTTATGGTAGAATTATTACTTAGAATGAATCTAAATAATATTTTCAAAATAGAGTAGCTGAGCAATTGATTTGACAATTATTAAATTGGATTAACTTTGTAACATCAACCACAAAAACAACCATTTTTTATGAAATCATCAATTGGTAGGAAAATATTAATGGCCCTGTCTGGGTTTTTTTTATTATTCTTTTTACTTCAGCATTTAACCATTAACTTCTTATCTGTAATTAGTCCTGATACTTTTAATGAAGTGTCGCATTTTATGGGGTATAACCCAGTGGTACAATTTTTACTTCAGCCGGTTTTATTATTTGGAGTTGTTTTTCACCTTGTTATGGGAATGTATCTTGAATTGCAAAATAATAAGGCAAGAGGTGTAAAATATGCCAGTAATAAGGCAAATGCTAATTCAACATGGATGTCAAGAAATATGCTGATTACTGGTATTATGATTTTACTGTTTTTAGCGTTGCATTTTATTGATTTTTGGATTCCTGAGATAGATTATAAATTTATATCCGTTTCGCCAGAGGATCCAACACGTTATTGGGAGGAATTACACCATAAATTTGAAAACATGATTAGAGTTGGTGTTTACGTGTTATCATTTATATTTTTAGGTTTACACTTAATGCATGGTTTCCAATCAGCTTTTCAGTCGGTTGGTTTTAATCATAATAAGTATACACCAATATTGAAGAAATTGGGTACTATTTATGCTATTGTGGTTCCTGCCACATTCATATTTATTGCATTATTTCATCATTTAACTCAAAATCACTAAAATAATTAGATATGTCAGTATTAAATTCGAAAGTACCTGCAGGTCCAATTAAGGATAAGTGGACTAACCATAAAAACAAGATCAACTTAGTTAATCCTGCCAATAAACGACACATTGATATTATTGTGGTCGGAACTGGATTAGCAGGTGGCTCAGCTGCTGCATCTCTTGCAGAGATGGGTTATAATGTAAAAGCATTTGCTTATCAGGATTCGCCAAGACGAGCACATTCAATTGCCGCGCAAGGTGGTATTAATGCCGCAAAGAATTATCAAAATGACGGAGATTCAGTTTACCGTTTATTTTATGATACTGTAAAAGGTGGTGATTATAGAGGTCGTGAAGCTAACGTTTACCGTTTGGCTGAAGTTTCAGCAAATATCATTGATCAATGTGTAGCCCAAGGGGTGCCATTTGGAAGAGAATATGGAGGATTATTATCAAACAGATCGTTTGGTGGTGTATTAGTATCAAGAACCTTTTACGCCAAAGGGCAAACAGGTCAACAATTGTTATTAGGAGCATATTCAGCAATGAATAGACAGATAGGAAAAGGTAAAATTAAAATGCATAACCGTCATGAAATGCTAGAATTAGTAGTAGTTGATGGTAAAGCAAGAGGTATTATTGCCCGTGATATGGTGACAGGTGAATTAGAACGTCATTCTGCACATGCAGTGGTTATAGCATCTGGTGGGTATGGAAACGTATTCTTTTTATCAACCAATGCTATGGGGTCGAATACAACAGCGGCATGGAGAATTCATAAAAAAGGAGCCTATTTTGCAAACCCATGTTATACACAAATTCACCCAACTTGCATTCCACGATCAGGTGATTATCAGTCTAAGTTGACATTGATGAGTGAATCGCTTAGAAATGATGGTAGAATTTGGGTGCCTAAAAATAAGGAAGATGTTGAAGGGATTAGAAAAGGTTCAATTAAACCAAAAGACTTATCTGAAGACCAAAGAGATTATTATTTAGAAAGAAGATATCCTGCTTTTGGTAATTTGGTACCAAGGGATGTTGCTTCAAGAGCCGCCAAGGAAAGATGTGATGCTGGATTTGGTGTAAATGCTACAGGTGAGGCAGTGTTTTTAGATTTTGCTTCTGCTATTCAACGATACGGAAAAGAAAAAGCATATGTGGCGGGTCATAAGACACCTTCGCAAGAAGAAGTTTTACGTTTAGGCGAGGCTGTGATTGAAGAAAAATATGGAAATTTATTTCAGATGTATGAAAAAATTACAGCTGACAATCCGTATAAAACACCAATGCAAATTTACCCTGCGGTGCATTACACTATGGGTGGTATTTGGGTTGATTATAATTTAATGACAACTATTCCTGGTTGTTATGCAGCAGGTGAAGCTAATTTTTCGGATCATGGTGCAAACAGATTGGGTGCATCTGCATTAATGCAAGGTTTGGCTGATGGCTATTTTGTGTTGCCATATACAATTGGAGATTATTTGGCAGATGAGATTAGAACAGGAGAGATTCCAACAGATACTCCTGAATTTGAAGCGGCAGAGAAAGAGGTCTCAGATAGATTGTCCAAATTAATAAATATTAAGGGCACACAATCGGTTGACCATTTCCATAAGGAATTAGGAAAAGTAATGTGGAATAATGTAGGAATGGCTAGAAATGAAGCTGGCTTAAAAGAAGCAATTTCTAAAATTCGTGCAATTCGAGAGGAGTTTTGGAAAGATGTTCGAATTCCTGGAGGGTTAAATGAACTAAATCCTGAATTAGAAAAAGCAGCTCGTGTGGCTGATTTTCTAGAGCTGGGAGAATTGTTTGCTAAAGATGCTTTAGATACAAATGAATCATGCCGTGGTCATTTCCGTGAAGAGTCGGTTGAATTAGATGGCGAACAAAAAGGAGAAGCGAAACGTGATGATGTTAATTATAAATATGTAGCTGCCTGGGAATGGACTGGAGACCCAGGAGAAGCTAAATTACATAAGGAAGAATTAGAGTTTAACGATATTGAATTGAAACAACGATCGTACAAGTAAAAAGTAATTAGTGAATAGTAAAGAGTGGGAGAGATAAAATCGTATAAAGATTTGTTGATTTGGCAAAACGGAATAACCTTAGCTAAAATGACATATGAATTATGTGAGAAGTTCCCCAAAGATGAAGTTTATGGAATTCAATCGCAGGTAAAAAGATCAGCGGTTTCAATTGCCTCAAATATTGCAGAAGGATGGGGCCGAAACTATAAACAAAGCTTTATTCATTTTTTACGAATAGCTAAAGGCTCTTTATTTGAATTGGAAACTCAAATGATAATTGCAAAGGAATTAAAATTCGTTAGCAATAAAGAAGTAGAAGAAATATTTAAGTTAATAATAGAAGAAAGTAAAATGCTAAATGCTTTCATAAAGAAAATAGAATCGACAAAGTAGTGAGTCTGGTCTCTCATTACTAAAAAGACAGTAAAATAATAATTTGGTAAAAAAAGATGGAATCGGAAAAATAGCTAACTAATCACTAATTGCTGTTTACTATCCTCTAAAAATAAAACTATGTCAGAAAAAGGAATGAACTTAACATTAAAGATTTGGCGTCAGAAAGATGCAAAATCTAAAGGTAAAATGGAGACATATAAAGTGACTGATATTTCAGATCATATGTCTTTTTTAGAAATGTTGGATGTATTGAATGAGCAGCTGATCAATGCTGGTGATGAGCCCGTAGCATTTGATCATGACTGTAGAGAGGGAATTTGTGGGATGTGTTCATTATATATTAATGGTGAAGCACATGGCCCAGATAGAGGAGTTACAACTTGTCAACTGCATATGAGAATGTTTAAAGATGGTGAAACCATTACCATTGAACCATTCAGAGCTAAAGCATTTCCAGTTCAAAAGGATTTAGTAGTTGATCGTTCTTCAATGGATAGAATCCAGCATGCTGGTGGTTTTATTTCAGTAAATACTTCAGGTAACACTCAAGATGCAAATGCATTACCAATTAATAAAGTAGATGCTGACAAGTCTTTTGATGCGGCAGCCTGTATTGGATGTGGTGCTTGTGTAGCCACTTGTAAAAATGCCTCTGCCATGTTGTTTGTTGGTGCCAAGGTATCACAATATGCATTGTTACCCCAAGGAAAAATTGAAGCAAAAGAACGTGTTCAAAACATGGTAAAGCAAATGGATTTGGAAGGATTCGGAAACTGTACCAATACTGGCGCTTGTGAAGTAGAATGTCCAAAAGGCATTTCATTAGATAATATAGCCCGAATGAATAGAGAGTATTTAGGTGCTTCCATTACTTCAGATAAGTAAACGATAAATTAATCAAATTAAAAAAGGCGATTATCATTTGATAGTCGCCTTTTTTGTGTCTTTTACTATTTATTTCCATATATTTAAATAACTAATTCGAATTGAGGTCTTCCCCTCTTGAGAGGGGATCGAGGGGTGTGTAATAAGTTTGTAAGACCTATCATTTAATAATGAAAAGAAAAATTATCCCATACAATTCTAATCTTAAACTCCTAGCCCGGAAATTAAGAAACAATAGCACTAAAAGTGAAATAGTTTTATGGAAAAAATTGAAAGGAAAACAAATGAGAGGCTATGATTTCCATAGACAAAAGCCACTATTAAATTTCATTGCAGATTTTTATTGCTGCGAATTAAATTTAGTGATTGAATTGGATGGTATAACACATCAACTTGAAGAAACGAAAATAAAAGATGAAATAAAACGAAAGGAATTGGAGGGGGTTGGTTTAACTGTATTGCGTTTTGAAGATAAAGAGGTATTTAAAGGACTAGATAAAGTTTTGAATACAATTGAGCGATATATTGACGGTTTTGAGTTAAAACACACAAAACACACCCCTAACCCCTCTCAAGACTTATATTCAGCTTTGTCGAAGTAGGGGAATAAAACAATATGAAAAGTTAGGTCCTTCCGGCCTAGAGACCCGCATTGAGCCATGTCGAAATGTGGACTGAGGGGTGTGCTATTGTATTTGCCTGCTTCTACTGAGCTGAGTATAGGTCTTGTCTGGGGATTAAGGGGGTGTGTAATAGTGAAAATGCACTCGAAGTTTTCTAATCTAGTGTTTTTCAGTTGCATATAATTCACTGAAAATGGTGATGTATTTATTAGAGTCTCTCTTTAACTTTACAAAAAAGTGGAATGAATAGTGTATCTTAGTTATATGCTTAAAAATTCCACAAAACACAATATGCGAAACAAATATTTACTCTTTCTTGTTATTGCCATCTTAACAATTCAATGTAGAAAGGATAGGAGACTGCTTTTCTGTGAGGAATTTCCGCAAGACTGTGTAGATATTTTTACTGTAAAAGATCACTTCTTTTTTGATGTAGGCACTTATTGGGTCTATCAGGAAGAAACATCTGGACAATTGGATTCTCAATGGGTGTCTCAAGCAAATACCTATTCAAATGTGTGTTGGTTTGATTATCGTATTCGGTCAAGTATCACGTCTCATTATTTTGATATTTCTACGATATTACTAACTAGTGCAATTGATAGTGGACTAGTAGATAAAAAAGTTGTTAATGTATATGTTAGCAGGTCTAAAACCAAACCAGGAGGATTTATTGGTAGTTCCAAAATTGCTTCTTTTCCATATATAGAAAAAACATACATATATAATTCTGGTGGAGAACTTACATTGAGTGCTATCTTAAATGATTATAAATTAGGTGGTAAAACTTTTCTTGATGTAAAAGAATTTTCAGAGCAAAGAAATATTTCTGAAAACAAACAACCCACTTTACATTATTATGCCAAAAATATTGGTTTAATCAGAAAAAAATTGATTGACAGTAGCGAAGTCTGGAGTTTAATAAGATATAATATAGTTCAGTAGTTAGTTCCTAAAACGAAACAAATAGTTATGAAAAATCTAATTTTACTGGCAGCCTTTTGGCTGCTGCAAGCAACTAGTTTTGCCCAAACCGATCAAAAAAATTTAGAAAAATATTGGAAGTTTAGAGCTTAAAGGTAAACACACCCCTAACCCCTCTCAAGAGGGGAATAAAAACTAAGAATAAGTGCTTTCCCCTCTTGAGGCCTGCATTGAGCCATGGCAAAATGTGGGACTGAGGGGTGTGTTATTTCAATATAGAACTATAACCAGTAAAAATTACCACTACCCAATTTGAATATTTAATTATATTTGAATATAATTCCACTTATGGCTTACAAGATTTTAATAATTGATGATGAACCCGATATTAGAACACTGGTTAAATATAATTTAGTGAAAGATGGTTTTTTGGTTGAGGAAGCTGAAAATGGAAAATTGGGAATTGAAAAAGCATTATCATGGATCCCTGATTTAATTATTTTAGATGTCATGATGCCCGTGATGGATGGTATGGAAACGTGTGAATTATTGCGAAATGAAGAGAGCTTATCAAATACAATTATCACGTTTTTGACTGCTAGAACTGAAGATTATTCTCAGATTGCAGGATTGGATTCGGGAGCGGATGATTACATCAATAAGCCAATTAAACCTAAGTTGTTAATTAGTAAAATTAAGGCCCTTTTAAGACGTAAATCAGATCCGAAAAAATCGAAAAGCGGTGAAGGTGAAAACCAATTAATTATTGATAAAAACAAGTATTTAGTGTACTTGAATAATAATGAAATTATGTTACCGCGAAAGGAGTTTGAACTCTTAACTTTATTACATGATAATATTGATAATGTTTGCACACGTGAAGATATTCTATCTAAAATATGGGGTGTTGATGTGGTAGTAGGAGATCGGACAATTGATGTACACATTCGTAAACTACGAGAGAAAATTGGTGATACAAGAATAAAGACGATTAAAGGAATAGGCTATAAATTAAAAGCATAGGACAAATTTTGTGTGATGGATAGAAAAAAATTCTTAAAAAAGGGCGCGTTAGGATTTGGTGCATTGGCAGCACTGCCATTAGTAAATGGTTGTAAAAAAGAGGAAACAGATTGCAAAGTAACTCCTAGTGAAATAGCAGGGCCTTTTCCCATAAAAACACCAAATGATTTGATTAAAGAAAACATTATTGGAGATCGTGTTGGTGTTCCTTTAGTTATTAATATCACGTTACAGAATACAAAAGATGACTGTGCGCCACTGCAAGGTGTTTATGTTGATTTATGGCAGTGTGATGCCAAAGGCAATTATTCTGAGTATAGCAATCAGGTAGAGGGTGATTTTACAAGTAAACATTTTTTGAGAGGCAGGCAAACAACCAATGCAGAAGGTGTTGCTTCGTTCATAAGTGTTTATCCAGGATGGTATCCGGGACGTGCACCTCATCTTCATGTTGAAATATTGAAAACTGACGGAACTTCACTTTTAACAACACAAATTGCATTTCCTGAAGATATCTCTGAAGCGGTTTATGCCACTAGTAATTATGGTGAAATAATGGATACTAAAAATGATCAAGATGGATCTTTTAAAGATAGCTTAGTATTAAATATGTCAGCTGTTAGTGGAAATATTACTGATGGTTATACTTTAACAAAGGCCATTAAAGTAAAAGATTAAAACGAAAAAGAGGACAACAAATGAATGTCATCCTCTTTCGAGTATTCTATTTATTAATTTTATTATAGCGCTTTGGTCCAGTTTGTTGTCCAATTATTTGAAGTTTCAACTGCACCAATATAACTCACTGTTGTAAACCAAGACCCTAGACCATTTGTGTTGAATCCACCCGTAGATGTGCCTACATAGCCATTTAAAAAGCCTACTAATGAACCATCAGTAGCTGTTTGGTTACTATAGTTTGCCATGTTAAACGTATTTGTAACTGTTGTATCATTTCCAGCAGAACTAGTAAATTTGAATGGGCTTGCATTGTCAATAATTGAGTTTTTAAAACTTAACTCTTGATTAGCCATGTTTGTGATGGTGATATCATGCTCAACCTGACAACCTCTTTTTGGAAAACCTGTCACTACAAAGTTGTAGAAATTTCCTTTCATTCCTTCTCTTAATTTTAAACCTTGGTTTGAAGCATCCCCGTCATCTACTCCAACTAAAGTGACGTTTGCAATAGTTGGATTTGAATATGGTGTTGCTGCGTTGTTATCTCCTAAGTTATCACCTTCAATTCCTCTGTCACCACCATCAGTAGATTGTTCAACAACCCAAAACTGTCCATTGCCAGACCATCCGTGTGTCCAATCGAAAGAGTCGTCTTGATTTCCTGAAGACACTGCGTACTTTAATGAAACAGTTCCACCAAAGAATTCAAATCCATCATCTGAACCTTTGTATGCCTGTAAGTATTCTAGAGTAGTTCCTGAACCTACACCATTAAATGAAAATCCATTTAATTCGTTATCTGTTCCTAAGATTTTACCGGCATATTCAACTCTTACATATTTTAATGTGCCAGAATTGTCGTTAGCAACCGTGCCACCATATGTGCCTGTGCCACCTTCTCCAATTGCAGTTGCGCCAGCATTGATTGGTGCTTTACCATTAATGATGATACCTCCCCATTCGCCGGCTTGAGGGTTATCTTTTACAGGTGTAAATACAATTGGTAAAGCATCTGTACCAATGGCCATTATTTTTCCACCTTGTTTTATAGATAAAAATGGAGTAGTGCCATCATCAGCTGTATGAATAGTAGAACCTGCCTCTATTGTTAAGGTGGCACCGTTATCTACAAAAATACCACCTGAAATTAACCAGTTGTCAGCTGCGGTAATGGTTCTATCTACAATTAAAGAGTCACTAATAATTTGGTTATATTCAGTACCTGCTACTGTTATTTTTGTATACCAAGTGTCACCTACTTTATAAGTACAAGGACTATCTTTATCCTCTTTTTTAGCGTCTGCATCATAATTTGTAGCAGTAGGATCAGTACATCCTTTTTTACATGAACTAACAGTTCCTGCTAGAGTGCCAGCTAAGATCATTAAGCCTAAAGTCGATTTTTTCAATTTCATTTCTTTTGTTTTTTTGACAAATATCCGAATGATCTGCTGGCAAGCTGTTAGCATAGCTTTATATGTCTGTTATGTCTATGTTAAGTTTCGTTTTACTTTTCTTAAAGTTGGAAACTTGATGCTCAGTATTTACCTGTAATAATTGGTGAACGTACTTGTTAGTTTTAAATATACTTTGACTAAAAAAGGCAACCTGCTAAGGTTGCCTTTATAATGCTTTGAAGTCAATAATTTTAGAATACCTTCTTCTTGCTTAATTTCTTATTGTAATCAATAGTATAGCCAATAGAAAAACTAGCATCAATACCTTGTTTTACACTACTGACATTAATAAACTCTCCAGTATTTACTTTGTCTTCTTGAATAATATCAATAGCTGGATTTAAAAGATTCTTGACCTTAAACCCAACCGTTAAATTATTATTAAAACTCATTCTGGATATAAAGTTGATCGTGTTTACTGGTTTTGCATAGCTGTCTCCAATTCCATTTGAGCCAACGGTTACCAATCGTTTTCCAAATACATTGTATGCAATAGCCAACATTAACTTGTTTTTATTGTCGTACTTTTTTTCATAACGTAAGTCAAGATTTAATAAGAATGGTGAGGCACCTTCTAGCGGTCTTCTAGAGTTTGTGTTAATGGCAGTTTTATCTGCAGTGTCAATATTAACTGCAGTGAACATATAGGTAGTGTTAAATCCAATTCCAAAATTGCTAAAAATTGAACTGTCTCTTTTTGCTTCATCTTTAATAAATGAACCCAAACTCCTTACAAATTCTAATTCAACACCAGCCACTTTCGCAGAAAGTGCATTTGAAAATGACATCAATTGTCCACTTGCCGTTGCCTTCATAGTTTGCTCAATTGGTGTGTCTAAATATTTGTAAAATGCACCCACTGTAATCATTTCTCCTGGTTTAGGATAATGTTCGTAGCGTAAGTCGAAATTGTAGTTTTCACCATGTTTTAATAGTGGATTCCCTTCTGCTTTCATCCCTGCAAAGAATAGGGTATATTGAAAAGGAGCCAATTCATTGAATTTTGGTCTTGTCACAGTTTTACTTGACACAAAACGAACAACATCTTTTTTACTTGCACTGAACTTAGCAATGAAACTAGGTAATAAATTAGATCCTAAATTATCTGTCTTTTCAATTTTAGATGGCGTTTGTTGATTTCTATTTACTACGGTTTGATTTGATACTTCATATCGCAAACCTGGTATTAATTCAAACTTATTAATTTTGAATTTTACATCAGTATAGCCTCCATAAACATCTAAGTTTGCTCTATACGAAGATCCGAAGTTTGTGACCTCCTGAATGTAAAATTGCCCTTGATCATGCTGTTCAGAGTTTAGGTAATTATTCATGTTGTCAATATCAACGTTATTCCCAACATTAGCGGATAATGTATTTAAGATATAGTTATATTGTTTATAATCAAAATCCCTTTGCTTCGATTTAAAATCGAAACCAGTATTAATGACAATCAACTCTTCAATTTTATCTTCTTTTTCAGAAAGGTCATCTCTAAATAGGGCTACAAATCGAGTATTTATTTTTCCAGCTATCTCTTTCTCTTCTAATTGGCTAAAAAACCTGTGATTCTCGTTTTTGTCTATATAATTAAATGCGTAATTTTTAGTAGCTTCTCGATCATCATAAAATAAAACCACTTGTTTTCTGTCTGGCTCCTTACTTCCTGTCAAATTATAAGACCCTCTCCAATCAATTAATAATCGGCTAAAATTTTCATCCTTTCTTGGTTTCAATAATTTATGAGATCCCAAAATTTGATTAGTTGACACATAATTTTGCTTATATGTTAATCGACTCGAGTAAATATCTCTAGCATAATCAAAATGTTGCCCCCAAGTATCTCTAGTTTCATTGTCAGATGTATTTATCATCAAGGTATTAAAAGTAATATTGTTGTCAGGATTTAATCTTAAGTAAAAACTCAGCAAACCAGTTGTAGCTGTAGTTATATTGTATTGTTCAATATCATAATTTAATCTTTCTTCACTTTGGGCATTAATTAATCTAATTTTCCCAACAGAAGTTCTTAAACTATTATCATGGTTCAATAGTGCTAAAAAACCAAATCCAGAAGATTTACTTTTAGATTTTGAAAAATCGATAAAATTACCTCCCATAATAGAGAAGTTAGAATTAGGCACTGCTTTGTTAATAGCGGTTCCAAAATTATCTAAGAATCCCGTTGATCTTCCCTCAACTGAATTGTAGAAGGAATTTGGATAAATTGTGTTTATGGCAGAGAAAGCCGAATTTGATGAATTATTTTTCACAAATTCTGGAATGGCTCTTGTACCATCATCTATACCAAAATAATCAGCCTTCCCAACTTTGTTCGATTTAAAATTTTGCGCAGTTGTTTGCGAATTGACACCAGTGCCAATTGATACAGACAAAGTAGGCTTATCTAAATAACTTTTAGTAATAATATTAAAAGCACCCCCAGAAAAATCACCATATAATTCTGATGACATTACTTTACTAACAGATACAGAACTTACCACATCTGTAGGAAATAGGTTTAATGGTATAACTCTAAAATCAGGATTTGGAGAAGGTATTGGTAAACCATTTAAGTATGCCACGTTGTATCTGTCGCCAAGGCCCCTAACATACATTACGTCTCCTACGGTTGACATTCCTGTCATCTTTTTTGCACCAGACCCAATATTTGACTCTCCCTTACTTTCAAGCTCTTTTGCAGTTGTTACCGTTAGAACTTTTTCAGATTCTTGAGTTTCTTTAGCAATTGCTATTACGCCCCCATCATTTACAATTGCACTTGCAAAAACTTCAATTATTCCTAATGAAGGAGATACTAGTTCAATATTTAACGTCTGCGTTTCATTTGGAACGATAGTTATTTCAACGGTGTCTTTTTCTAATGATGATGCTGCAAAAACTAATTTGTTTTTTCCTGCAGGCAGAGATATTGTGTATTCTCCAAATAAATTGCTCCTTACACCAGCTCCAGTCTCAATATTTTTTACAACTACTAAAGGCACTTCAACTTGTTTGTCATATTCCAAAGTCGTAATTTTCCCTTTAAGCGTGCCATTTTGAGCTAAAGAAATTATGCCGAATAACATGGTTGCTGACAATAAAAATAAATGTTTCATTTTGAATAGAAATTTTTTGCAAATCTATCTCAATGACATCTATTCATTGTTAAAAAGCGATTTACTAATACGTTAACATTGCTTAACATTGAATTAATGTAAACATAAATGTCACTTAACTCATAGTGACAATTGAAGGCTGTAACTTTATCATTAAAATAAATGTAATGACAGGACAAAAAATTCTTATTGTAGACGACGAAGAGGATATTGTGGAACTTTTAACCTACAATTTTAAGAAGCATGGCATGATTGTTTATAGTGCGCTTACCGGAAATGAGGCAATTAGATTGGCAAAAGAAAATATACCTGACGTTATTTTGCTCGACGTCATGTTGCCGGATATTGATGGTATGGAAGTATGCGACGAAATAAGGAAGTACAAATCATTACAGAACACCTTGGTATTATTCTTATCGGCACGTGGTGAGGACTATTCTCAAATTGCAGGCTATAAAGTTGGAGCTGATGATTATATTGTAAAGCCTGTTAAATTGAAAGTCTTAACCGAAAAGATTCGAACATTATTGAGTAGAAAAATGGATGTAATGAATTCTCAAAATCTTTCAAGTAAACGTTTAATAATTGACGCTAATAAGTTTACTGTAACAAAGGATGGAATAGAAAGTATCATTCCAAAAAAAGAATTTGAGTTATTATCATTGTTGATGACTAATCCTGGGAAAGTGTATAGAAGAGACGAAATTTTAGAGCAAATTTGGGGTGTCAAAACATTTGTTGGAGACAGAACAATTGATGTTCATATCAGAAAGCTACGTGAAAAATTTGGCCAGTCAATCATAAAAACGATAAAAGGGATAGGGTATAAATTTGATGATATCTAGCAGGAAAAACCGATAAAATAGCTCATGTTAATTCAGTCTTTTCAGAATTCATTAACATGAGCGAAGAAGAATGTTTTTCACGAAAAAAAAGAAAAACCTTTTTTAAAACATAATACTCACACCAGCATTATAACCAATCCATAATTTAGTTTGACCGCTACCGTACCACCAATCTTCATTGTAAATTGGTTTAGGAACGTATAATAGTGTGCTGCCATCCTCTCTGTATTCTCCAAAATAAGCATTGAAAGAAGGACCAGCAAATATGCCAACGTTTTGTAATATATTATACCTTAGACTTAGTTGACCTTCCGTTAAAAAATCAATTGTAGGTGTGAATTTCTTTTCGGTAATGTAGCTACTAGACGCATCTAAAGCTATTTTAAATCGATCAGATAAATTGATCATTGACCCAATACCTAATCCATATGAAAAGTAGTCACCTTTTGGTTGTGGCATATAGCCAAATTTAAAAATGTTATAAAAATGATCAACACCAAGTTTTAAGTTAGCGGTATAATTGACAGATTCATTATAAGATAAATCTAAAGTGTTGAATCCGTTCTTTACTATACTTAAAAGTCCTACAGGAATACCAAATTCGTAATCGTTTGCAATGTTAATTAATCCAATTTGCATACCATTTACTTTTTTAGCACGATTGATTAATCCAATTTGCATACCATTAAAATCACCTATATTAATATTGGTTATACCACCAACCTGTATGCCATTGAAATAGCCTTTATTGTAATTGGTGAGCCCTGCCACTTGCAATCCTGTATAATTACCATTTGCCTTGTTCCTTAGGCCTGCAGCTTGCATCCCAATAAAATTGCCATCAACTATATTGGTTAATCCTGCTACCTGCATACCCCCACCAGATTTAGCGAATCGATTAGTTAAACCGGCTATTGATATACAATAGCAAGAATCACCAACTGTATTTGATAATCCTGCAATCAATATACCATTTGCTGTAGTTAGGTTGTTGTTGATTAGACCTGCAACTTGTAATCCATTAACTGGACCATGATTTCTGTTAGCAATTCCGCCAAATTCAAAACCTGATAAACCACCATTTACGCCATAAAGCACATTAAATGAAAGGTGATTAATTTGATCAGCAGATGAGGTGCCATAGATACCAATTGGGTGTATAAAAGAAACTTGTATAATTTTTTTTGAGATTGAATCGTTTTGTGCAATTAATGAACTGCTGGCCAAAAAGAAGCATAACAGTGATACGAGGTTTTTAATTTTCATGACTTTTATATTTGATTGTGTTATTATGACAATTCAAATACAATTTACCCCTATTGGGTTTTTGATATTCAATTAAATTTTACTGAAGAGGGGAATCACTTAAAGAAAACGGGAAGCAAACGAGTTAGAATCTTAAACCAAATTGGCCACCAATCCAAAAGTTCAGATAGTCGTCTCCAGTTGTTTCATCATAAACAGAGTATTCATCAATTCTAATATCATTGAATTCAGAAACACTATAGTTAGCATTAAATGTTGGTCCAGCAAATAATGTAAAATGCTCCGAAATTTTATAATCGAAACTAGGTGAGAATTTAGCTAGTTGAGTGAATTCTTTTTTACTATTGAATGCCACTATGCCTTCAATGTCTGTGGAAATGGCAATGCTTTCAGATAGATTGTAAATGGCACCAAAGCCAAAACCTAGGGAAGTCAAGTTCTTTACTCCATCAAATTGCCTTCCAATACTATATATGTTGTAAAAGCGCTTAACGCCAGATTTTATTCTAATATTCGCAATGAATGATTCATTCGTAAAAGCCTCTATTTTATGGTAACCATTCCATACAATGTTTATCAAGCCAAGACTTAACCCTTTATTAACTTTACTTAAGTTAACTAAGCCTATCTGTAATCCATTATTTTGATTAGCATAATTAACAATTCCAACAAGTTGAAGTCCGTTATTTTTATTCGCTATATTTAGTAGGCCTGACATTTGAAATAAGTTAGCACCTTCAATAGCAGAATTCATAAAGCCCGTAATTTGCGCACCAACGAATTTTTTTAACGCAACATTTTGAATAGCTGAAATTTGCATCCCATAAGATGTTTTGGAGGCATGATTGATTAATCCACTGAATTGAAGTCCATAAAATCCTGATTTAGCCATTGAAGAAAAACCAGAGATTTGAATTCCGGACATATTTTTTTCTACCGTATTAATTAACCCAGCAATTTGAATTCCGGTCAATTTGCCATTTACGGAATTTCCTATTACACTGGCTTGAAGGCCCCAAAAATTTTCTCTAACTGTATTAATAATAGCCGCAGCTTGTATACCATGAAAACTTTGTCTCACAATGTTCGAAATTGTACTTGTTTGTAATCCGTAAAAGTCCTTTTTAACAACATTAGAGATTCCAGCTGCTTGAATTCCCTTAAAAGTACCGCCAACTAAATTTATTATTCCGGCAGCTTGCAGACCTAAAGCATTTTCTTTTAAAACGTTTGCGATTCCACCTAGTTCTAGACCTTTTAAACCTTTGGAGTAACCACCTAATATATTTAGCGAAAAGTGATTATAAAGAATACCTTGGTAATTTTTACCAGCATTAAGCGTCAGTTTTGGAACAAGTGATATTTGACCCCACCTGTTGCCATTGATAGCCCTTAGATTTTCAGAATGAGTGGAAACATCCATTGAAAATAATTCGCCAGAAATGGTTTTATCTTCAATTTCGGTCCATACTTTTTTTGGAACGGAAGCCGTCGGTAGTTTTTCAATATTATCAGTTTGAGCATACAAAGCCAAAGAGCCATTAATATTAACTTCATCATTTAGGGAAATAATTTGAACGTTAGTCCTATAACCTGTTTTAGCATAATAAATACTGATTTCATCAAAAGTTGTAGAGATTTGAAATTCGAAATATCCCTTGTCGTTGGTTAGAACTGAATATTTAGAGTCAATATCATAAATACTGGCTCTATAAATGGGTAGATTAGTGGTTTTATCTTTGACAATACCTGATACTTTTCTATACTTTGGTGCGTTTGATGGAACGGTTGGTGAAATTTCTTTTTTCAAAATAACAATATGTGCACCAGCTTCCTTTAATCTTACCCTGTTCTCAAAAATAAGATTCAAACCGTATCGAATTGTTTTTCTACTAAGCGTGAGCGATACTTTTTTTTGGTCGTTAATTAAATTTGGGTTGTATGAGAATTTCACTTTACCGACAGTTTCGATTTTCTTCAGTATAGTTTTTATTTCAGTATCGCTTAGTTGGACACTAATTACTTGATCAAGAATTCTATCTGATCCCTTTAAATGAAAGCTTGAAAGGGAAAAGAGTAGACAGATAAAATAGTACCTAGTCATTACAATTAATGATATATTGTTCTTTATTCCTTACTCCTTTTTTGACTAGCTTTAAGTCGTGGACTAAGCAGATTACTTCAAGAATGGACTCTAAATTCTCATGATTATGGTCTGATACAATAGGGTAGTCAGCCGCCATATCACACATCAATTCAATTTCCGTATCAAATACATCACTAAGAACGTCAAGTATGTCAACGAGTCTTTCTCCCTCAAAAACCAATTGTTCATCAATCCAATATAACTCTTCTACTTTTTCAACTTTAGTTTCTGTTTTTTCAAAACGCTTAGTTTCTTGATTATAAATTGCTTTTTCATTAGCAACCAAAATAAGTTTTTCGGACGTATTTCCAAACTCTACCTTTCCCGTTTTGACATAAACTGTAGTGGTATTATTTTTATCAGTATTAATGGTAAAGGAGGTGCCTAATACCTTGACGTAAAACTCATTTGGCAAATCAATTACAAATGGTTGCGACTCGTCTCTTTTTATATCAAAAAATGCTTCACCTTTTAATTTGACTCGACGCTCATTGTCATTAAATGTTTCTGGATAAGTTAATTGAGAATTTTTATTGATGACAATATCAGATCCATCAGGCAATGTTTGATTAATGATATTATTTGTCGCCATTAATTCAACGGAATCGATTGGTTTTTGCCAAAATGTATAGGCCAACAATACAAGTGTTAATGTGGCAGCAATTCCAATTACATATTTAAGAATTGGATTACTTTTTTTAGTAATTGGGATTACTTTTGTATCTGCGATATTAGCTTTTACCTTAAGCCAAGCAGCATCAGTATCAACAGTAACTGGTTTAACTTTTAGTTCACCTGATAATTCCCAAGCTTTCTTCAACGAATCAAATACTGCTTTATTTTTTGGTGATTGATCTAGCCAAGCTTCAACTGATGCTGATTGCTCTATAGTTAACTCACCATTAATGAATGCCATTAAAATGGTTTCGTTAATTGATATGTGATTCTGGCTACTCATATTAAAAATTTAAAAATAATATGGTAAGTATAATAATGTAATCAGCTAGTTCAAGCTTTAAGTGTTTAATGGCACTGCCCATTTGGTTTTCAACTGTTTTAATACTAATCTTGAGTTTTTCAGCTATTTCTTTATATTTTAATCCATCATACCTGCTCATGATGAATATTTTTCGTCTACCCTCAGGCAGTTTATCAATTGATTGTCGTATTTTTTCTGCCAACTCATTTGCTTCAAGCTCTTCATCAACTCCATAATCTTGCCCTTCCATCTCTCTTTGGTTATATAATTTGTACTCTTCTCTCACTTCAATATGCTTCAACTGATTTAAACAGGCGTTTTTTACTGAGCTATAAAAATAGGCTCTTTTCGACTGGACAGCAGTCAAACTTTCTCTCTTCTCCCAGAATTTTACAAAGAAAGATTGCACAATTTCCTCGGCGGCGGCAAGGTCATTTAAATATTTGTTAGCAAAAGCACATAGCTCAGAATAATAATCTCTAAAAAGAGATTCATAATCATTTATGCTTATTGTTTTTTCTAAGTTCAAACCAATAGCTAAGATAAATATTTTAAAAGATTCGCGCTTAGTTTTTAAAACTTATCTATTGATGTTTTATTGATCCCGAACCTGAAATACTAGTGCTTAACTGAGGCGAACCCTTATATACCACGTCTCCACTTCCCGATATCTTAACATCAAGGTCGTTAATGGTGTAAACTTTGCAATTACCAGATCCAGAAATAGAAATAGTCGTTTTCTGTGAGGGAATATTAATCAGATTAATATCACCAGATCCACTAATTTTAATTCTTTGTTCTGTTAAAGTGTCAAAGCCAGCCGCATAAATATCTCCAGACCCAGAAATTGAACCAGATAGAGTTTCCGCTTCTAAACTATCTATATAAAAGTTTCCTGATCCAGAAATGTCAACTGATAAATGTTCAGTTACTATTTTATTCTCAACTTTAAAATCACCACTTCCTTCAATATCTATAGCCTCAATTTCGGGAGACTCTATATATATCTTAACCGTTTTTTTATTGAAATAGCAAAAATTGTTCTTAATTCCAATAGTCAACTTATTCTGAAATACAGAAGTTTTGATATGTGATATTAGGTCCTCGGGAGCTTCTATTTCTAGAGAGGTATTAGGTCCCTGTCTGAAAATAATATCAGCTTCCATTTCTAAGTTAATAGTGTTGAAGTCATCAACTATAATGTTTTCAGTAATAATCTCTGAGTTATATGATTTACATTTATTATGCTTTTGACATGCACTTACCATTGTCAGCAATAATAGACCAGATACTAAAATTTTATTTTTCATAATATGATTCTTTTATATAAAGACAATTAAGAATCAATTTACCCCTATTCCAAAATAAAAAAAGCACCATCTTTTTTGATGGTGCTTTTTACTATGTTCTTAAACAATGTTTTACTTTTTAAGAAAAGTCATCAATTACATCTGAACTTCCTGCGTCACTAGCAACTGTTCCATCTGAAATTTGGCTATAAATATAGGCGTCTATACCTAAAAGAATTGGCATAATTAATATCATTGGGATTACGGCCAAAATAGGAAGAATTAAACTAAATACATATGCCACAATAAAGGCTGCAATCATAAAACCAAATTTGGCAAGGAAAATATTCCATTTATGTCCATATGTTCTCTTATTACTAATATTAAGCGCTTCAGTTGGCGTAATTTCTTTATCAATGAAAAAGTAGATACTATAACCGTAAGCAATTCTCATTACAATTGCTGGAATAATCATAAATATATATCCCATAAAAACGATTAAGAATAATAAACCTGTCAATAATAAGAATTCACCCATATTTTTACGATACTTTTCATTAAATATATCACCTGGTGAAATGGTTTCACCTTCACTCATTTTAAGCGGGAGAGTTGACATTGCAATGGTAGTACCTACATTTAAATAAGGTATCCAAAATGTAAGAAAATACAAAATTGTACTTAATAAAATTGACACAAAATTTTTGAGCCCTAAAGCAATACCACTTTTGATAATTGCTTCAATCTTTAAATTTTTTTCCATGATTTTTCTGGGTTTTTAGTTAATTATTATAGTGCAAAATAGAAATTTTATTATAATTTTTAATAAAAAGTTAATGTTTTTATCAGATTATTGCCTTGACGCTGATCTCAAATCAATAACTTTGATTCATTAATATACTTTAATGATAGACTTAAAGGTTTATAATAGAATGTCACCTGCAAAAGGCAAAGTTTTAATAACAGAACCCTTTTTAGAGGATGATTATTTTGAACGTTCTATTATTTTATTGGGTGAGCACAATGAAGAAGGCTCTTTTGGGTTTGTATTGAATAATTATACAGATTTAAAGCTTGATGAAGTGTCAGATTTTACATATTTTGACTCACATATATCAATTGGTGGACCAGTAGATCCTCAGCATTTGTATTATATTCATTCATTTGGTTTAGATATTCCTGGAAGTATTCAAATTGCTGATAATTTATTTATGGGAGGTGATTTTGATGCGATTAAAAAGCATGCAAGTCTTGGGTTAATTAAAAAGAAACAAATCAGATTTTTCATAGGGTATTCCGGCTGGACAAAAGGACAATTGGATGACGAATTGGAGAAAAATGCTTGGCTAGTAAGTGATATTATCGATTCCGATAAATTAATGGATGATACTTACGTTACAATTTGGGAAGATTATATGAGACATCAAGGCGGAAAATATAAAGCCTTTGCGCAATTTCCTATAGATCACAAACTAAATTAATAAATGTCTACCAAATAGTTTTCTATAAAGAAAATCATTCTTTTTTTATTAGTCGAAGAGCTTATAAAATCTTGAAACTGTGGATATATGTCGGTATGAAAGAAACTAAAGAAAACGTAACAATCTAAATATCCTTCTTTATTCATTTTTTGAGCGAATCTAAATTGTGTTGGCAATTCATCTTGATTTTCATTTAAAAACTCACGCCATGAGTAAACTTCTAAATGCTGATCGTCAATTTCATAATTGCCGACAATAATACCAGCATCATTTGTATATTTTTTAGCTTTGATTTTTGCATTTCTATATACATTGTAAGGAGCAGGAAGCGATACTTGAGAAGAGTCTTTGATGTCATTTGCAAAAAAACCACGCTTTATATTTCTTGTGAACAACCTTTTATTTTCTTGTCTTAATAGTGTTTGATACCTGAATTTTAAACCATTACTTGGGAAGATACAAAATGCTTCCAAGCATTCCTGCTTTGCTCTAATATATAGCCCTTTCTTTGTATAAGCATCTATTAAATACTTCCTAGGTTCGATCAGTTTTGGCTCAAAGCTCTTTGCCATATTAAAGTAGTAGATCGCACTATCAATATTTTCTTTCTTCCAATAGGTGCTACCAATGTAAATAGCGGACTGGTAATGTTGTCCGTTTTTTGCTATGGTTTTTAAGTAGTTTAATCTAGCTAACTCGTAATCCTTTTTGATAAGGAAAGTATTTGCTTCCTCAAAATAAGCAGCAGCAGTGTCAGATACTAAAGTGTCAGGGTTAAAATCAACAAGAAGTTTTCGAAGGTGGTAATCAGGAAGGGGGCTATTAGATTTAACAGCAGCTTCTCGACAAGCATTGATAAATCTGATTTCATTTTTGATCAAGAAATTACTTTTCATACTCACTGCAGTTGCAGAATTTGTCGAGTCGGCTGACTCTTCATCTTCAACTTCAATTATCATTTCTTCAAACATCTCCTTTAATTGGAAATATTGACTGTATTCTATTTTGATGAGTGTCTCCCAACCTTTATTATTTCCGAAGTTAGGTGATTGATGGATATACTTTCTCAGTTTTGCTTTACCTTTAGAGCTGTTCTTCTTGTATACTTTTAGCGATTTTTCAATTTGTTTGTCTGTTTGAGAAAAGGTATTAAACGATAAGATGGTAATAGTAAGTAGAAATATAAATTTGTTCATGAATTAAGTCCATTTATTAATCAGTATCCTATGTATTCTTTCAACCACTTCGTTTTTATAAATCTTGGTTCTAAAATTTCCAATCCAAGTTAAACCAGTTATGGCATTAGTTAAAAATAACTCATCTGCTGCAAGTAAATTCTGAGGTGTCACAACGCATTCATATACTTTTATATTGTTCTCTAGTGCTAGATTAATGATTTGCATTCGCATTGTTCCGCCTAAACATCCTGAATCCAAAGCTGGGGTATATAAGACACCATTGCTTACTAAAAAAATATTGGCACTTGTGGATTCAATAATCCCTAATTTATCATTTTGAATCAAAACGTCATCCAGTTGGTTTGCTTTAGCAAACAATTTTCCCATAATATATATCAAGCAGTTTTTCGTTTTGTAATTAGATAATGGGTTGATACTTTTTTTTATCTCGTTATATAAGTTGACACGCTGACCAGCTTCATTTAAAACAAATGAATTATTTGGCAGAGAATATGCTTCAATAAAATAATCGATATCATTTGTTCTAGGTAAATAGGTACCTCCAGTTTTACGGTCGATTGACAATCTAATTTTGCCACCTTCCTTAATTTGGTTTTGTTCTATCAGGAAATTGATTTCATTTTCCAAATATTCTTTTGTAATAATTTGAGGGCAGTTCATGTATAAAACCTTGAAGGTTTCCCTAAGTCGCTTAAAGTGATTTTCGAAATTGATCATTTTTCCGTTGATGATTCGAATACTCTCAAAAAATCCGTCACCGTAAAGATGACTTCTGTTCCCTGCTTTTATAGCATAGGATTCAGATGGAATTAAAACCCCATTGTTATTTACATATTGTTTACTCATCCAAAAATGGCTGTAAAAAATGAAATATAGTAATTATAATCGACCAGGGCAATAAATATAAGACCGAAAATAGCACCTGATATATGGGCGTCATGAGCTATTCTAGACTGACCTCGTTTGGCAAGATAGTATTCACCAACCAGCATTAATGGTCCAAAAATATAGGCAGGCAAATTAAGAAACGGTAGGAAAATAATACTTAGACGAGCTTCTGGATTCATAATAATAAACGCAAAAACGATTGCTGAAACTGCCCCAGATGCACCAAGGGCATTGTAGTGAGGGTTATCTTGGTGCTTGAATAAAGCATAGAGACTGGCAAAAGCTAAACCACCAACGAATAATAAAAGGTAATAAAAGTAACCTTTCATCCCAAAATGATAAATAAGGTTAGGCTCAACACTTGAAAAACCTCCTATTGAAATGTTTTCAGCACCCTGAACACCGAACATATACAAAACATACATATTGAAGAACAAATGCATGAAGTCAGCATGAATAAAGCCATGAGAGAAAATGCGATACCATTTTTTATGGTGTACAATGTCATACGCATTGAATAGTAGTTCGTTTTTCAATGTGGGTCTTTCGAACGCTAAAAAAGAGACTAAAATAGTGATTGCTATAATAAGGTAAGTTATGTACATTTAATAAATTAATGTTGTGTATTCAAATAATTCAAGTTAATATTGCGCTATTAATTTGTTTACTCTATGTTCAAAAATAGTTTGAAATATAAACTAATTATACTGGTTAGTATTGTTTTCGTTACATTTTCAGCATGTAAATCACCAGCCGAAACTGAAAAAGAAATCAAGATTAAGCTTTCTGCATTGATTGAAACCAAATTTAAAGAAAGTAATTTTTCGTTTGACAGTTCTACCCTTGTGAATGGGAGTCATGTAGCAGAATTTTACGAATCAGCCTCTTATGAGCCATTATGGGTAGATGATTCTACATTGACAGCTAACGGTGAAGAATTACTCGGATTATTATCGAATGCTAAGGCATATGGTTTATGGCCAAGTTATTATAATGTTGATGAGATTAATAGTTATTTGCTTGATTCACTATTAGATGCTGAAATTTTATTGACAAATGGTTTTTATTTATTTACAAGACATTTACAGACTGGTGTTCTTGAAGAAGACACAGTCGTTAGATTTAATCTTAATAAACAAGATATAAATTTCAGCCATACTGATTTATTACGTCAAATAAAAGATGGTAAAAGTGTGAAAGAAGTAATCTTGAAAGTTCAACCGCAATTATGGGAATATCAGCAATTGCAGAAAGGTTTAGCTAGTTTTGTGAATGAATTTGAATTAGATACTTTAACCATTTCTATACCACCAATAAAAGACGATTCCACAAAATGTTATAATGCAGCAAAAAAGGCATTGATTCAGAATAAGATTCTTTCTGAATCAGAGGCGACTAATGATTCTTTGTTTTTACAAAGACTAAAAGAATTCCAGCTGGCAAATGGGTTGAAAGATGATGCTGTTGTAGGTAAATGGACCGGTAGAATGTTGGCAAAGTCTAATATGGATCGTTTTTGTCAAGGATCCGTGAGTCTTGAAAAGTGGAGATGGAAAGCTAAAGATACTATTCCACACCGTTATATTTGGGTTAATTTGCCATCATATACCTTAAAAATGTTTGACCAGAATGAGTTAGTGCGGAAGCACAGAGTAGTGGTTGGAGCATATGGCACTCAAACTCCTGAATTTCATGCAAAAATGAAACGAATGGTAACAAATCCATTTTGGTATGTACCTTATTCAATTGCCTCGACAGAAATTTTGAATGGGATAAAAAAAGACACTACTTATTTAGGTAGGAGAGGCTATAAATTATTCCGAGATGGAGCAGAGGTAGACGCTAAGGCAGTGGATTGGTCAGAAGTGGGAGAAACTAATTTTAGATACAATGTTCGTCAAAATGGAGGAGGAGGCAATAGCTTAGGGAAGATTAAGTTTTTATTTCCCAATAAACATGCCGTATATATACACGACACGCCTAGTAAATCACTATTTTGGAATGATATTAGGGCATATTCGCATGGTTGTGTTCGTTTGCATGAGCCATATGAACTAGCGAAAGCCATTTTGAAAATAGATGATCATAAAATAAAGAGTGATTCTATAGAATCTATGATAAATAGAGGGGTTAAAAGAGTAATAGAATTCAATACTCCTATTGATGTCTATATAGAGTATTATACTGCCACAGGTGATAGCTTAGGACAAATTACCTTTTACCCTGACATGTATGGACGAGATAAGAAGTTCATTGATATTGTCAGGGCAAACATAAAATAATACCATGCACGTACCAAAAATAAGCCAAAAAAACCATCAATTTATTGAACATGGTTTTAAAAGAAACGACCCGTATTATTGGTTAAGAGAAAAAGAGAACCCCGAAGTCATTGCACACTTAAGTAATGAAAATGATTACACAAAGTTTAAATTAAAGCATACTGAATCATTCCAAGAGACCTTGTTTCATGAAATGAAAAATAGAATTAAAGAAGATGATTCTTCAGTACCCTATTTTAAAAATGAATATTGGTATTATTCAAGATACAAAGAAGGGCAAGAGTATGCTATTTATGCTAGAAAACATTTATCGTTAATAGGTGAAGAAGAAGTATTATTAGATGAAAATAGCATGGCGGAAGGTCATGATTATTATGAAATTGTGTCTTTTTCTATTAGCCCAAATAATCAATTTTTGGTATTTGCGGAAGATATAACTGGTAGAAGGCAGTATCAGCTCAGAGTGAAAGACCTTAAAACAGGAGAGGTTCTGCGTGATTTAATTTTAGGTACTGGTAGTGATTTGGCTTGGCATAAAAACAGTAGTCAGTTTTATTATGTGATAAAAGACCCAAGTACCTTGCGTCCTTACCAAGTTAAAATGCACCATTTAAACACGCCAAATGACAATGACGATTTAATTTATACTGAATTAGATGAAGCTTATATTACAGGAGTCTCGAAAGAGAAAAATGGAAGATTTGTTTTTATCGGATCATGGAGCACCTTAACAACAGAATATCGGTATTTAGATCTTGATGCCAATAAAAAAGATTTTCAAATATTTCACCCTAGAACTTTAAAGTTGGAATATTATCCCGAGGCGGGCTTAGATGGTTTTTATATTAAGCATAACCGAAATGCTAAAAACTTTGCATTAAGTTTTTGCCGATTTGATAAAGTTGAAATTGGCAGTTGGGAGACTATTCAACCACATGACAATGAAATTTTGTTAGAAGATTTTGAGGTTTTCAAAAATCATTTAGTTGTTCATGAAAAAGTAAATGGCTTGGCGCAACTAAGAGTCTATAATTTTGAAAAAAAATCTAATAAAGTTATCCCGCCAAAGGAGGATACTTTTATGCTGTATTTAGATCAAAACCCAGTTATAGATGCAACAAAAGTTCGCATAAAATATAGCTCATTAACTACGCCTACATCAGTAATTGATATTGATTTAGATGATTTTTCAGAAACAATTTTGAAGGTTCAACCTGTTATTGGTGAGTTTAAGTCAGAGAATTATCAATCTGAAAGAATTTGGGGAACTGGAGATGATGGGACTAAGGTGCCGGTATCCCTGGTTTATAAAAAAACTGAATTTAAAAAAGATGGCACTAACCCTTTACTATTATACGGTTATGGGTCATATGGTTCAACTATTGACCCTTATTTTAGTTCTATTCGATTAACATTGTTAGATAGAGGCTTTGTATTTGCTATTGCTCATATACGAGGAAGTGAGTATTTGGGAACAAATTGGTATGAAGATGGTAAATTCCTGAAAAAGAAAAATACGTTTACTGACTTTATTGCATGTGCTCAAACATTGGTTTATCAAAACTATGTTTGCAAGGATAAGGTTTTTGCTATGGGAGGAAGCGCTGGAGGTTTATTAATGGGAGCTGTAGCCAATTTAAATCCAAGCTTATGGGCAGGTATTATATCTAATGTACCATTTGTAGATGTTGTGACCACTATGATGGATGAAACAATTCCATTAACTACGGGAGAGTATGAAGAATGGGGTAACCCGAATGATCCAGAATACTTTTTTTATATGCTGTCATATTCGCCATACGATAGTATCAGCGCTCAAAACTATCCTCCAATGCTAATTACAAGTGGTTTGCATGATTCGCAAGTGCAATATTGGGAGCCAACTAAATATGTTGCTAAAATAAGAGAATCGAAAACGGACCAGAATGATATTCTTTTACATACAAATATGTCAGCAGGACATGGTGGGGCCTCTGGACGATTTGAATCACTAAAGGAGGTCGCATTAGAATACGCTTTTATATTAGACTTATTAGACATGCAAAAATAATCAAAGACCTATGTTAAGTCAGAAATTAAAAGATTTTAAAATAATATTAGCGTCACAATCACCCCGGCGTCAAGAATTATTAAAAGGGTTAAATATTGATTTTACAGCTTTAAGTAAGGATGTAGATGAAACTTACCCATTTGACATGCCAGTTGAGGAAATAGCAGAATACCTAGCGAATAAAAAAGGAGTTGCTTATGGTGAGTTGCACGACGAAAACACGATTGTTATAACAGCCGATACCGTTGTTGTGGTAGATGATAAGGTTTTAGAAAAACCAGCTAATGAGCAAGAAGCTGCCGATATGTTATCACAGTTGTCAGGTAGAAATCATCATGTGATTTCAGGAGTTTGTGTAAAATCTTGTAATCGTACAGAGAGCTTTTCCGTTGCCACTGAAGTCTATTTTAAAAAGCTGAATATTCAAGAAATTTACCATTATGTCAAAGAGTACAAACCATACGATAAGGCTGGGTCCTATGGTATTCAAGAGTGGATAGGGTATATTGGGATTCAAAAAATTGAAGGATCGTATTTTAACGTCATGGGTTTACCCGTTTTTGAATTGAATCAAGTATTGATGAACTGGCCATTGAAAGAAGACTAATTATTTCAAAGACTTTCTATATTTGTAACGCATGCACGAATTAAAAAAGTTATCTATCATCATTCCTGTGTTTAATGAAGAGAATACGATTTTTGATTTATTAAAAAAGGTAGATGAAATAAAGTTAGATAATGATGTAGAAAAGGAAGTTATTATTGTGAATGATGCTTCTAGTGATGGTAGTTTTGATAAAATAAAGGATTTTTTAAATTCTTACCAAACATCAAATACAATATTATTAAACCATAAAATAAATCAAGGTAAAGGAGCTGGTATTCACACTGGTTTAAAAGCCGCAACTGGTGATTGGATTGTTATTCAAGATGCCGATTTAGAATTAGACCCAAATGACCTGAATGTGTTGATGAATCCTATTTTTGAAAAAAAAATGGAAGTGGTTTATGGGTCTAGATTTTTAGATAAAACGAATAAGCCAGGTGGTAGTTTTTTAGCCCGGCAAGCCAATTTATTCTTAACCTGGTTATCTAACGTTGTGTTTCGAATTAAAATTACTGATATGGAAACCTGTTATAAAATGGTGCGGGCAGATTTATTTAAAGGCTTAGATTTAAGAGAACAACGGTTTGGATTTGAACCAGAAATTACAGCCAAGCTAGCAAAAATTAAAGGAGTAAGATTTCAAGAAGTACCTATCACTTATAATGCTAGAATGGCATCTGAAGGTAAAAAGATAGGGTGGAAAGATGGTGTCAGAGCTATGTACTGTATTATTAAATATGGCTGGTTTTCGAAATAATTATTTATACCTTCCAAAGGTAATCTCCAAATCATCTATCCAAATTTTATCGTTTGTTGGATTGTAGAAATAAGTAGTAAAGTCTTTTCTGCTTTTATCTTCTAGCTCAATTGTACAGTAAAATTTTGTCCATCTATTTTTTCTGAGATACGGCATTAGTCCTTTACTATTATAAATAGAATTATTGATATTTGTAGCTAGTTCATAAACTAGTTCAGGGCTTGCTGAATTACTTTCACAATAAATATTTACAGAAACTTGAATAAAATCAGCGCCCAGTGGTATTTTTTCTTTGAGTCCTCCACTATATGGCGAATCGGCGCTAATTTGTTGCGAGAATTGACCAGAATTTGCTTTCGTATCTGTCTTAGTAGTGATAGTGATCCATTTTGCATCCGATTCAAAATCAGTTTGGTATTGTTTGATGACTTCGTAAAGTTTGCCAATAGGGTGTGATTTTCTAATCGCTTTTAGCTTAAAATAAGAATCCCAGTATATTGCTTTGGTCACTCCTGTTGACGGTAAAATTCCATTTTTAAATTGATAGGTTTGGAGTTGATTTAATCCAATAAATGAAAAGGCAATTACAAACCACAAAATAGTTGTTAATTTATGGTGTTGTAATAATGTAAACCCTGCAACAAGGAGAATACCAATTATTGCATAAAAGTCAACAAAGACACGTTGTCCAAATGAAGCACCATAGGTCCATATCCACCAACATGAAAATATATAGGCTATTGATATAAAGCTAACCATGCCAATTAGAAAAAGGAAACGATTTTTTTTGAAATAGTAAATGATTCCGAAAATTGATAATAAAATTAAAGGGGAGTATAGCAACCAGCCTTTTTCGTATGAAAATAATATTTGAAATAAATGTGGATTGCTAAAGTTGAAAGTTTCTTCACCATAGGAGTAAACTATTAAATTCCCAGTTTGAATAAACCACCATATTATGGGTATTAAACCAATTGCTAAAGCTATAATTATAATGATTAAAAGTCTCTTTTTATTCGCAAATATTAACCTTAAAAATGATTTAAAATCAGCTATGTTTCCCAGAGCAAATGGTAAAAACAAAATCATCAATATATTTGTTGGTCGCGTTATAATTGCTATTGAAAATAGTGAAATAGCAATGAGAATCCACTTCGATTTATTTTCTAAATAAAATCGACGAGTAAAATATAAAATACCAGCAAGCATGCTGAAATTGTAAACATGCGTTAATGAGGGATCATAAATAGTATAAAAAAATAAGTTGGTGCCAAATACCAAACTAATAAGGGTTAGCTTGATGGCATTTCTTTTAAATTCTAAACTAAGTAAAAGAGCACTGAGCCATTTTAAACCAAGCCAAACATAAAACACTGCACTAATACCAATCGAATATTGATATAATAGAGAATATCCGTCAGGGTCAAATCCTGATAAATAGGATAGGAAATGAGCAATTAGGAAAAATGGTAACCAAAGAATTGCAATACCAGGAAATGTTTTGTTTGTAATTTCACCTTTAAACTCCTGTCTAAATTCTTTAAATAGCGATTGATCAGGAGGGTAATACTTAGCTTCATAGGATTCAATGAATTTATAGTCTAAATCGTGGTAAATAAATGCAGTGGTTAAATAGGCATAATAACTCTTTCCATCACCTCCAATAGTCTTGTCCCATTTGCTTGACGGGTTTCTAAGCAAAAAAAACAGCGCTAGCAGAATAACACCAATTAGGTTAACCCAAAAAGGTAATGGAGATAAGCGTTTTGTTAAACTATCTAACATTAAGAAATTTATGTGTTTGAAGTGAAATTTTCCAATTAATATTAGACTTAACGAAATCAATAACTAGAGGTAAAATATCATTTTGTTTGTCCCATTCCGGCTGAATAAACCTCTGACAATTATCATCAATTTTAGTTTCTAATTCTAACGCCCATTTAAAGTCATGGGTGTTAAACGCAATCATTTTTAGTTCATGAGCTTTTATATAGTTTTCTTCCAAAGGCATTTTAAATTTTTTTGGGGACAAGCAAATCCAATCAATTGTGCCAGTGATTTGATAAGCACCTGAAGTTTCTATAGCAATTTCGATTTGGTGTTCCTTTAATGCTTTTGTTAATGGTTTTAAGTCATACATGGCTGGCTCTCCTCCAGTAATAACTGCAAAATCGGTTCCTGAAGCTACCACATCTTTTATAATATCAGATATCGAAATCAATTCATGATCTTTCGCATTCCAACTTTCTTTAACATCACACCAAGTGCACCCAACATCACACCCAGCTAACCTAATAAAATAAGCTGGTCGGCCACTATGATAACCTTCTCCTTGAATTGAATAAAATTGTTCCATTAATGGAATTTCATACTGCTTATTATATGTCTCCATTTTCTTTATTTAAGTTTTCCATAGCATCCAAATTTGCTAAATCTATTGAAAGATTACCGTTTTTATCTGTAGCAAAAATTTTCTTAAATTTCCAATTCAATAGAATTTCAGAATAATAGTAAGACGTTCTGGCATTCACTACTTGACTAAAAACTTCATCATACCCACTTACCATTACTAAAACTTCAGCATTTAAAGATTTAATTTCAGATTCAGTTTTATTATAAAACGGACTTTCTTCATTAATAGGATGAACAACAGTCCAAGATAACGGTAAGAGGCTTATTTCAGAAATTTCAAGAGGAAGTCTAAAAAAATGTTTTTTTGTTTCTCCATTGGAATCAGGTTTGTCAAAAACTAAAATCATTTTGGCATTTACATCAAGTAATACATTGTCACGCTCATTAGCTAGTTTAATTTGGAAACTTGTGATGTCTTTATATGGTGCTATAACTGCATTTTGGCTAAACATAATTTTAGCAGCTGGTTTCGAAAAACGACCATAAAGCAAACCAGTCATCAATGAAAAGGATAAAAAACCAGTTAATGCTTCAATTGAAGATACTAATTGAGTTAAGAAACCTGTTGGTGACATTACACCATAACCAACGGTTGTAAACGTTTGAGCAGAAAAAAATAAAGCTTGCATAAAGACTGAACCTTCTGAAGGATCGATACCAGAAATGTGCTGAAAACCAATGCACCAATATATTACAGTAAATATTATATTTAATAATGAGTAAAATAGAATGATCATGAAAAAAAAGCGAGGCCATGATATTTCTATTAAGTATTTATAAGCATCCTTCCATTTAATGGCAGTACCTTTCTTTTGAATATTGTAGCTACCATCACTATTAATAATGCGACTAAAAGAAGGAGAACTGTCTTTGCTAAATCCTGTATTTGTGATTTCTTCACTCATTTAATGTGTAGTTGTAACATTAGATTTCACACAAATTATAAAGTCGGCTAAATCAATATTATCTCTGTCTAATTCACTAATATCCGATTGCGTAACAGTAGAAATAGTTGCAATTTTATCAATACTCACTTTTTTTCTTAAATAATAAACAATGCCTTCGTGATGATTAGAATGGTAATTGCCATTAAAGTGAAGAAAATAGGAAGTAGGATTACTGTTTTTGTATATGAAATGTGCCATAGTTGCATCTTTTATCGCTTGTGCTTTGGCCATTTCTATTCCACCGTGTTCCATAGTTACCATTTCTTTATAGCACACCACTGTAGAATCAAATTTAAAACTACTCAAGGGAGCAATGAATGATTTGGCCAGATCGCTCAGCTTTTCAAGAGACTTTACGCCTTTTTTATAGGTCATATTAGCATATCTGCGAGGAATGTTAGTGGCAATAAATTTGATTTTCTCAGCTTTCGAAAATTCAATTAATGGTTTATAATCTGTATTGTAGTTGGACCATAAACGCATTTCGCTTTGAAAATTTCTAGGCGATATATAACCGTTTAAATATTCGTTTAATATAAACTGATTATCAGCTTCGAACATTTCACCCCCAAGAATGAGATTGCGCTTATGCTTTAGGTAGAGTTGTTGGCTAACTTCTAATTGAAGCCAATGCGCTATCGTACTATTATGTTCTTCTCCAAAGAAAACATATGGTTTGGTGCTAATTGTTTTCATCATTTTATCAAAGTTTAGTGCTTTGCCATTCTTAGCATAAATTTGATATGTTTTTAAATGTGATTTAGAAAATGAAGCATTTAGCGTAAAAAGCGTAAGAAAAAATACGATTGATTTCATGAACAACAGTTTGAACAAAATTACAAAAAAATGCATGATAATTTTATTTAAACTAAAGTGAATGCATTTAAATAAAGCTGGTTAAAACAAAAAGCATTCTAAAAAAATCAGAATGCTTTTCGGGACAGTTAGTATGATGACAAAAACTATCCAAACTATTGAGAAGGCAATAGCCTATCTATTTAAAACCTTTACAAAAATAGAACGAATTAAAGCGAAAATGGTACACGTATGTTAATTATTTTAGAAAAGCTTTCTTTTTTATTCTACTCAATGACTGAGGTTTTATTCCTATGTATGAGGCAATTATTTTTTGTGGAGTCCTTAGAATTAAATCAGCATTATTTTCCATTATTTTAAAATACTGTTCTTCTGCTGATTGTATGTCAGTATGGACTATTCGGTTCAAAACATGATAATAAGCATTCTGAATTAATAACCTAAAATAACGTTCAAGAGCTGGAATTTGTTCACAAGCGGCTTTAAAGTCATCAAATTTTAATTCTAATAGTTCTGAATGTTCAAGTGCTTCAATATTAAAATTGGAGCTAGGATTATTATTGTGGCCAGAAATGTCCCCTACCCAATAATTTTCCTTTGCAATTTGAACAACATGTTGTTCACCATCAGGGGATAAATGAAAATTATATAAAAGTCCAATATTAACAAAATACATACTTTCTGGTCTCTTGCCTTGCGTCAGTATTTTAGTTCGTTTTTTAACGGAGATAGGGCTTAAAAATTCTGTAAACATAGAATAATCAGCATCAGTAATATTGACAAGTCCTTTTATATTCTCTTTTAATTGCTCGTACATTATATTGATTGTGAAATGATCTCTGTCAAAACAGTTTTTAAGTTTTTGTCCGTTGCATTGACCTGTTGGGGAACAATGCTTTCAGCAGACATACCAGGAGTTGTATTAACCTCAATAAGGAAAATTTCATTGGTTTTTGTTACCAAATAATCTGTTCTGGCAATACCCCTTAACCCAATTCGCCGGTAAATATTTTTTGAATTTGCTTTTATTTTATCCGCTAATTGTACATCAATATCTGCTGGCGTAACTTCATTAGATTCTCCATTGTATTTAGCGTCAAAGTCAAAAAAATCGTTAGTAGTGATTATTTCTGTGAGTGGAAGGGCTACAACTTCTTTTCCATTAAAATACATACCACAAGTAATTTCTCTGCCTTCAATAAATGATTCAATAACTACTTCATTTCCTTCTTTAAATGCATTAGCAATTGCATGTGGCATTTCCATTAAGTTTTTTACTTTCGTAATTCCAAAACTAGATCCACCATCATTTGGTTTTACGAAACAAGGAAAGCCTAATTCATCTGCAATTTGGATAGGTTTAACGTCATTCGGATCTCTCAAAAGGATAGCCTTTGCCGTTGAGATTCCGAAATCTCTTAAAAAAGCATTGCATGCCCACTTATTAAAAGTTAGAGCAGAAGCGAAGCAATCTGAATTGATATACTTTTGACCAATCATATCAAAGTAGGCTTGGAGCTTTCCATCCTCACCAGGTGTTCCATGAATTGTAATGAATGCCAAATCAAAATGGAATTTGGAGCCTTCTAATTCGTATGTAAAATCATCCTTACTTATTTTAGCCTGCCCACCGCGTATGTGAACGATCCATTGCTGTTCTGTAATTTCAACTAGGTAAGGCTCATATAGTTCGGAATCAATATTTTCAAAAATAGTTGCAGCACTCTTTTTAGCAATAATAATTTCGCTTGAATAACCCCCAGAAATAATTGCGACTGATTTTTTCATTATGTAAAATTTTTAAAAGAAAGACATAAACTCATCAAGTGTCATTGCGTAAGTGTAATCTGTTCTCCATTTTTTCGTAATTCCAAATACTCCAGCTCTCAAATATCCCGCGAGAACAAAGTCAATTTTACCTTGTGAGAGCATTTTGAAGATGGACGAAAACCCACTCTTTAAAAATTTACTCGTATCACCTAAAAGAGAAAATTTATAAATGGCTTTTGTTTTTCGTTTTACATTTACTTTGTCTTTTATTAATACATCTCCACAATTTGTGTCTGCAATTTTTAGATTAAGAATAGATGGCTTTATGGAAATATTGTACCAATTTGGGTTATTAATTATGAAGTCAAAAGAAATGATGGTGTTTTTCGATCCTTTCTGGACATTGAAATTCTCCATGGCTATAAATTCAAGATCTTTATACCAAAAAGAGGCATGAGTATTAAAGCTTAAGAATAGAAATAGGCAAACACTTAAAACTGGTTTCATTTATTTAGATTTAAGGGCTGCATAATGCCTGTAGAACAAAGGAATAGTTTCTATTCCCTTGTTGAAATTGTAAATACCATAGTGCTCGTTTGGTGAGTGAATGGCATCAGAATCTAAACCAAATCCTAAAAGAATTGTTTTTAAACCCAATACTTCTTCAAACATAGCCACAATGGGAATTGAACCACCACTTCTCACAGGGATTGGTTTTTTACCGAATGCCTCAGCTATTGCTAGGCTTGCTGCCTCATATTCAATTGAATTAATTTCAGTTACAGATGGATGCCCACCATGATGAGGTGTTACTTTTACATTGACTGCTTCAGGAGCAATTTTTTCAAAATGATTTTTAAATAAATTTGTGATGTCTTGCGGATCTTGATCTGGTACCAATCGCATTGAAATTTTAGCATATGCTTTTGAAGCGATTACAGTTTTTGCGCCTTCACCAGTATAGCCACCCCAAATTCCATTAACGTCAAGAGTTGGACGTATGGAGCCTCTTTCATTAGTAGAATATGTTTTTTCACCATGAACAGCTTTGATATCAAGCGCTTTTTTATAATCATCTTCAGAGAAAGGGGCTTTTGCCATTTCAGCTCTATCTTCATCCGTTAAATCCACTACTCGTTCATAAAATCCAGGAATTGTAATGTGATTGTTTTCATCATGCAAGCTGGCAATCATATCACATAATATGTTAATGGGGTTGGCAACTGCTCCTCCATAGAGGCCAGAATGCAAATCTCTATTAGGACCTGTTACTTCAACTTCAACATAGCTTAAGCCTCTTAATCCAGTAGTAATAGATGGTGTATCATTTGAGATCATACCTGTGTCAGAAACCAGAATTACATCAGCTTTTAGCTTTTCAACATTAGCTTTGATAAATGTCTCTAAATTTGCAGAACCAACTTCTTCTTCTCCTTCAATCATTAATTTAACATTACATGGTAAATTATTGGTCTCAAGCATGGCTTCTACAGCTTTCACATGCATATACATTTGCCCTTTATCATCACAAGAACCTCTTGCAAAAATGGCACCTTCTGGATGAATATCGGTTTTCTTAATAACTGGTTCAAAAGGCCCTGATTCCCATAGTTCAATAGGGTCGGCTGGTTGAACGTCATAGTGTCCATAAACTAAGACTGTAGGTAGTAAAGGGTCAATTATTTTTTCAGCATAAACAATAGGGTGTCCTTTCGTTTGGATTACCTCCACAGCATCTAATCCCAGTTCGCTAAACTCTTTACTTAAAAACTCAGCAGTTTTTTTTACATCATTTGCATAGGCAGGATCTGCACTTACTGAAGGGATTTTCAAAAGTTCAAAAAGTTGCTCTAAAAATCTGTCCTTATTGGTTTTTATGTAGTCTAAAGTATTGTTCATGATCATTTGCTTAGAATTCAAATTTACAAAATGTTTCGTGATAATTATTCTATAATTTTTATAAAAAATAGACATTTTTTATGCAACTTTAATGTGTCTAATGTTGTCTATGCTTTAAGAAGGAAAAAACTATTTATGAAAAATATTCTCATCATCTTGGTTCTAATAGGGTCTTCATTTGGTTTTTCTCAAGTTACTGTAACTAATAATCAGACTGTAGCGTGGTATATTCAAAACGTTTTAGTAGGGACTGGTATTACAATTTCAGGTGTTCAATATAATGGCGGACCTGGAAATGTGCAAAACGAACAGGTAGGACAGTTTGTTGATCCGACTTCGGCAACAGGTTTACCAGATGGACTAATTCTTGGTTCTGGTGATGTCACTATGGCCTCTCAAGCCAATATTGGAGGAGGGTCGTCATTAGGTGGAGGAAATGGTGCTGGAGTAGATACTGATTTAGCCTCAATTACACTTAATCAAATTAATGATGAATGTGTGGTTGAATTTGATTTTGTGCCAACTGGCGATTCTATCGTATTTAGCTATGTTTTTGCATCCGAAGAGTATGAAGAGTATGTATGCGGAAGTGTGAATGACGCATTTGGTTTTTTTTTAACAGGAACTAATCCAAATGGGGCTAATTATGCAGCGACTAATTTAGCGCTTGTTCCAGACCCTGCAAACCCATCAATCTATACAACAACAGGAGTGTCAATTAATACAGTAAATCCAGGTGTTTCTGGTGGGAATGGTCAGGCGGCAAATTGTGCTGCGTTGGACCCAAATTGGGCAAGCTACAACGTGTTTTACGCTGGAGCAAATACAGGAACCAATTATGAGTATGACGGAAATACAGTGGTTTTAGACTGCCGGGCAGCCGTAGTTTGTGGTGAAACTTACCATATTAAATTAGCTATTGGCGACGGCGGGGATGGTGCTTTCGACTCCGGTGTATTTTTGGAAGGTGGTTCTTTTTCTTCTCCTCAACCTATTGTGAAAATTCAACCACTTGATGAAAATGGAGATCCAATTCCTAATAACGTATTACCTGAAGGCTGTATTAATGCCTCTATACTTTTAATTAAACCCATTGGATATACTGATAGTACTTTTACGATAGATTTATCTATTGGTGGTACAGCAACTAATGGAGTTGATTATACCCAATTGAATCCCCAATACACAATTCCAATTGGTCAAGATACGATTTCAGTAAATATTTCTGCTGCGCTAGACGGCATAGTTGAAGGACAAGAAACATTGATTCTTAGTACTATTTATGTAACAAATTGTGGAGATTCAATTTTCATATCAGATACGCTTAATATTTTGGATGTTGCACTTAATTATAATTTGTTGTTTAATGATACAATAATGGATTGTCCCCAGGATTCAATTCTAATAACAGTTGTTGCGGATGGTGGAATTCCAAATATCAATTATGTTTGGCAACATTCCAATGAAACTTCTGCTTCAATATGGGTGCCGGCAAATGTTTTTG
Source organism: Crocinitomicaceae bacterium (assembly GCA_045107045.1). Lineage (GTDB taxonomy): Bacteria > Bacteroidota > Bacteroidia > Flavobacteriales_D > Crocinitomicaceae > Putridiphycobacter. The sequence goes on from JBGCFR010000017.1 coordinate 74,886, forward strand.
GAACATACTATTATCCAGTTTTGGCCACCGATTATTGTAGTATTACTTCCTTTGATTCTATTGAAGTGACTATTAACCCTTCAGTGCCTCCAACTATTGCTTTTGTTGATGATTATATTTTTACATGTGTCGACCAGAATGGTGTAAATATTGCTGTTGATAGTATCGGAAACCCCTTTGATCCCAATGCAATTACTTACACATGGACCCCTGCTAATGGAGCCCTTGACAATATAAATGTGTTTCCCACTAGTGCTACAACTTGGTTTTATCTAACCGTTTATGATGGTTGTAATAAAGTAACAGATTCCGTCCAGGTTGACGTTGGGACAGCTACCGTAGATTCAATTTCAATATTGCCTGCTCAGGGTTGCTCTGGTCAGGGGAATGCCGCTGGATCAATTTCAGTATATCCAGTTGCCGCCAATTGGAGTTATACATTGGTTGGAAATGGAACGGTAGTTGGTCCTCAAACAAGTAACATATTTACCAATTTAGCTGGAAACCTATCTTATAATCTTTTAGCTACTGATCCTCAAGGATGTATATTGGATACTGTTATTTTTGTTACTCAGGCTAACGCCACTTTAAATGCTACAATAGACCCTTTAGCTTTAAAAAATACCTTGTGTTTCGGAAGTGCTGATGGTGAGGCTGGAATTATTAATATTACAGGAGGAACTAATACGCCTTCTCCTGGACCCTTTAATGTAACCTGGACCCATTCAGACGGTACCAATATTATTGGTGGTCAGAATATTCCGTTAAATGGAGGAGATAATGTTAATTCCCTGTATGTCGGGAATTGGCAAGTGCTAGTCGTTGAACAGAATTCTGGATGTGCTTGGTCACAATCATTTGCAATTGGAGAACCTGATGTATTAACAGTTTCTGTGGTTGGCTCAGATTCTATTTGCAGTGGGACCAGCGTAGGATCAATGAATGTTTTAGGATATGGAGGTACTGGGAATTATACAGTTAGTATAGTAGATAATTTAGGCAATTTAGTCAGTACTCCAGGTACATCCATAGCAGTTGGCTTATCTGCTGGGCAATATAATTACACTATAAATGATGACAATGGTTGTACCGCCAGCGGTGTAACAAGTATTGTTACTCGTGCAAAAATTAAAGTGACCTTCGATCAGGTTAATATTAAATGTTTTGGAAGAAATACAGGTTCTGTTAACATCACTAGTGCTCAAAACTATGCGGGTAGTTATAGTGATTTGCAGTTTATTTGGACACCGAGTATAACTGGAGGTGACGGACCTGGAAAAACATCAGAAAGCGGCATGTCACCAGGTATTTATGTTGTAGAATTACAAGATGTTAATGGGTGTATTTCGGATACGATTATAACAATTTTAGATGCAGAACCAATTGTACTTGAGATTGATAAAAAATCATCATTTTGTAGATCAGCAGGTTTTCAAAATGGCAATGGACATTTAGAAGTATACCCAAGTGGTGGAGTGGGTAACTATAGTTTACTTTGGCAGAGTTTAGAAACAGGTGAAAGCTCAAATGTAGTACAATGGGCTCCATTAAATCCTGGAGATTATAAGATTTCTGTTATGGACAATAATAACTGTTTAGTAACAGAGTTTGTTACGTTAGACTCCACTAATGTGGTTGCTAATTTTGTTGTGACTTCTGACGATTTTGAGGGGCCTGGTGCATTTGAGGGAACTGAGCCTGTAAATATTAAATTGCAAAATTCTTCAACCGGTTTTTCAGATGTCACTAATCCACAATCTGATACTGTTTTTAGTTGGAATTATGATGCTAAGAATAGCTCAGGTGGAAATTGGTTTTTCTCGTATGATTATAATGAAAGACTAGATACAACTTATATGGGTGAAGCTATTTATCAGGTCTGTTTAGTTGCTAAGAATTATAATGATTGTTCAGATACACAATGTGTTGATATTACTGTTCATAGACAGCCCGAATTATTATTGCCAAATGTGTTTACGCCTGGTGCCGAACCCAATAATACCTTCTTCTTTCCTAATATTGGGATTGTTGAATTTAAGGGCACTGTTTATAACAGGTATGGTGTTAAAGTATTCGAATTTAATGATATTACTGATGAATGGGATGGAACAAATTTTAAAAATAATGAACCATGTTCAGATGGGGTCTATTATTATATTTTTGAGGCAAAATCGAGTAATGGTTCCCCTTACACAGGTGAAGGTCATATTACGCTTATTCGCGGAAAGTATTAGCAGTATTGGTCAATGTAACTGCGTTTACAATGTTCAAGATACACTTTAGTAGTGCGGTTATTAGTTGAATGTACTTATTTTATTTCCTGACTAAAAATAAATGCGTATTTTAGTTTTTTCAAGGCAAACCTTATGGCTCCGAAAGTATTAATAATTATCTTTTTTACCCTTTCTTTTTCAGCCAGTTCGCAGCTTTCAACTAATATTGTGATGAACGCTGCAAATAATAATACAACTTTCAATACTTGCCTTGGTGGCTTATACGATTCTGGAGGAACTGGCGCAAATGCGCCATATCAAAATAATGAGTCATATACAGTGACCATTTGTCCGAATGTTCCAGGAGATTTCATGACATTGCAATGGACCGTTTTTAATTTGAATGGCACAAATACAAGCACTGCCCCTAACCAAACTAATGCGGATAATATCACGATTTATGATGGGGATGATATTTTAGCACCAACATTAGGAACGTATTATGCAGGTGATTTGACGCCAGGAGATTTATTTGGCGCAACGCCGTCTAATCCGACAGGATGCTTGACGATAGTTTTTAATTCGAATGATGTTGGAACTGGAGATTTTAATGCACAAGTAACATGCGAAACACCTTGTGACCCGCCATCAGCTAACGCTACTATATTGAATTCAGATAATTTATCAGGAGATTCAATTGCGGTATGTGTTGATGAAATGATTTCATTTCAAGACAATGGTTCTACAGCAGGGCCAAGTGGTTTATTTACATTACAAAAATGGGTTTGGTCATGGGGTGATGGTACCCCAAATGATACATTGTTGTCTGGTGCATCATTGAGTCATTCATTTAGTAATCCCGGACAGTACATTGTGCAATTAACTGTGATAGATGATAATAATTGTGTTAATCTTAATGCAACTGATCTAAACGTTTTTGTGAGTACCTACCCTACATTCGTTCCGTTTCCGGGTGATACAACTTTATGTTTAGGGCAAAGTGTTGAATTAGCCGCTGCCCCTGATAACTATGAACAGACCTGGTCAGGTTTTCCCGCACAAATATATGATGCTACAAATTGCATGGAAGATTTGACTGGAATTGTTCAGGCAACAACTCTTGTTTTAACTGGGTTTGATCCAAATGTTTCGCTTAATAATGCTAATCCAGATGTGTTGAGTATTTGTGTCGAAATGGAGCATTCATTTATGGGAGATTTCGTCCTGCAAGTACAATGTCCAACAGGTCAAATAATGACTTTGCACCAGCAAGGTGGTGGAGGGGTAAATTTAGGGAATCCTGTTCAAGGCATAATAGACTGCAATGATCCAGCAACATTTGGTTCACCTTGGACTTATTGTTTTGATGCTGTTGCAACTGACACCTGGGTCCAAGCAGTTGCAGCTGTTACTACTATTCCAAATGGAGGAGGTGGGAATTCATTGGTGCCAGGTAATTATGCACCGGTTGACCCAATGGGTTTTGCAGCGCTAGATGGTTGCCCAATTAATGGTACGTGGAATTTGTTATTCACCGATTTATGGGCATCTGATGATGGTTCATTACCAGGATGGTCGATTAATTTTGATCCCTCGTTATATCCACCAGCAACTGTTTTTACTCCAAATATTGGTTCCAATTCAGATTCTTCATATTGGTCTCTAAACGATCCATTTATTATATCTAATAGTCCTGATTTAGATACTATCATTGTGACACCAACAAGTGCAGGAGTATTTAATTATACTTATACTGTGTCCAATAATTTCGGTTGCACTTTTGATTCAACTATTTCAATTACAGTAAACGCTTCTCCTCCACCAAATATTACTTTTATTGATGATTATATTTTTGCCTGTATAAATCAAAACAATGTAAACATAGCTGTTGATAGCATAGGTGGTGCATTTGATCCCACTGCAATTACGTATAGCTGGAGCCCGATTCCCGGAAATCAAGATAACATAAATGTAACACCGACGAATGTAAATAATTGGTATTATTTAACGGTTTTTGATGGTTGCAATTCAGCAACAGATTCTGTTCAAGTGGAAATAGGTATAGTGGAAGTAGATTCAATTTCAATTTTACCAGCTTTAGGATGCGCGGGTCAAGGGACTTCATCAGGTTCTATTTCAGTTTACCCTATGGCTGCAAATTGGACTTATACCCTTGTTGGAAATGGCATGGTTACAGGACCTCAAACAAGCAATGTGTTTAATGATTTAGTAGGGAATTTGACATATAATTTACTGGCCACTAATCCCCAGGGCTGTATTTTAGATACTAATATTATAGTCCCGCAAGCCAATGCAACCTTGAATGCGACTTTAGATCCTAATGCTTTAAAAAATACATTGTGCTTTGGAAGTGCTGATGGTGAGGCAGGAATCATTAATATAATGGGAGGGATTAATACTCCAACTGCTGGTCCATTTAATGTAACTTGGACTCATGCAGATGGTACAAACGTTATTGGGGGTCAGAATATTCAATTAAATGGAGGAGATATTGTAAATACGTTATATGCTGGTAATTGGCAAGTGCTAGTAGAGGAGCAAAACTCTGGTTGTGCTTGGTCGCAGACGTTTACTATCGGTGAGGCCGATTTATTAACTACATCAGTTGTTAGTTCTGATTCGATTTGTAATGGCACGGCCACAGGATCTATGAATGTTTTTGGTTATGGAGGCACTGGCAATTATACAGTAAGTGTGGTTGATAATCTTGGTAATTTAGTAAGTACACCAGGTACATCAGTTGCTGTAGGCCTAGCCCCAGGACAATATTTCTATACATTAAATGATGAGAATGGCTGTGAGGCTAGCGGAATTACATCCATTGTGTCTAGAGGTGAAATTATGATCACTTTTGATCAAGTAAATATTCTTTGCTATGGAAGTGACAAAGGGTTTGTAAGTATAACAGGTGCCCAAAACTACGCCGGTAGTTATAATGATTTGCAATTTATTTGGACACCAAGTATCACTGGGGGAGACGGTCCAGGCAAAATATTTGAATCTGGAATGCCCCCAGGTACCTATGTGATAGAATTCCAGGATACTCAGGGTTGTATTTCAGATACTATCCTAACAATTTTAGATGCGGAACCTATTGTTTTAGAAATTGATAAGAAGTCAACTTTTTGTCGAATTGCTGGTTTTCAAAATGGAAATGGATATTTAAAAGTATTTCCGAGTGGAGGAGCTGGTAACTATAGTTTATTATGGGAAAACTTGCAGACAGGTGAAACTTCCAATGTTGTTCAGTGGGGGGCCTTAAACCCTGGAGATTATAAAATATCTGTTTTAGATAATAACAACTGCTTAGTTACAGATACTGTTACCTTAGATTCTGTTAATGTAGTTGCTGATTTTACAATTACTTCAGACGATTTTGAAGGCCAAGGAGCCTTGGAGGGTACTGAACCTATAAATGTAAAGTTTCAGAATAATTCAGTTGGTTTTTCAGATGTTACAAATCCAGAGTCTGATACTGTTTTCAGTTGGAATTATGATGTTAAGAGCATTCCAGGAGCAGATTGGTTTTTCTCCTATAACTATAATGAGGTACTAGATACAACATATACTGGCGAAGGTGTTTTTCAGGTTTGCTTAATAGCTAAGAATTATAATGATTGTGGAGATACACAATGTGTTGATATTACCGTCCACAGACAACCACAGTTATTATTGCCAAACGTGTTTACACCAGGATCCGAACCTAATAATACCTTTTTCTTTCCAAACGTTGGAATTAAAGAGTTTAAAGCGACTGTTTATAATAGGTATGGAGTTAAAGTATTCGAATTTATGGACATAACTGATCATTGGGATGGGACAAATATTAAAAACAATAAACCTTGTTCAGATGGGGCGTATTTTTACGTTTTTAAAGGAGAATCAAATAATGGGATTCCATATTCTGGCGAAGGTAATATTACCCTCATTCGAGGAAAATAGAAATGATTAAAACTCTAAAAGTGTTTCCAACCTTGCGCCTTAATCTCCTGAACAGTTCCACCTTTTTCAACTATTTGCACACCTTCATTTTTGTTACTAAAGTGTCCAATAATTGAAAAGTGATTATTGGCCTTAATTTTTTCAAAATCAGTTTGCTTAATCGAAAATAGTAACTCATAATCCTCACCTCCATTTAATGCACAGGTTGAAGGTACAAGGTTGAATGTTCTTGCAGTATTAAATGTCTCTTGATCAATTGGTAACTTATCTTCGTATAATGTGGCTCCTAAATTACTAGCATTCGCAAGATGAAGTATTTCAGAGGCTAAGCCATCTGAGACATCAATCATTGATGTAGGCTGAATACTTAGGTCCTTTAAAAAATGAATAATGTCTTTTCTTGCCTCAGGTTTTAATTGCCTTTCTAAAATATAATCAAAACCTTCTAACTCAGGCTGCATCTCAGGGTTGTCCTTATATACCTCTTTTTCTCTTTCAAGTACCTGTAAGCCCATAAATGCGCCACCTAAACTTCCACTAACAACAATTAAATCATTTTCTTTAGCTCCAGATCGATACGTAATTTCTTCTTTCTTTACTTCGCCTAGGGCGGTAATAGAAATAATTAATCCTGATGTCGAAGAAGTGGTATCACCACCAATTAGGTCTACTTTATACAATTCACATGCAGTTTTTATACCTTTATATAGCTCTTCAATTGCTTCAACAGAAAAACGATTAGATATGGCAATTGAGACTGTGATTTGAGTAGCATCACCATTCATAGCATAGATGTCTGATAAGTTAACCATAACTGCTTTATAACCCAAATGTTTTAGGGGTGTATACATTAAATTAAAATGAACACCTTCAACTAACATGTCGGTAGACACTAACATGTATTTATCTCCACAATCAATAACAGCACTATCATCACCAATACCTTTTATGGTTGTTGGATGCAAATTTTCAAAATCTTTAGTGATTTGATCGATTAAACCAAACTCACCTAATTTTTCTAATTCAGTTCTATTGCTCATTATTGAATGTTTTTTGCAAAGTTAATACATCTTGACAATAACAGCCTACCGGTCACAATTTCATTGTGTCTTTAGTTTAAGTTAATTCATGTAAAATAATAACCTGTTTTTGCAAAAAATGCAAAATTGAGGATGTAGTAGCGAAATTCAATTATTAGGAACGAATCTTTTTGATGAATTTTGTCCTATAATTAATATTAAACAAAAGAATTATGAAAAATAGAATTAAAAAACAAATTGTTTGGATTTTACCAATCTTTACAATGGTATGTTCATTTTTTTATATTGGTGTTGCCGTTGAAAAAAATGTTGAATTATTAAGTCAAAACGACGCGAATGTAAGTCAAATCGCTTCCTCTCTAAAAACAACAATAATTAAATAAAATAAAAAGAGCCAGCAGTCTAGTACTGCTGGCTCTTTTACTCACGTAATTTTGATTTCTTATAATGAACCAATCATTTTTTTTGGGTCTACCCAATTATCATATTCTTCAGCCGGAACATAGCCTAGTCTGATGGCTTCCTCTCTTAAAGTGGTTCCATTTTTATGTGCAGTATTTGCAATTTCAGCGGCTTTATAGTATCCGATTTTTGTATTTAATGCGGTTACAAGCATCAGTGAATTATTTAATAACTCTTCAATTCGTTTATAGTTAGGCTCAATGCCTTGAGCGCAGTGCTCATCAAAAGAGGCACATGCATCTCCAATCAATTCGGCAGATTGCAATACGTTATAAGCCATCATTGGTTTGAATACATTTAATTCGTAGTGACCTTGAGCACCTCCAATTGTAACCGCTACATCATTTCCCATTACTTGGGCGCAAACCATTGTTAAGGCTTCCGCTTGAGTTGGGTTTACTTTTCCTGGCATAATTGAAGAACCTGGTTCATTTGCAGGAATAATAATTTCTCCAATTCCTGACCTAGGTCCAGAGGCCATCAATCTGATATCGTTTCCAATTTTATTTAAGGATACAGCCAATTGCTTTAAAGCACCATGCGTTTCTACAAGTGCATCATGGGCGGCTAAAGCTTCAAATTTATTGTCAGCTGTAATAAAAGGTAACCCAGTAAATTCGGCAATATATTTTGCCACCAAAACATCATAACCTTTAGGCGTGTTTAGTCCTGTGCCTACAGCAGTTCCGCCAAGGGCAAGCTCAGATAAATGTGACAATGTATTCTTTAGAGCCTTAATTCCATGATCTAATTGTGACACGTATCCGGAAAACTCCTGACCTAAAGTTAATGGTGTAGCGTCCATTAAATGAGTTCTTCCAATTTTAACCACATCTTTAAAATCATTCGATTTAGACTTTAGAGTATTCCTTAACGCTTCAATACCAGGAATCGTCTTTTCAATGATCATTTTATAACATGCAATATGCATTCCAGTAGGGAAGGTGTCATTCGAAGACTGAGACTTATTTACATCATCATTTGGTGACAATGTTTTTTCTCCTTCTCCAATTTTATGCCCTGCCAATTCATGTGCCCTATGAGCTATCACTTCGTTTACATTCATATTCGATTGTGTTCCTGAACCTGTTTGCCAGATAACTAAAGGGAATTGATCATTCCATTTATTGGCTAATATTTCATCACAAACGGCAGCAATAGCATCTCGTTTTTCAGTTGGCAACACTCCTAATTCATTATTTGAATAGGCAGCGGCTTTTTTCAAATAGGCAAAACCATGCACCACTTCCAAAGGCATACTAGCTGATGGGCCTATTTTGAAGTTATTCCTTGAGCGTTCAGTTTGAGCACCCCAATATTTGTCGGCTGGCACTTTTACTTCTCCTATTGTATCTTTTTCAATTCTGAAATCCATGTTTTGCTATTTGATGTTTAAAAAATTAATATACAAAAGTAAGCATAGTTTTACTTTTTTTAATGGATTTAAAAAGACGAATTATATTGAGAAAAATCAGAAAAAAATTATCTACAACAGTGTATCAGAATAAAAAATCCTATTATATTTACGGAAAAATTAGACAACATGGTTTTTGGTGCAACTTTAGGAACAGCTTTATTTTTAGTGATTGGTTTAATGGCCTTTTGGCTACTAGCTTTCTTAATGGGGTTTGCAATTCCATTTTGGGTGACTATTGGAGCAATGCAAATGTTGCGCCCCAAACGATTAACTGATCAAGAAGCAGAAGATTAATTCTACTATATTATATTCAAAAGGGAAACTAAGTTTCCCTTTTTTTGTGCTTTTACTTTTCAAATTTTAGTCAACTCATGTAATTAATTATCTTTATGCAGCGACAAATAATATTAGAATGCAAAAGTTAGATATTCAAGAAGCCTTACTACAAAAAGTAGAAGCAGCCCTTCCGGAAAACGAAAAATTAGTGGATGTTATAATGGATCTTCTAAATGTTAGCATGGATGCTGCTTATAGAAGAATGAAAGGGAAGGTGGCGCTAACCATATTTGAAACGCAAATACTCCTTGATGCGTTTGATTTAAGTCTAGGTAATTTAGGTAGCTATAAAAAAGATAAGATTATATTTGACTATAAGCCATTATCAAGAATTAATTTCAATTTTGAAAGTTACATAACTGGACTTAGAGATAGTTTAAGCGAAATTAAAACCTTAAAAAGCCCAGAACTATTTATTAGTATTAATGAAACTCCTGTATTCCAATTATTTAACTTCCCTCATTTAACTCGGTTTAAGTTCTTTTTTTGGGCAAAATCATATTTGCAAATCCCAGAGTATATCAATGCTAAATTTAAACGAGAAAAAATTGATAAGCAAGTGCTTTCAATTGGTATAGAAGCACATAATATATACATGTCAATGCCAAGTACAGAGTTATATTGTTCTGAAACTTTAAAAGGGATTTTAAAACAGATAGAATATTACTATGATTCAGGTGTTTTTGAAGATCCTGAATATGCAATTGAGCTATTAGATAATGTATCAAGTTTAGCAAAGCATATTAGTCATCAAGCTGAAGTTGGTCATAAATTTGTGTTTGGAAATGAGCCAAATTCAGCTGAGCAAACTAAGTTTAAGATGTTTATGATTGATACATATTTACCTGATAATACCTATTATGTGAAGCATGAAAACGGGGCATTGACCTATTTTTCACATAATATTATGAATTTTATTATGACACAAAACCCGGATTACAATTCTGATACTAAAATGATTTTAGATCGGTTAATTGATAATTCTAATCAAATAAGCGAAACAGGGATTAAAGAAAGAGCTAAGTTTTTTAATGCTATGGAAAAAGCAATTGATCAGTTAAGAAAGAAAATTAGATTTTCGATTCAGCTGAATGATGCAGAATAAAAAAAAGCAAGTCTCAGACTTGCTTTTTTTTATTGAGTTTATTTTTACGCTTGCTTGTCCTCATTTTTTTTTGGCAAATAACTCCAAACAATGAATAGTAGAATAGCGCCTAAAATTACTTTGCCACCCATTTTATTCCATAGAGACAAAGGACTTCCTTCAAATTTAGCATCATGATTTTCTGTTAAATATGTTTTTTCTTCATCCGTTAAATCATAATATGTGTCTTCATTATCATTAACTAAACAATATTCACCTTCATAATTCCATAATGGTATCCAAACAATATTAATTTGCTTATATCTATAACCAACATTTAGAGGAGCCTCATCTTCTCCATAAAATTCTGTTTCGGCTGGTAAATCAACTGTTGTTTCAATATATTCACATGGGAAGCATACTGGAATTCTTGCTTTAGCATTCAATGAATGGTTGACTATAAATAGCATTAGAGTCGAAAAGATCATTTTTTTCATAGTTAATCGTTTTAGTTAGACAGCTAATTTGGGAATAATTATTTAGAAAAGAAAAGAAAAGGTATAATATAGAGGGCTGAATGATTATTAGTATTGAATGAATTCATTTTCGCATTTTCCGCAAAAATGAATTTTACTTGCAATATTCAATTTAATTCGGCCCTATGATGTCCGTAATTTTGACATAACAAATAAAAACAATGTTATGAAAAATTTATTATTAATACTGACCTTACTAACTAGTTTATGGTCTTTTCAACAAACAAAAAGTAAACCAACAATTGCTGTTGCTAATCCTAATGTAGAGGGATTAAGTTTAACCCCAACATTAGCAGCTAAATTAATTCAATTGGAACTGATTAAACTGGATAAGTTTTCAGTTTATGATGAGTTTGATATGGCTGAAGTAATAAAAAATGATTCGGACTTTGCAGCAAATTGCTTTGGTATTTCATGTCTATCTAAAATGGGAACTAAGTTAAATGTAGATTATGTTGTTTCCGGCAGTTTTAATGGATTAGGTAATAAAATTGCCATTTCGTTAAAATGGATTGATATAAAGACTGGGACTTTACATAAGTCTATGGTGCGTGAATTTGATAATCAAGAAGCTGAAATTCAAAGAATGATTGAGGTATTACTTAAAGAAATGACGGGAGCTGAAATTGATAATGTTCTAGCAGATAGACTTAAATTTAATAATGAAATAATTACTTCAAACAATTTAGGAAGAGTAAATAATTCCGGACCGCGAATTGGTTATGCTGTTATGGTTGGTGATTTTAATGAGTTTGCCACTCGACCAACAAATCAAGGAGGTCTAGATATTTTTCCAGGTGTAAGCATGATCGGGTATCAAGTAGAAAAACAATATGTCGGAACTGAGAATTTTTCTGCATTGGTTGAAGGAATTTTTAATGTGTCGGGCCTAGAACAAGGGCAGTTCATACCTTCTATTACGTTGTTAAATGGATTTAGATTTGGAAAAGCTGGTTGGGAATTTGCATTTGGACCTGGTTTTGGACTTAAGAAAGTGTCTCAAGGTTTTTTTGATAAGGACAATCTGTTTGGTAAAGGAGCAGGTGCGTACTTTTCGCAAAGAGATTGGGCAAACTATGCCACTGATAATTTTCAAAACACGACAGATTCAACTTATTATGATGACAATGGTAATTTTACAAGTCCATCTCCTGATGGGGTAGCCAATGACAGAGGCACTGAGGACCCAGGATCATACATTTATAAAGAAAACCTTGACAGCAGAGGTGAGTTCAAGGTTAATACCACTTTCCTATTTGCTTTCGGACGAACCTTCCAGGCAGGAGCACTGAACATACCAGTTAATGTATTTTATTCATCTTCAAAAGGAGGTGGTTTGACGGGTGTATCAATAGGTTTTAATGTCATTACTAACAAAGCAAGAATTAATACCGAAAATGATCCTTTTAATTGATGGTTGCTAATCGTTTGTAGTTTAACCAGAAAAGTCAGACAGTCAATGTCTGACTTTTTGCGTTTTTTGCAAATCATTTTATCTACTGTGTAATTCAATTACTAGAACCGCTAACATGTCAGTAAATTTGTCTTGTTACAAGATAGGATCAAGATGAAAAAAGTGATTTGCGTTATATTGATATTGATAATGAACTCATTCTTATTTGGACAGAATCAAAATATAGTTGAGGATGATTATCAAATAGGGATGTTGAATCAATCAAGTTCGGAGAGAGGATTTATTTATAACTTGAAAAAAAAGAAAATGGGATTGAAGGTGTCAACTTTGCCATTTTATTCTGAAGGTCATAAAGTATATTCAAGTATGGGAGTGTCAGGATTGTTTAACTTAAAAAATAAGAATAGAACGGTAGTGTATAGTTATGCAGGAGTCCAGAGTATTTCTACCAAAATTGGTAAGAAGGCAAATCATTTGAATCTAAGTGCTGGCCTTGGAGTAAATACCAAACTGCAGTCATCTATCGAATTACTTTGCCAGGTAGGTTATAGTAATCTTAACAGTTTTCAATCAAATCAATTGTCAACTGTTGTTTCTGAAGTTGGATTCTACTATTTTTTTTGATAGTTGGGTTAGTAAATTGATTTTGAAGCCTTTTAATTATCCAGTTAATTAAATATTTCTATATCTTAGTCAAAATCTGTACTTATTAATAATGAATAAAGGAATATTTATTGTCTTTGCACTAACTGCTTTATTTTCTTGTAATAAGGATCAGAAAGTCGTTAGGACTCTTGACGGTAAGTGGCTTGCATCTAGTTTTGTTGTCTCTTCTGACCAGCTTTCTGTTGATTGGGTAAAAGCAGGAATTACATATAAAATGCAATTCACAAAATGTGAATTGAAAGATGAAGAAAGCTGTGATGCAATTATAACCGCTTCTTCTGCTGGAGTTAATCCAGAGATAAGTAATGCAGAGTATAGAGTTTATAATGATGGAACTTTAATAGAGTTTACTGGCTCAGGTTATAGTCTGCTATCTATAGATTACATACCTTTGTCTATAGATAAGTTAACTAAATCAGCATTAATTTTGTCTTATGATGATGGAGATATAGATTTAATAATTACCCTTGAAAAACAATAAAATTTTAGTTCCAAAAAAGCCCCGACTATAAATGTCGAGGCTCTCTTGAATTATAAAGAATTGAATCCTTATTTTTCTTCTACTTCTTCAAAGTCAACATCCTCTGCTTCTGCATCAGCTGATGTGTCTTCTGCACCTTCAGTGCCTCCTTCTGGAGCACCTTCTGCACCTGCATCAGCATACATTTCTTGAGAAGCGGCTTGGAATACAGTATTTAATTTTTCCATTGCTGTATCAATCGTTGCAAAATCTTTTGCTTCGTAAGCTGTTTTTAATTCTGCTAAAGCAGTTTCAATTGGCTCTTTTTTGTCAGCTGGAATTTTGTCTCCATATTCTTTCAACTGCTTTTCAGTTTGGAATATTAAAGCATCAGCACCATTAATTTTATCAGCTTCTTCCTTTTTCTTATTATCTGCGTCAGCATTTGCTTCTGCCTCTGCCTTCATTTTAGCTATTTCTTCATCCGATAATCCTGAAGAAGCCTCAATTTTAATTGATTGCTCTTTTCCGGTTGCTTTATCTTTAGCAGAAATGCTCATAATTCCATTAGCATCAATATCAAAAGTTACTTCAATTTGAGGTGTTCCTCTTGGTGCTGGTGGGATGTCAGATAATTGAAACCTTCCTAATGTTTTATTATCAGCAGCCATTGGTCTTTCTCCTTGTAAAACATGGATGTCAACAGCTGGTTGATTATCAGAAGCAGTTGAGAATGTTTCTGATTTTTTAGTCGGAATAGTTGTATTTGATTCAATTAATCTAGTCATTACACCGCCCATTGTCTCAATACCTAATGATAATGGAGTTACGTCTAGTAATAATACATCTTTTACCTCTCCAGTTAATACACCACCTTGAATGGCTGCACCTACAGCAACAACTTCATCTGGATTTACACCTTTAGAAGGTTCTTTTCCGAAGTAAGCTTTTACTGCTTCCTGAATAGCTGGTATTCTAGTTGAACCACCTACTAATATAATTTCATCAATATCACTAGTTGATAAACCAGCAGCTTTTAAGGCCGTTTTACAAGGTTCTATTGTCCGTTTAACTAAGTCATCAATTAATGCTTCAAATTTAGCACGACTTAAAGATCTTACCAAGTGTTTTGGAATACCATCTACAGGCATAATATATGGTAAGTTAATTTCAGTAGTTGTTGAAGAAGATAATTCAATCTTCGCTTTTTCAGCAGCTTCTTTTAAACGCTGTAATGCCATTGGGTCTTTTCTTAAGTCAATGTTCTCATCACTAATAAATTCTTCAGCTAACCAGTTAATAATTTTGTCATCAACATCATCACCACCTAAGTGAGTGTCACCATCAGTTGCTAAAACTTCAAATACACCATCACCTAATTCAAGTATAGAAACATCATGTGTTCCACCACCAAAATCAAATACAGCTATTTTCTGATCTACATTCTTTTTATCTAAGCCATATGCTAATGCTGCAGCAGTTGGTTCGTTAATTATTCTTTTTACTGTTAACCCTCCAATTTCACCAGCTTCTTTTGTTGCTTGACGTTGTGCATCATTAAAGTAAGCAGGTACAGTAATTACTGCCTCGGTTACTTCTTGACCCAAATAATCTTCAGCCGTTTTTTTCATTTTTTGCAATACCATTGCAGAAATTTCTTGCGGTGTATATAAACGGTCATCAATTTTTACACGTGGTGTATTATTGTCACCCTTTACAACTTCATATGGTACTCTACCAACTTCTTTTGAAACCTTGTCAAAAGAAGTTCCCATAAACCTTTTAATAGAGTATATGGTTTTTTGTGGGTTAGTGATAGCTTGTCTTTTTGCTGGATCACCAACTTTTCTTTCTCCTCCTTCAACAAATCCTACAATTGAAGGGGTTGTTCTTTTTCCTTCTGCATTAGTTATAACCACTGGCTCGTTACCTTCCATTACTGAAACACAAGAGTTGGTTGTACCTAAGTCAATTCCGATTATTTTACCCATTTTATTAGTATTAATTCTTTAATAATTCAAATGGCAGTGTTCAATCTTTATGCCATTTGAATTTAAGTCACTTTTTAAGACAAAATGTCATATTAAATATCTCGAATAGCAGCGAACTGTCAGTTTTAGGTAGCTTTTCTATTTCAAACTGACAGTATTTATGAACAATTAAAACAGATAGTGTTAATAAAAATAGATTGCCTTAAAGGGGCTCTGCCTGAGAATAGAATTATATTTGTTAAATTATTAATTATTTTATTAGGAGTAAACAACAAACCATATGAATTTTATAATTTCTAGTTCAGCATTACTGAGAAATCTTCAAAGCATTAGTGGAGTATTAAACTCAAGTAATTCTTTGCCAATTCTCGACAATTTTTTATTTGAATTGGCAGATGGTAAATTAACAATTTCTGCATCTGATCTAGAAAATACAATGAAAACTGTTGTCAATACAGATGAAGGAAAAAAAGATGGTAGAGTAGCTATTCCTGCAAAATTACTGTTGGACACTTTGAAAAATTTTGCTGATCAACCATTGGCTTTTCAGATTAATGAAAGTTTTGGAATTGAAATTTCATCTGATTACGGAAAATATAAATTGGTAGGCCAAAATGCAGATGATTTTCCACGTTCATTAGATATGGGAGACGTTGAGGTTTTGAAAATTACTGGAGAAATTATCGCGAATGCAATAGAGAATACATTGTTTGCTTCTGGAAACGACGAATTAAGACCGGTGATGAGTGGTGTTTTCTGTCAATTTTCATCTGAAAAATTAATATTTGTAGCTACTGACGCACATAAATTAGTGAAGTATGGTAGATTGGATTCAACTGCAACTAAATCGGCAGATTTTATTTTACCAAAAAAACCATTAAATCTCTTGCGACAAAATTTAGGAGGAGAAGAAGAAGTTGAGGTCTCTTATAATGAAACCACAGCAAAGTTTGTGTTTGGAACAATTGAATTAACATGCCGTTTAATAGATGGGAAGTATCCAAATTATGATGCTGTAATTCCAAAATTGAACCCTAATGTTCTAACAGTAGATAGATCTTCTTTTTTAAATTCGATCAAAAGAGTATCTATTTTTTCGAACAAAACGACGCATCAAGTTAAATTGAAAATAGCAGGTAGTGAGCTAACCATTTCAGCTGAAGATTTAGATTTTTCGAACGAAGCAAAGGAAAGGTTAACCTGTAACTATACAGGTGATGATATTGAAATAGGTTTCAATTCTAAATTTTTGATGGAAATGCTAAATCATATTAAAACTCAGGAAGTCATTTTAGAAATGAGCGAGCCTAATAAAGCTGGAATATTATTACCAAGTGAAGCTTCCAACGAAAATGAAGAAATTTTAATGCTGGTAATGCCAGTAATGATTAGATAAGGGTATAAAAAATCTCTATTTTTAGCTACGGTATAAAATTTGATAGATATTAACTATGAAACTAATTTTGTTCCCTGCACTTATTCTTCTCGCTTCTTTGCAATCTTGCTTTGTTGTTGATGGTATGTTAGAAGAGGGTAAGCCTAATCCAGTGCTACCCTTGGATATTGTTGTCAAAGATTCAATCTACCATTATATTCAAACCCAAAAAGATGACACTCAAAAGTATTTATCATTTGGATATAAGCCTATGAAAATAATTGTGCCACAAACCATAAAGGATTTGGAAAAATGGAAAAGTAGGAAGGGACAAGCAGAATTTGATCAAGGCTTAGTGGATAAGAAAATAAAGTATTTTGACACAATAGTAGAATCAAAAAAACTAAGTAGAAAGATTAGTACGGAGCATTTGTTCTCTTTAAGAGAGAAGGGAGATACTCTTGCTGAATTGCAGTTAGTTAATTTTATATTATCAAATGAAATCAATGTTGTAGATTATCAACCTATTTATAGAGTGGAATTAACCACTGAAGAGGAAAAAATATTCGCTAAATTTTATTACCAAAGACCTATTATAAAAGCTTATTCTTATGAGGAAAGCCAAAAATTATCAAAGGAATTTTATAATTACTTCAAAACAGAATGGGAGTCAAAGGAAAATAGTTTAGATAAAAGCCTCTTCTTGAAACATATTATTAATGTGGTAACTATTGTTGATAGGGTAAATGAAGTTGATGTTCAGAGCATAACAGAAAATACTTTATTTAAGTATATGGAAGACAAAAGGCCTGATATTAACATGTATAATGTAATTGACTTTTCTCCTCTATATCAAATTAGTGAAACTAAAGAGGACGAAGGATTCTATTTTTTTCATACCTTTAACTTTGAAAATGAAGGTAGAACTGATGAAATGACAATTTACGTAAAGTTTAATTCATTTTATGAAGTGGAACGTATTGTTGAAACAAATCAATCTTATGATGTACTTGAAAAATACAGGAATTAAAAGTCTTTTGACGCTGGTTTTTATAGGCTGCGGATTCATATCCTTTTGCACAGGTTTAACAGAAACTCAACAGATTTCAAAGGATGAAAGAATAGTTAGAGATAAGGTAATTGAATGGTCAGATTCAGTGTTTTATTTTCATGAAGATTATAGATTCGAAAACTTTCATGCACATTATACTGATGAATTCTATATTGTCATGTTAAGAAGTGACCAGTATAAAAAGAAAATAGACGATCTTAAAAAGCGGAAGGCAGAAAAAAAATATACTGGAACTCAAGAGGAATACAATTCTGATTTACAAATATTGGAGCGTAAGTTTAATAAATTTCAAGTCATTGTTGATAGTTTTACATTAAGAGTGAAGTATTTTGAAGTCTTATTTTGGTCAAATATTAAAACTAAGCATGGTTACCCAGTATATTATGCGCATAGATTTAAGTTAAGCAATGATTTTTTTGTAATGGCCTCAATTGTGAAAAGTAGCATTGGAAATAGGAGTGCCGATAATAAGATTATTTATAATTGAACTGAAAAGCACCATTCTTAGATATATCGAATAGGCTTGATTCAGATAGCGTATTCTGGCAAAAATGCTTTGTTCTATAGTCCAAATCAGGATGTAAAATAATGTGAGTTTTATTTTTACGCCATGCTTTAATAACTTGCTTACTTATAAACACTTTATTCCTAAGTAAAACAAAATCAGTTATTGGAATTGGTTTCTTGCTGTTTGTGTAAATCAAAAAGGTTTGTTGGTTTACATTTAATATTGGATTTGTAATCGAGTCAATATTAATTATTCTATGTGGTTGTTTGTTGCCACGCTTATGAAACCAATGATGCTTGATGTGGAAGAGTAATTTCGATTCGTTTTTAAGGATAGAGCTTGAGCTGATAAAAGTATTTTTCGATCCATTAAATATGTCAATTGCAAGATCTTTTCGTGTGTTGTAAATTGTAAAATCATTAGAAGATTCGATACTTTTCTGCTCAACTTTTTGAAAAACAATTAATACGCATATGCAAACTAATGATAACATTATTAAATTCTTCAATTTATTATGAAACCCAATGATAAAGGTTGTAAGAATACAATAGATTAAAAAGACTTCAATCCAATGAATTGAAATGCCCCAAAGTATTGAAAATGGAGTCTGTTCAATATATTCAACACAAATATTTAATAGTGAAAATAATGTATTTAATATTGTTTCGAAAATTATCCTAAATAATTGAAGTGAATGTGTAATAAAGAAAAGAAAACCAATGGCCAAAATTACACCAGCAACAGGAATGACAATTATGTTGGAGATTAAAAAAAGGTTTGGAAATTGATGAAAATAGTATAATCCAAGCGGGAAGGTGGCTAATTGAGCTGCAATTGAGACGGATGTAATTTGCCACAAATAGTCAATCAATTTATTTTTAGTATAAATCGATTTGTAAAGTTTAGGTTGAATGTAAACAATGCCAAGAACAGCTAGATAACTTAATTGAAAACCAACTTTGAATAAACTAAAAGGGTCAATTAGTAAAATTATGAAGGCGGATACCAATATAGATTGGTAAATTGTATTTTGCCTTTGCAGTCTTGCACCTATAATGATGAAGGAAAACATGATTGCTGCCCTTGTGACTGAGGGTGATAGTCCAGTGATCAATGCGTACATCCATACTCCTGACAAGACGAGCAGAGTGTAAAGGATGGCCCCATTTCTTATTCTCCTTATTGGCTTTAAAAAGAATTGAAGAACAAACATTATGATACCAACATGAAGCCCTGAGACTGCAAGTACATGCATTGCACCAGCGCTTGAGAATGATTTTAATGTGTCTTTATCTAAAAATTCTTTCTCTCCTAAAAGAAGAGCTTTTGCTAATTTTTGATTCTTAGTTGACAGAGAGGATTTAGTAATCCATTTATCCAAATTCGCTCTTATTCGAAGTGTAAATTTTTTTAAACCGTTCTTTCCTTTAGAAATAGGATGCCATTCATTGTCATTTAAATAACATTGGTGATGAATATTATGAATTTTCAAATATCTTTTGTAGTCGAATTCGAAAGGGTTTAAATTTGCTGTGATTGGCTTGAACCTATTATTAATTTGTAGAATATCACCAAACTCTAAACTTTTGGACTGATTCGATTTGGATAGATATATGATACCTTTTCCAATCGTATTAAATCTTTCATTTTGAATAGTTTTCACAACAACCTTATAGCTGTTCTTCTTTTCAATAGGTGGTTCCTCAATCGAGACCAATAGTAATTGACTTGTTTGCTGGCTGAAATGTAACGGGTTATGTAAATTAAAATGAAAACTAGCATTAATCATAGCGAGTACTGAAAAATTTATAGTCAAAACGAAACTAAAAATAAATCTATTCGTATGCTTTCCTATTGCTAAAAGTACCAAAGCTGCTGAACAGATTAACACTATTGTAAAAGAAGTAGATGTTTTGAGTAAGAATGGTATGTAAAAGGAAGTGATGACACCGATAATTGTTGCTAAAAGAATCAATAATATAGCAGGTAGCTTTTTGATAGTAACTAAGTTATAAAAAAAAATACTTTTATCAGGGTCAAGTGAAAATCATTTCATAATTTAGCGGTAACATTTAAAACAGAAAAAATGGTAATTAAAAATATGTTTAAAGGTGCACTTTTTTTGGCACTTAGCGTGTCTTTTCTGGCTTGTGACGATAGTTCGGATACAATGGAAAATATTGAGGTAGATGAGATAGATTCTGCTGCATTGAGTATGGAATTGGATCAGTTTGAATCGCCTGAATTAGATTATCATTTGCCATCAGCATTACAGGTGGCAAGTATTTTTAAGAAATCTGGAATGGCTTATAATCCAGCAGCTACAAATTCTGTTGATAAAATTGCAGAATACACATCTGAATCAGATGCAAAATTAAATTTTGGAGTTTATTCTGCAGACTTAGCCTATTGTATAACAAATAATATGTCAAATGACGCTAGAAAATTTATTTCAGCAATTCAGACTTTAGCAGAACAGCAAGGGATGGAATCCGTTTTTGAAAACAAGGACCTAATGACTCGTTTTGATAATAATTTAGATAATAAAGATTCGATTCAAAATATAATTGTTGAGATTCATGAACGATCACAAGAATATATGGAAGATAATGGAATGGAGCATGTTGCTGCAGTGCACTATGCTGGTGCTTGGAATGAAGGGATGTATCTTGGATATACTGATTATAAAGCAAATCCTAACAACGAGAATACTGGTTTTATGCTTTGTGAGCAAATGGAGATTCTTGATAATATCATAAAAGGGCTTAAGGATCCTAAAAATGCCGAAGCTGGTATAGATTTTGTTATAACTGGCCTTGAAGGAATTAGAGCAGGTTTTGAAGGCTTTGATTCTGTATTGGCTTACAGAGCTAGTGATCAAAATACTGATTTAGTCTTGTCTGATGCTGAGATTAATAAGTTAGGCGCATTGGTAAGTGAGTTAAGAGATAACATTGTTAAATAATATATTAAAATGAAAAAAGGATTTGCCATATTAGGGTTACTTTTGTTTGCCGCGGCTTTTGCCCAAGTAACAAACTTGACAGAGTTTAAAGACAGTATTAAAAAGAATAAAGCAGAAGCTAAAACTTCAATAAAGCCTTATTTATATGATGGGTATAAAACAACATACTTTAACTATAAGACATACAAGCAAACAAAAGAGGTTGAAATTTATTTGTTTAATAATACTGAATATAGATTGGCCTTAAACGGCAAGTCATGTCTAAAAGATATCACGGTACGCGTTTTTAACGAAAGTAAAAATGCAGCTGACAGAGTGATGTTAAAAGAAATTACGGATGTGAAGGGGTCTAATGTTCTAATTCAGTCATCTGATTTGAATACTGCATATAAAACCGCGACTTCAAGTAAAACAAATTTGAAACGAGTGTTTGTAGAGTATGAAATACCAGCAACTCCTGGTGCTAATAATGCTAACCCAACTATTGAGCATAGAGGAGCTTTAGTTTTAGTAATGGGCTACAAAAATTAAAAATAAATTATAAACGTTTAAGCTCCTTTGGTTTCAAAGGAGCTTTTTTTATGTAATTTTGCAAAATATTTTAAAATCATCAATATGATTAATATTACTTTACCTGATGGTGCAGTAAAAGCAGTTGAAAAAGGAACGAGCGCACTAGATATTGCAAAAAGTATTAGTGAGGGTTTGGCTAGGAATGTGCTGGCTGCTGAAGTGAATGGAGAGGTTGTAGATGCCTTCGGTCCCATTAATGAGGATTCAGATTTAAAACTATTAACTTGGAATGATTCAGATGGAAAAAATGTAATGTGGCATTCATCAGCTCATTTAATGGCTGAAGCTATCGAAGCACTATACCCTGGAACAAAATTAGCCATTGGTCCGCCAATTGCAAA
This sequence comes from Crocinitomicaceae bacterium, assembly GCA_045107045.1. GTDB lineage: Bacteria > Bacteroidota > Bacteroidia > Flavobacteriales_D > Crocinitomicaceae > Putridiphycobacter. The sequence goes on from JBGCFR010000017.1 coordinate 97,302, forward strand.
TGGTTTTTATTATGATATTGATTTAGGTGAACATCACATTAGTGATGAAGATTTACCAAAAATCGAGAAAAAGATGTCTGAGTTGGCAAAACAAAAAAACCAATTTATTAAGCAGTCTGTTTCGAAAGCTGATGCCTTAAAATATTTTACGGATAAAGGGGATGAATATAAATTGGAGTTAATTGATGGTTTGGAGGATGGAAGTATTACTTTTTATACTCAAGGGGGCTTTACTGATTTGTGCAGAGGTCCTCATTTGCCTCACACTGGCTTTATTAAAGCAATCAAGTTGACTTCTATTGCTGGAGCATACTGGAGAGGAGATGAAACTAGAAAGCAATTGACACGAATTTATGGAATTACCTTTCCAAAAAATAAAGAACTTACAGAATACTTAGAATTAGTTGAAGAAGCGAAAAAGCGTGATCACAGGAAACTTGGAAAAGAATTAGAACTATTTACTTTTTCTCAAAATGTCGGACAAGGCTTGCCTTTATGGCTTCCAAAAGGGGCAGCTTTAAGGGCTAGATTAGAAGATTTTTTGAAGAAAGCGCAAAAAAAAGATGGTTACCAACAAGTGATGACGCCACATATTGGACATAAAAACCTATATATAACTTCTGGACATTACGAAAAGTATGGCGAGGATTCTTTTCAGCCAATAACTACACCTCACGAAGGAGAGGAGTTTTTGTTAAAGCCAATGAATTGTCCTCATCACTGCGAAATTTTTAAATCGTCACCAAAGTCATACAAAGACTTACCAGTTAGGTATTCTGAATTTGGAACGGTTTACAGATATGAACAAAGTGGGGAGCTCCATGGTTTAACTCGTGTCCGCTCGTTTACTCAAGATGACGCTCACTTATTTTGCACAGCAGATCAGGTTAAAGAAGAGTTTAAAAAGGTAATTGACCTAGTATTGTACATATTCAAGACATTGTCTTTTAATGATTTTAAAGCTCAAATTTCATTGCGTGATCCAGAAAATAAATCTAAATATATTGGGTCAGATGAGAATTGGGCTAAAGCGGAGACAGCTATAATTGAAGCTTCTGAAGAAAAAGGATTACCTACTGTTGTTGAATATGGTGAAGCAGCCTTCTATGGTCCAAAACTAGACTTTATGGTAAAGGATGCTTTAGGTAGAGAATGGCAACTAGGAACCATTCAAGTAGATTATAACCTGCCTGAAAGATTTGAATTAGAGTATGTTGGTGCTGATAATGAGCGGCATAGGCCAGTTATGATTCACCGTGCTCCATTTGGTTCTATGGAACGTTTTGTAGCGGTTTTACTGGAGCATTGTGCCGGAAATTTCCCACTTTGGTTAGTTGAAGATCAGTTTGCAATTCTTCCAATTAGTGAAAAATTCAATGATTATGCGAAAAATGTTTTAAGTTTTCTAAATAATTCCGATATTCGCGGATTCGTTGATGATAGGAATGAGAAGGCTGGAAAGAAAATTAGAGACAATGAGGTGAAAAAAGTTCCTTATATGTTAATAGTTGGAGCAAACGAAGAAGAAGCAAATACAGTGTCAGTAAGAAAGCATGGTGAAGGGGATTTAGGAGCAATGACAATGGATGCGTTTATAAATTTAGTAAATGAAGAAGTGAATAAAGCATTAGAAGTAAAATAATTAAGAAAGGAGTAACGAAGCTATAGCAATAAAAAGAAGAAATACAGGAAGAAGACCTTTTAAAAAGGAAGAGCCCTATAAAGTTAATGAACTTATTCGTGCACGTGAGGTACGTTTAGTTGGGGAAGATGGAGCTGAGGTTTTATCCTTAAGTGCTGCATTAGAAAAAGCAAATCAAGCGGATTTAGATTTGGTTGAAATTTCACCAAATGCCAATCCACCAGTTTGTAAGATAATTGACTATAAAAAGTTTTTGTTCGAGCAAAAGAAAAAACAAAAAGAGCTTAAGTCAAGACAATCAAAAGTAACAATTAAAGAAATACGATTTGGACCAAATACAGAAGACCATGATTTTCAATTTAAATTGAAACATGCCAAAGGTTTTTTAACCGAAGGAGCAAAAGTGAAGGCTTTTGTGTTTTTTAAAGGGCGTTCTATTGTGTTTAAAGATAGAGGATCAATATTATTGTTGAAATTCGCACAGGAATTAGAGGATTATGGAGTGATCGAACAAATGCCGAAGTTAGAAGGTAAAAAAATGATCATGATGATTAATCCTAAGAAAAAAAGCTAAAAAAGGGTAAAAATTAAATTTAGAAAGAGATGCCTAAAATGAAAACAAAATCTAGTGCCAAAAAACGTTTTAAAGTAACGGGTACTGGAAAATTAAAAAGAAAGCATGCTTTTAAGAGTCACATTTTGACGAAAAAAGCAAAGAAAAGAAAAGCTAGATTAACAAAGGCTGGATTAGTTCATAAATCAGATGCAGCTAATATCAGACAACAATTGTGTATCTAACTAAATTAATTCTGTAAAGTACAGAAGGTTATTGTTATAAACCCGGTAATGTAGTACAAAAGAATATTGCTTGACGATATCACTCATTATCAAAAAACTTAAAAATTATGCCAAGATCGGTAAACGTAGTAGCAGCAAGAGCACGAAGAAAAAAAGTGATGAAGCTGGCCAAAGGTTACTTTGGAAGAAGAAAAAATGTATGGACAGTAGCTAAAAATGCTGTTGAAAAAGGTTTAGGATATGCTTATGTAGGTCGTAAACAAAAGAAAAGAAATTTTAGAGCGCTTTGGATTCAAAGAATTAACGCTGGGGTTCGTCCTCATGGTATGAGCTATTCTCAGTTTATGGGAAAAGTAAATGCTAAAGGTGTTAAATTAAACAGAAAAGTATTGGCTGATTTAGCAATGAATCATCCTGATGCATTTAAAGCTGTTGTAGATTCAGTAAAATAATAATTAAAATCTTTTACCTTTTTAGCGAAAGCCGTTAGTCTCAGACTAATGGCTTTTTTCGTTTTATATGGTATATTTGAATTCATATTCATCCTATCTCTTGAGCGTTAAAAAAGCAGCATATTTTAAGATTCTTGGTATTTCGCCAACTACTGACAGTTCAGTTATAAAAAAAGCATATAGAAAAAAAGCTTTTCAATATCATCCCGACCGTAATAAACTAGCAAGCGCTCATGAGAAGTTTATTCAACTCACTGAGGCCTATGAAAGTCTAATGGATCCGCCTAAAGCGAAAGTGTCATCACGTTTTGCAAGTCAAAAAACAGCTGAAGAAGTGTTGGCTGAACGAATGAGGGCTGCAAGAGAACGGTATCAACAGGCTAGAAAAAAGGAGGAAAAGGAAGAAGTTGAATATTTTCAAATGTTAACTACTGGAATTAAAGGATTGCTTTTTAAAATCCTTAGTGTGGTGGCTTTATTATTGGCTATGCTGTGGTTAGTGGACTATCATGTTTTAGATCATGAAATTTATTCATTTAGAGGTGAGCCAACTAATGTTTATGGAGATTATATTTCGTATTATATTAAAGGGGCAGAGTACTCCTTTCCGAAGTCAAAATTATCGGGAGGATATCACTTGGAGGCAGATGTGCATTTTTCTTCCTTATTTGGAGATTTATTGAATGTGCAGAAGCTTGTTGTTCAAAATGGTGTCCGTTTGAAGGAGGTTGTCGCGCCATCATTTAGTTTTGCGCAAGCATATCCGTTTTTTATTGCGTTCTTTTTGTTGCCATTTATAACTTTTGTGTTTCGTCGGTCTAGTGTTGCTTTTACGGCGTCTTATTTGTTTTGCATCAGTTTTGTGGCTTTTATGTTGCTCTTTAGGGTGGTAAGTTTGCTTGTTTAGATAATGCAAGTGTGTCTTTAAGTCTTTTCGCTTTTGTGAAAAGGCTTTTTTTACGTCAAAATTTTAATGATTAATATTGCTGAATGCAACAGTTGTTCACAATTGCCCACTTTTTACCACTAATTAGAAATGTATCTTAAGTCTTTATTAATAGTGTTTTTGTAACCTTATTCATTAGAAAAATTATATTGACACTTTCAAAAGTTATCAACAGATTGACTTTTGTGGTAAAAAGTGGGGGAAATTCAATATCTTTACATCTTCAATAGGTAAACTAAATCGATACATGGCTGGATTAGTCGGAGAATACGAATGTAAATTGGATGCAAAAGGGCGTTTTTTATTCCCTTCTGGTCTAAGAAAGCAATTGTCTCCAGAGGCCAATGAAACGTTTATGATGAACAAAGGTTTCGAAAACTGCCTAACATTGTATCCACAAAATGAATGGGACAAAGTAAGTGTTAGGTTGTCAAAGTTGAATTTATTTAAGCCTAAAAATAGAATGTTTTATAGGTTGTTCCATCAAGGAGCTAAGCAATTAGGTCTTGATAATGCAGGACGAGTTCTAGTACCTGCGGATTTATTGAAAAGAATTGGGTTGTCACGTGAGATTATGTTAACGGCATATAATGATAGGGTAGAAATCTGGAGTAAGGAGGAATACCTATCTGTTATGGATGATAGTATGACTGATTTCGCGGATTTAGCTGATGAGGTAATGGGTGAAATTGATAATGACAATGAATAATGAATATCATATCCCTGTTTTGTTCAATGAGTGCATTGAAGCCTTAAACTTGGCTAATGGGAAAGTGTTTGTTGATGCTACTTATGGTGGAGGGGGTCATTCAAAAGCAATCCTTAAAGACTTGTCAAAAGATGCTGTATTAGTAGCTTTTGATCAAGATGAAGACGCTTTGGCAAATGTGGTTGAAGATGAAAAATTACTTTTTGTTAATGCCAATTTTAGATTCCTAAAAAACTTCTTGAAGTACTATGAGCTCTCTGAAGTTGATGGTGTGCTAGCCGATTTAGGTGTGTCCTCACATCAGTTTGATGTAGGTGAACGTGGTTTCTCAATCCGCACAGATGCGAAGTTAGATATGAGAATGAATCAAAAAGCAGATTTATCAGCTCATGATGTTGTGAATGGTTATCAGGCATCTGACTTGTATCGAATTTTTAATAGTTATGCAGATCTCAAAAATGTAAAAAAATTAGTGCATAAAATACTAACCACTAGGCAGGATTCTCCCATTCATACCACCAGTGATTTAGTTAATTTAATTAGCCCATTAGTTATTGGAAAGAAGTTAAATCAGTTTTTAGCACAAGTTTTTCAGGCGATTAGAATAGAGGTAAATGATGAGATGGGAGCTTTAGAGGATTTGCTTGAGCAAGCAGCGGATGTTTTAAAGCCGGGAGGACGATTAGTAGTGATGTCTTATCATTCTATTGAGGATAGGTTGGTTAAGAATTTTATTCGCACAGGTAGATTTGATGGTGTATTGGATAAAGATTTGTACGGCAATGTTATTAAGCCATTGCAGGCAGTGAATAAAAAGCCAATTGTGCCAACTGATAAGGAAAATGAAGTGAATTCAAGAGCTAGAAGCGCAAAATTAAGAATAGCAATAAAGCCAGTGTTGTGAACGAACTAAAAGATAATAGAACCAAACCTAAAAAAGAAAAGAAGAGAAACTTTGCTAAGGTAATGACGGGTGAATTTTTGTCAAGAACGGAAATAATAAATAATATTCCATTTATCTCCTTTCTTGGGTTACTCCTGGTTGTTTTGATTGGATGGGGTTATTATACAGAAACGATTGGGAAGAAAGAAGTTCAATTAGAACAAGAGTTAGGGGAATTGAACTCTGAGTTCTTTTCATTAGGTGTTGAGTATAATAAATTAAGCCGTCAGACACAGGTTTCTGAACGTTTAGAGGATTCAGAATTAAAAGAAAGTTCTATACCACCAAAAAAAATAAAAGTAAAAAAGTATAATTTTTAATGTCAAAAAGTAATAACATATCAACAAAGGCTTATGCGCTCTACTTTATTGTAGTCGTGCTTATGTTGGCCGTGTTGGTTAGAGTTGTTATTATTCAAATCGGTTCGGTTGTGCCTCAAAGTGAAAATGCAACAGTTCAAGTTTTAGATACTAAGTTGGATAGTATTGCACCTTTAAGAGGGAGAATATTGACAGAAGATGGGAGTGTTTTGGTAACTTCAATACCGCTTTATGATTTGCATATTGACCTAAAAGTAATTGATTCCAATTTGTTTTTTGGAGAGATCGATTCACTGTCCTATCATTTGAGTCGACAATTCTCTGACCATACATCTAAGCAATGGGAGGAGAAGTTAAGGCACGCTCGCGCCAAAAATAATCAGTATTTCAGAATTAAAAATAAGGTTAAATATTCAGTTTACCAAAGTGTAAAAACGTTTCCAATATTAAAAGAAGGTAAATATAAAGGTGGTTTTATAGTAGAACGATACAGTAAATCTCATAAGCCTCATGGTATTTTGGCTGCTCGTAGTCTAGGGTATGTGCGAGAAGGGATCCAGCCTGTTGGTATTGAAGGTGCCTATGATGAGTATTTGGCAGGTGAATATGGAACTATTTTTAAAAAGTACGTAAATGGTTCGTGGAAGCCTGTTTCTGAAAACGTTAAAGACCCAGTAAATGGTGCGGATGTTATAACTGCTATTGATGTGGATATTCAGGATTTAGCAGAAACGGAATTAATGAAACAAATGAAATATCAAGATGCTGAACATGGTGTTGTTGTCTTGATGGAGGTTCAAACGGGTTATATAAAGGCAATTGCAAATCTATCTAAAACTAAGGATGGCTCTTTTCAAGAGTCTTATAATCATGCTATTGGAACAAAGTCAGTGCCAGGGTCTACCTTTAAGTTAGCATCATTAATGGCTTTGCTTGAGGATAATAAGGCTGATATTGACCAATTGGTGAAAGCATACGGTCAGTATAATTTTTATGAAAGCATTTTACATGATTCTGATCCAAAAGGGTATGGACAAATTAGCTTGAAGCATGCTTTTGAGTTGTCTTCAAATGTTATTTCTAAAGTGGTTCAAGAGGCTTATCAAAATGATGAGCAGAAATTTGTTGATAGGTTGAGGTCATTTGGTATTGGTGATCCATTAGGTATAGACTTAAAAGGAGAACCAATTCCAACACTAAATAATGAAGGAGAGGGAAGTTGGTCTGGTATATCAGTCCCATGGATGAGTATTGGTTATGAGGTTGAGCAGACACCACTTCAAACTTTAGCATTCTATAATGCAGTTGCTAATAATGGGCAATTTATAAGACCCTTATTTGTAAAGGAAGTAAGAAAAGATGGAGAGGTTTTGAAGCGGTTTGAAAAAGCAGTTTTGAAAGACGAAATCTGTTCCAAAAACACCTTAACTAAATTACGAGCTTGTTTAGAAGGGGTTGTTGAAAATGGAACTGGCAGGAAATTACAATCTGCTCATTTCAAAATTGCTGGAAAAACTGGAACAGTAAAGCTGTCAAATGATAATCAAGGCTATGGTGAAACGAGTAAGTACCAAGCTTCATTTTGCGGATATTTTCCTGCTGATAGACCAAAGTATTCTTGCATAGTGGTTATTGCTGGTCCTACTCAACAAATTTATGGTGCTCAGGTTTCTGGTGTGGTATTTAAAGCAATTGCTGATAAGGTATATGCTAATTCACTGCAATACCATGAGTCTTTTAACGATAAAAGATCAGATTTAGCAATGCCTTCAGTTAAGTATGGAAGTCGTGAAGATATTGAAACTGCATTAAATGAATTAGGAGTTAAATATGTAAATAAAGCCGTAGAAGAGGAGTGGGCGGTAGTGATTGGGAAGCCTGGCAATGTTCAAATTGAAAAAAGATATGTTGGTAAAACCAGTGTGCCAAATGTGGTTGGAATGACAATTAATGACGCCGTTCACATTCTCGAAAATAAAGGCTTAAGAGTATTAGTTGAAGGTAGTGGAGAGGTTAAAAAACAGTCTATTAATCCTGGGAGTAGAATAGTAAAAGGACAACAAATAAAATTGAATTTAGGATGAATCTATTGAGAGACATACTATATGATGCTGGTATCACTAAAGTGCAAGGTGACCTGATGGTTCCTGTTGAGCATATCGTTTTTGACTCCAGAGAAGTTTCAAAAGGAAAAGTATTTGTTGCAATAAAAGGATTTCAAGTTGATGGTCATCAGTTTATAGAAACGGCAATAAGTAATGGCGCTTTAGCAATTGTTTGTGAAGAATGGCCATCATCTCTAGATTCAAATATCTTATGCGTCCAAGTAAAGTCGTCAACTTTCGCTTTAGGTGTAATGGCTGATCATTTTTATGACCACCCTTCAAGAGATTTGAATTTAGTTGGAATAACTGGCACAAATGGTAAAACTACTGTGGTTACCTTACTACATAATTTATTTACAGATTTAGGACAAAAAGCAGGCTTATTGTCAACTGTTGTGAATAAAATTGGAAGTAAAGAAATTCCAGCGACGCATACAACACCAAATCCAATGGTTTTAAATGCGCTTTTGAGACAGATGGTAGATGAAGGTTGTGAGTATTGCTTTATGGAAGTGAGTTCACATGCTGTACATCAAAATAGAATTGCAAAATTAGAGTTCAATATAGCTGGTTTTACAAATATTTCTCATGATCATTTGGATTATCATAAAACATTCAAAGAGTACATAAAAGCCAAAAAACAGTTCTTTGATGATCTTAACTCAGCAGCAACAGCAATCGTAAATATTGATGATGTAAATGGTTTAGTAATGACACAGAACAGTGCTTCAAAAACTAAAACTTTCGGGCTTAAAAATATGGCTGATTATAAAGTAAAAATTCTAGAAAATGCATTTTCTGGATTGGTACTTAGTGTAAACAATCAAGATGTTTGGACACGCTTGATAGGGGGGTTTAATGCTTATAATTTGATTTTAGTTTATGGTGTTGCCATAGAATTAGGTTTTGACTCTCTAGAGGTATTAACATCTATCTCAAAACTTAAGTCAGTTGAAGGTCGATTCGAATATGTTAAATCAGATAAAGAAATCATTGCCATTATCGATTATGCTCACACACCAGATGCTTTACAAAACGTATTGAGCACCATTTCATCAGTTAGAACTAAGAATGAAAAAGTAATTACCGTGGTTGGTTGCGGTGGTGACAGGGATAAAACTAAAAGGCCAAAAATGGCTGAGATAGCTGCAAATAATAGTGATCAAACTATTTTGACATCAGATAACCCGAGAAGTGAAAGCCCTGATGAAATCATTAGTGATATGAAAAGTGGGATACCTGCAAATAAAACTGCAAAAGTGCTAGCCATAACCGATAGACAGGAGGCCATTAAAGTGGCTTGTGCTTTGGCTGAGCGAGGTGATATAGTGCTTGTTGCAGGAAAAGGACATGAAAAGTATCAAGAAATAAAAGGAGAACGATTTGAGTTCGACGATATGGCAATAGTGCGAGAAACCCTCAAAACCCTTAATAAATAATGTTGTATTATCTATTTAATTATTTGAATGAATTGGGAATGCCCGGAGCAGGTGTGTTTGATTATATTTCTTTTCGAACAGCAATGGCTGTAGTTGCATCCCTTGTAATTTCAATGTTATTCGGTAACCGGATTATTAATTTATTGCGCAAACAGCAAATTGGTGAAACAATACGAGATTTAGGTCTTGAAGGACAAAAAGAAAAAGAAGGAACACCAACAATGGGTGGTTTGATAATTCTCGCTTCAATTATTATTCCAACATTGCTGTTTGCTAAACTTGATAATATCTATGTTATTGTCATGCTTGTCTCAACTGTAATGTTGGGTTCTATTGGGTTTATTGATGATTATATTAAGGTCTTCAAAAAGAATAAAAAGGGGCTAGCAGGTAAATTTAAAGTTTTCGGTCAAATAATTGTTGGTGTTTTTGTAGGTTCAGTCCTCTATTTTCATCCAGAAATAAAAGTGCATAAAAGTGTTGATGCTACTATTATTGTTGAAAATTCAATTGATGTAAGTGATAAACACAAAGAGGTTGATGGTGAAAAATGGATTGAAACTAAAGATCTTACCACTACTATCCCGTTTGTGAAAGGCAACGAATTTAGCTATTCCAAGTTTTTCGGTAAATCTTGGGGGTGGATTGCCTTCATAGGTTTTGTTATTTTTTGGGTTGTTTTCGTCTCGAATGGCGCAAATATGACAGATGGATTAGATGGTTTGGCAGGTGGTACATCTGCTATAATAGGTATGTCTCTAGCTATTTTTGCCTATATATCTGGACATCTTGAATTTGCAGACTATTTAAATGTCATGTACATTCCATACTCTTCAGAATTGGTAATTTTTATTGGAGCATTTGTGGGAGCTTGCATTGGCTTTCTTTGGCATAATGCATACCCTGCTAAAGTATTTATGGGTGATACCGGAAGCCTAGCCATTGGAGGTATTATAGCAGTATTTGCAATTATTGTCAGAAAAGAGTTATTGATCCCTGTATTATGCGGCGTTTTTCTCTTAGAAAACTTATCTGTAGTTATGCAGGTCAGCTATTTTAAGTATACGAAAAAACGTTTTGGTGAAGGCAAACGAATCTTTAAAATGGCTCCACTGCACCATCATTTTCAAAAAACAGGTATGCACGAAGCAAAAATCGTTGCACGTTTCTGGATTGTAGGTATCATCTTCGCTGTACTTGCGATTGTAACATTGAAATTAAGATAAAGTGAACTTAAAATCTGTCAAAAATATCATTATTCTTGGTGCAGGCGAAAGCGGTGTAGGTGCGGCTTTATTGGCTAAACATAAAGGGTACTCCGTATTGGTGTCAGATTTTGGAACTATTAAGGATAACTATAAAGCAGAACTATTTGATAACCATATTGATTTTGAAGAAAATCAACACACTGAGTCTAGAATACTAGCCGCAAACCTTATTATTAAGAGCCCTGGTATTCCTGATAATGCTCCAATTGTTAAAAAAGCAAGCGCTCTTAGAATACCCATCATTAATGAAATTGAATTCGCAGGTCATTTTACCAATGCAAAAATGATTTGCATTACGGGTAGTAATGGAAAAACAACTACAGCATTATGGACATATCATATTTTATCTAACGCAAAATTAAATGTTGGACTGGCCGGAAATATTGGTCAGAGTCTAGCTAGGCAGGTTATCAAAGATGAATATGAATATTATGTACTTGAGTTAAGTTCTTTTCAATTAGATGGTATGTTGAGTTTTAAGGCGCATATCGCTATTCTTTTAAATATCACTCCTGATCATTTGGATAGGTACGATAATATAATGCAGAATTATGTTAACTCAAAATTTAGAATTTGTCAGAATTTAACCAATACTGACTGGTTCATTTACAATGCTGATGACCCCATTATTATGGACGAGATCAGTAAACGAAATATCCCGGCAATCTCAGCGCCGTTTTCAATTAAAACCACCGAAAACGTCACTGGCTATATATGCAACAACAACCAAATTAGTATTAATTTAAAACCAGAATTAATTATGTCGATTCATGATTTAGCCCTAAAAGGCAAACACAACACACAAAATGCACTAGCAGCTGGTATAGCTGCAAAGGTACTGGAAATCAGAAATGAAGCTGTAAGAGAGAGCTTAGAGGATTTCAAAAATGTAGAGCACCGATTGGAATTTGTAGCCAAAGTCAACGGTATTGAGTTTATTAACGATTCGAAAGCAACAAATGTGAATTCAACATGGTATGCACTTGAAAGCATGGACAAGCCAGTTGTATGGATTGTGGGTGGAGTAGATAAGGGTAATGACTACGATTCTTTGATTCCATTAGTTAAAGAGAAAGTTAAAGCCATAATTTGCTTAGGAGAGGATAATGTGAAAATTATCGAAGCTTTTACAGGTATTGTTGATAAAATTGTAGAAGCTAAGTCAGCTTTTCAAGCAGTAAATTTTGGTTATGATTTAGCTAAGCAAGATCAAGCTGTATTATTATCCCCAGCCTGCGCAAGTTACGATTTGTTTGAAAGTTACGAAGACAGAGGTAAGCAGTTCAAAGGCGCAGTTAGGTCATTGTAAAAAGTAAATTGTTTAAAAACTAATTCGTGAATACAGTATTCCAATATCTAAAGGGAGATAAAAATATATGGGTGATTGCCTTTTTCTTAGGTATACTGTCTGTTGTTTCTGTCTTTAGTTTTATCCCCATTTTAGTTAAAGTAAAGGGGTTGAGTTATTCTTTTTTATTTTTTAAACATTTTACTTTGTTAGTCTTAGGCTTCGTTTTAATGTATACTGTTCATAGGTTGCCATTTAAGGTTTTTTCCAAATTGTCGAAGCTAATTTTCTATGTAGGAATAACATTGCTAGTGTTAACAATTTTTATTGGTGAAAGTGTAAATGGCGCTGACCGTTGGTTGAAAATACCATTGGTGCCTTTTTCATTCCAAACTTCAGATTTTGCTAAACTCGCATTAGTGCTATATCTTTCTAAACAATTAATAAAAAAGCGAATGCAATTTGATGATTTGAAGGTGGTAGCACAGTATGTTTTGTTACCAGTGGCATTAACGGTCTTTTTAATCCTTCCATCAAATTTATCAACAGCTTTAATTATTGGCCTAATTTCATTGATTATTATGGTTTTTGCTAAGTTGCCATTAAAATGGATGGGTTTATCAATTGGAGGTGCTATTGCCATGTTCCTAATGTTGCTTCAAATTGCTAATTTTTATCCTGAAGCATTGCCAAGAGTTACTACCTGGAACAATAGAATTGAGAATATGTTTACAGATGAAGTAAACCCTCAGGAGCAAATGCAAATTACTAATTCATTATTAGCAATAAAGAATGGAAGTGTTATTGGTAAAGGTCCAGGAAATGGTGAGCTAAAACGATATATTCCAGAAGCATATGCCGATTTTTATTTTGCTGCAATAGTTGAAGAGGGCGGAGTTTTAATGGCTATTGTTGTCATAGGATTGTATTTGCTGCTCTTTTTTAGGATGATTAGAGTGGCAGTTCGCATTCAAGAAAAAAATGAATTTGCGGCACTTGTTGTTATTGGTATAGGTTTGATTATAATTGTTTCTGCCGCAGTTAACATGATGGTTTGCACTAGATTATTACCAGTAACTGGTCAAAATATGCCTCTATTAAGTATGGGAGGGACAAGTGCTTGGTTTACATCTATTGCATTAGGTATTGTGTTAAGTGCAAGCAAGGAAGTGGAAATCGAAACTGAGTCAGTAAAAAGTAAAAGAGAAGTTAAACATGCAATTCGCTAAATATGTCGATTAATAAGGTCATAATAAGTGGTGGAGGAACAGGAGGACATATATTTCCTGCCATTGCAATAGCAAATGCAATTAAAGAAAAATATCCAAACGTATCTATTTTATTCGTTGGAGCTGAAGGGAAGATGGAGATGGAAAAGGTGCCCCAAGCGGGTTATGAAATAGTAGGTTTACCAATTCGAGGCTTACAACGTAAATTCACACTAGCCAATTTGTCTTTTCCATTTAAGTTATTATCTAGTTTATGGAAAGCAAGACAAATAGTCAAGAAGTTTGCACCTGATGTTGCTATTGGTGTTGGAGGGTATGCGAGTGCTGCAATAGTTAGAGTAGCTGCCAGCAAAGGAGTACCAACCTTGGTTCAAGAGCAAAACTCATATCCTGGTATTACAAACAAATGGCTTGCAAAAAAAGCAAAAACAATTTGTGTAGCATATGATGGATTAGAGCGGTTTTTTCCAATAAAAAAAATTGTAAAAACAGGTAACCCTGTCAGAAATAATGTTGTTGAGATTGAAGGTAAAAGGAATAAAGGTCTATCACATTTCGGTTTAGTTAATAATAAAAAAACATTACTTGTTATTGGCGGTAGTTTGGGAGCGGGTACAATTAATAAAAGTTTAGAAGCTGATATCGAAAAATTGTTAGAAGCAAATATCCAAGTGATATGGCAATGTGGTAAATTTTATTTTGAAGAGTTGAAACCATTAAAAGAAAAACTGTCATCAGAAAATGTATATATGAGTGATTTTATTTTTGAGATGGATTTAGCGTATTCAGCAGCTGATTATATTGTCTCAAGAGCTGGGGCTATGTCAGTTTCAGAATTGTGTTTAATCGGTAAACCAGCTATTTTGGTTCCTTCGCCGAATGTATCCGAAGACCATCAAACTAAAAATGCAATGGCGCTGGTGGATGTCGGAGCAGCAATTCTAGTAAAAGATAGTGATGCAAAAATCGATTTAGTTTCACAGGTAATTGTCCTGCACCAAGATCAGACATTACAAAATAAATTAAGTGAGAAAATTAGTGCTTTGGGTATAAATAATGCAACTGAGAGAATTGTTGAAGAAATTGAAAAAATACTAAATTAAATTAGCTATTCATTTTGAATATTAAGAACGTACATACAGTTTATTTTATAGGAATTGGCGGAATAGGCATGAGTGCCATAGCACGTTTTTTTAAAATTAATGGTAAACGAGTTTTGGGCTATGACAAAACAAGAACCAAGTTGACTGATGAATTGATTAAAGAAGGCATTGAAGTACATTTTGAGGATAGAGGAAATACTATTTTGGAAGGACTTGAAAAAGACAATACATTGGTAGTTTATACACCAGCAATACCTCCAACATTGAATGAGTTTATCGCATTTAAAGAGTCAGGTTATGAGTTAATAAAACGCTCTAAAGCTCTTGGTTTAATATCACATTCGCAAACTACTTTTGCAGTAGCAGGAACACATGGTAAAACGACCACTAGTTCAATTATGGCTCATGTTTTATATACTACTAAGCAGAAATGTAATGCATTTATTGGTGGTATAACCAGTAATTATAATTCCAACTGCTTAATCTCTCATTCAGCGGATCGAGTAGTTGTCGAGGCTGATGAATTTGACCATTCATTTTTGTCATTACGACCAGACTATAATATTATTACATCAACAGATGCCGATCATCTAGATATATATGGAAGTGCTCAAGTTTTAAAAGATTCATTCGTTGAATACGCAGAACTAACTAATTCAAATGGAATATTACTGTTGCAAATTGACAATATATTTGACAATTATGATGGCTCAGCAAAAGTGTTAACCTATGGACTTGATGCCTATGAAGCAGATTGGTTTGCTAGAAACATGAGGTATGAAAGAGGACGAATTTATTTCGATATTCATTCAAAATTAAAACGATTTATAGGCGTCGAGTTTGGCTTGCCAGGTAACCATAATGTTGAAAATGCCCTAGCCGTTTTTGCTTTGCTTTATGAATATGGTATCCCCGAATCACATTTAAGGTCTGCCTTTAAATCATATTTAGGAGTGAAACGACGATTTGAGTTTCATATGCAAACAGATGAACAAGTGATTATTGATGACTATGCGCATCATCCAAATGAATTAGTGGCGCTTTTAAATTCAGTAAAAACAATTTATCCAAAGAAAAGTATAACCTGCGTTTTTCAACCGCACTTGTTCAGTAGAACAAGAGATTTTATGACTGAATTTGCAAATGCCTTAGCATTGGCGGATCGACTTTATCTGTTAGATATTTATCCAGCTAGAGAAATGCCAATGGAAGGTATAACGAGTAAAGTGCTTCTAGATAAGGTTAAAATGGATCATAAATACCTGTCAACCAAAGAGAAGATAGTTGTTGATTTATTGAGTACAAAAAATGAGTTAGTCGTTATTGCCGGAGCTGGAGATATTGATACTTGTATAAATCCTATAGTAGAAGCATTTCAATCAAAAAAGAAACAATGAATAGTTGGGTAAAGAATTTCTTGTGGTTGTCTTTTGTCATAATTGTTATCGTTCTGATGAGCTTTGCCAATTCATCAAGAAATGAAAAAGTAATTGGCTACCCAGAAATTGTTGTTGATTTATATGAAGATCAATTGTTTCTTGATAAGTCGACTATTTTAGAAAAATTGGAATCAAAAGCTTTAATTGGTGAAGATTTCACATATGCTCAAGTTGATTTTTCAGCTATTGAGACCTATTTAACTAGTTTAAGCGAGATTAAAGATGTTAAAGTTTATGCTGAAGTAGGAGAGCAATGGCAAATTCATGTGGTTCTTAGGCAGCCTATAGCAAGGTTGTTTAACTTAAACGGATCTAGCTGTTATATAGATAAAGATGGACGATTAATGCCTTTGTCTGATAATTATACGGCACACGTATTAACGATTAATGGATTTGTAAATGAAACGAATATGAAAAAGAAAGTGTCAGATTTAATCAACAATGATAGTTTGAAAACTATTGAAATATTAGATGATCTGTATATGATTTCAAAGTATGTTTGTTCTGATAAGTTCTTTTCTTCCCAAATTACACATATTTATGTCAATTCTGAAAATGAATTTGAATTCATTCCAAGAGTTGGTAAACAAAGAATATTGTTTGGTGATAGTCATCATTATGTTGGGAAATTTAAGAAATTAAAAGTGTTTTATACTGAAGGTTTAGCAAAGGCAGGTTGGGGATTATATGATACGATTAATGTGAAATTTAAGAACCAAATTGTTTGCTCAAAAAGATAAATAGTATGTCTGAAATAGTTGTAGGATTAGATATTGGAACCACAAAAATTGCATGTTTTGTTGGTCGTAAAACGGAACATGATAAAATTGAAATTTTATCAATGGGTAAATCCGAGAGTGTGGGTGTATCTAGAGGTATGGTTTCTAATATTGAGAAAACTGTTCAATCTATTAAATTGGCAATTGAAGAGGCACAAAATAGAATTGAAGGGAGCTTAACCATTAAATTAGTGAATGTTGGAATAGCAGGTCAGCATATTTCTAGCTTACAGCACAGGGGCATGCTAACTCGTGACAATTTAGATACTGAAATTTCGCAATTGGATATTGATAGCTTGGTTGAAGACATGTATAAATTGATTATGCAACCGGGTGAGGAAATTATTCATGTTTTACCTCAAGAGTATATTGTAGATAGCGAATTAGGTATTAAGGATCCAATTGGAATGTCCGGTATTCGTTTAGAAGCCAATTTTCATATTATTACAGGGAACATTGGAGCCGCTAAAAACATAAAGAAATGTGTTGATAAGGTTGATTTAGTAGTAGATGAAATGATTTTGGAACCATTAGCTTCTTCCGAAGCAGTATTGAATGATGAAGAAAAAGAAGCTGGTGTTGTCCTAGTTGATATTGGAGGTGGCACAACTGATGTTGCCATTTTTCAGGATGGAATTATAAGACATACGGCAGTTATTCCTTTTGGAGGAAATGTGATTACAGAAGATATTAAGGAAGGTTGTACAATCATGAGTCGACAATCTGAATTATTAAAAGTTAAATTCGGATCAGCATTAGCCAGTGAATGTCAAGATAATGAGATTGTTTGTATTCCGGGATTGAGAGGTAGAGATCCAAGAGAAATTTCTGTCCGCAATTTGGCTTCTATAATTCAAGCTAGAATGGAAGAGATTATTGAACATGTACACTATGAAATTAAAAATTCAGGATTCGAAAAGAAGCTAATTGGTGGTATTGTGGTGACTGGTGGTGGAGCACAATTAAAGCACATCACTCAGCTATTTGAATACATAACAGGTATGGATACAAGAATTGGTTATCCAAACGAACATTTAGCACCTTCAACCAAAATTGAAAATATTACAAGTCCAATGTATTCAACAGGCATTGGTCTAGTGATCAAAGGATTCGAAAAAGCGAATAAAACTGCCGCATTTGAGAATACAACCGCAGCAAAAAATCATTCAACAAAGCGAAAAGGCAGCTTTTTTGAATCATTATTAACAAAGAGTAAAGCCTGGTTTGAAGAAGAGGATTAATTATAATCCTGATCAACAAATAAATAAAAAAATTAAATTTCAAATACTAACCATATTTGAATAGAGAATAAAGAAAGAACCAAAAAACCAACTATTATGGAATTTGATTTACCAAAAGACCAATCATCAATTATCAAGGTAATTGGTGTTGGTGGAGGAGGCGGAAACGCAGTTAACCACATGTATAACCAAGGCATAAAAGGGGTTGATTTTATTATTTGTAATACAGATCAACAGGCGCTTGATGTAAGTGCAGTACCAAACAAGGTACAGTTAGGGGCCAGCTTGACTGAAGGAAGAGGTGCGGGTGCGATTCCTGAAATTGGTAAAAATGCAGCAATAGAAAATATTGATGATATTAAAACCTTACTTGGAAAACATACCAAAATGGTATTTATAACTGCAGGTATGGGAGGTGGCACAGGAACAGGTGCTGCACCAGTTATTGCAAAAGTTGCAAAGGAAATGGGTATATTAACTGTTGGTATTGTAACTGTCCCTTTTGGTTTTGAAGGTAGAAAACGTAAATTACAAGCCGAAGAAGGTTTAGAAGAGTTACGCGGTTCAGTTGATACTCTATTAATTATTAATAATGACAGACTGAGAGAGATGTTTGGTAATCTTTCTTTAGCAAATGCATTTTCTCAAGCTGATGATGTGTTAGCTACCGCAGCAAAAGGTATTGCCGAAGTTATATCGGTTACAGGGGCTGTCAATGTTGATTTTAATGATGTGAATACTGTAATGAGAGATAGTGGTGTTGCCATTATGGGATCTGCAGTTGCTGAAGGAGAAAATAGAGCTATGGATTGTGTTCAAAATGCATTGTCTTCACCACTGTTAAATGATAATGATATTACTGGTGCAAGATACGTACTGCTGAATATTACCTATGGAGATAAGGAGGTACTGATGGATGAGATTGGTGACATTACTGATTACATTCAGGATGAAGCAGGTTCAACTGCAGATGTTATATGGGGGCATGGCTATGATGAAACTCTAGGTGATGGTTTGTGCGTGACATTAATTGCGACAGGCTTTAATTCATCTCCAGTAACAGGTTTTGAAAAAGAGCCAGAAAAAAAGGTATTGTCTTTAGATGATGAGTCTAAATCAACAATGATTTCACAGCCAATTGAATCTCCAGTTCAAGAAGTCAATGATTATACAGCAATTGAACAGTTACTTGAAGAGGAAGTAGATGAAGAACCATTTTTGAAAGTAAAGGATGAGTCAGCTGAGCAAGCCGAAATTAATTGGACTTTTGATTCAGCAAACGAAAAAACTGAGGTGTCAGATTCTAAAACGGAGGATGAGCCAGAAGTTATTCGTCATTATTTGACGGATGAAGTAGAGGAAAAAATCGAATTAGAGACGACAACGCCAAAGGTTGTGTTGTCTAAAGAAGAACAAGAACAACGCGCTAAAGAACGATTGGAACGTATTCAGACTTATACTTCCAAATTGAAATCATCAAACGGTATCAATGATTTGGAAAAAGAACCAGCTTATAAGCGACGAGATATCCGTTTTGATGATGTAGCACATTCTTCCGACGAACCAAAAAGTAAATTCACTGTTTCAGAAACAGAGGACATGAAAGAAAATGGAGAAAAAAGATTTGGATTAAAAGAGAACAATTCGTTCTTACATGATAATGTAGATTAAATATAGTATAATTTGTTTTTCAATAAAACCACCTAAGCTTAGCTCAGGTGGTTTTTTGTTTTCTAAGCGTTGTTAAATGCCTTTTAAAAAAATTATTATTACATTCAGTTACACTAAACTTTAAACTATGAATTTTAAAAATGTAAATTGGCTAGCAATTCTTTTGTCCTTAGTAGCTTGTATGGGGATTGGATTTCTCTGGTACGGAGGTTTATTCATGGATCAATGGATGGCAGCAAATGGAATTACTCTCGGAGAGGGAGGTGAAACTATGATTAAAAATGGGGTAGAAATGCCGCCATCAGCAACACCAATGATTGTAAATACAATTGCAATGATTATTTATGCATTATTTATGCATTGGCTTCTTGAAAGATCTAATAGTTTCACATTAAAGGGAGGTTCTACAACTGGTCTAACGCTCGGTGTGATTTTGTACATTGGCATAGTTCTTAATAATATGTTTGCTATGACACCTTATGACTTAACTATGATTGATGGCTCATATGCTGTTGTTTTATGGACAGTCATTGGAACAATAATTGGTGCTTGGCCAAAGAAGAATAAAGCGTAATTTTAAATAAAGATAAAATGAAAGCCGCTAACTATAATGTTAGTGGCTTTTCTAATTATTCTTAGCAAATTTTCAGTAAACAACCCCCCATCATTGTATTGCATAGTTTTTAATGGCCTTAATGTTTGTTAATGGAGCAGAACACGAATATGATGTGCAAAAGAAGGTTGTATTTGTTTTCCAGTCTCCATAACGGTCTGCTATCCTGTCTGGAACCGCTGAAATAGGATACGATTCTATAATAATTGAGAAAGGTAATAGGCTCAACGACGCCTGAACAGCTTGTTGTCTATAGGTTTCATTTTCATAGAGTATCACAGCGTGTAATGGTTCTTCATTAATTTCTTCGTCAATAGTGAGTAATTCCCCGTCTTTGTAGATGTCACCAGCCAGAACTTTTTCCATTAAGGCTCTATGAATTCGCTTAGACAAATTACTGTATGTGCTGTCAGAATACAAATATCCAGCATAATTTAGAAGACGGCACCAATCAATGTTCTCATCAATAATTGGCTTAGGGGGAAGACCGTTGTTTTTTAGATAACTTATTGCTAAATCGTTTTGTTGGTATAATTTTATTATAGTGTCAATCATATTTCTTGCTTCCTCAAAATAGATTTGATTTTGTGTGCATTTGTACAATTCAAAGTTTGCCTTTAGCATTTTTAAATTATCATCAAGTGCATAAGTTTCTGAATTTATAGAAGTATGGGAATAAAGCAAATTAGCACCTTTCCTGCTTTGTTTTAAGTCATTATAATTTAGTTCCGCTTGATCTAAAAATTCTACTTTCTGAGTGGATACCCATAATGCAATTAGGGCATCTATCATATGCGCATTGTAATTCGTATATGTATTCGTATCAATTTTAGGAATCCCTTTTTTAAGCCTCTCTTTTTTTGATAATTTAAAATAATCTTCAGAGTGCTCTCCAGGAATCAAATCTGCATCTTGGGCACTAAAAAAAAGCGGTTTTCTACCTTTCAAAGTGTTATTGGTATACTTATAGATTGCCAAAGCATTTTCTAGTGACTTTTGTCTTTGATATAATTGATAATCAATACAAAATATCTTAATATATCTGGCTTGCCTTGATAAAAGTTTTTCATAATGTTGGTGATCCCATCTCCTGAATGTAGAGTATTGATATATTCCACCAAATTCTGGGTCAACCAATTGGGATGCACCTTTAATACTCAGATTTATCCAATTCAACAATGAATCAGATGAATGATTTGTGGCATACTCATAGTCAGAGAAATTAATTGATTTCATATTAGAATTGGCACCACCAATTATAAAATCAAGACCATTGATATATCGTTTTTTTAGCAAAGCTTGCGGAGAAGAATTAGGGTAGGTTTTTGTTCTTTTTTTCTGCTCATCAATTTTTTCACCGTTAGAAATTTGTTCTAATATGGCTAAGAATTTTTGCGGATTGATATATCCAGCATTTTTAAAAACTTCTTCACCTTTTGGCGAAAAAATAATAGTCGCAGGCCAACCATATTTTCGATAACGGTTGGCTAATTCAGGGTTAGCGTCTTGGTCCGTTTTAACGGCTAAAAATGATTCATTAAGTTTAGCAATCACTTTTTCACTGCTGTAAGTAGAGTCATCCATAACGTGACACCAATGACACCAATTTGCTTTTAAATCTAGAATAATATATTTGTTACTTAACTCTGCCTGTTCAAAAAGTTCTAGACCAAATTCTTGCCAATCTATTTTAGCCTGATTACCCTTTTTTTGAGTACAGCCAAGAATACTTAATGTCAAAAGAAGAAGAGCAAGCAATTTTTTCATGTGTTGAAGATAAAGGAATTTTAGTTTAAAGTTTACAAAGCCACAAAATCATTTTAATTAATCATTATCTTGTGCTATAATTAATAGAATGACCTTATACTAATGTTATTTGGCAAGGAATTGGTAATTGAATAATACAAAATGAGATTAATGAGATTAGTGGTAACTATTTTAACATTGTTAATTTTTGGAGCTTGTTCTGTTGCACAGCCTGGGGCTATGCAGTGGACCACCAAAAGTAAAAAAGCCATAAAATATGTTGAAAATGCCAGAGTAGCAGCAAATGAAATTGATATGCAAACAGGACTGCCAAATTATAGCAGCGCAATAGAGTTTTGCGATAAAGCCATTGCTCGAGATCCTAATTTCATTGAAGCTTATATGTTAAAAGCCGACTATGCTACTTTTGCAAACAGGAAACCAGACGCCATTAATGCTTACCGAAAAACATTAGAGATTAATCCAAATTTTACTAAAACAGGATTCGTGTATCTTGAGTTAGCAAATTTGGAATGGGCAGATGGTCAATATAATGATGCTGTTGTGCATGCGAAAGACTATAAAAAGGTGCCAGGTGCTAATAAAGAGTTGTTTAATGAAGTAGATTGGTTGATTGCCAATTGTGAATTTGCAGCAAATGCGAAGAATAATCCAGTACCATTTAATCCTAAAAATTTAGGAACAGGAGTCAATACAAGTAACCCAGAATATTTCCCTACTTTAACTGTTAACCAGAAAGAACTATTGTTTACAAGGTTGCTAGGAGAGGGCAGAGGCAGACAAGAAGACTTTTTTGTGTCCAAAAGAGGGAATAGTAGTTGGCAGTTAGGGAGCCCTATGCCGGGAAATATTAATACTAGTTTTAATGAAGGAGCGCCAACTTTTGCACCAGATGGAAGAACACTTATTTTTGTGGGATGTCAGGATGAAAAAGGACGTTATGGTGAAAAAAGAAGGGGTTACGGAAGTTGTGATTTATTTGTGACAGCAAAAGTGGGAAACCATTGGTTAGATCCAGTTAATTTACCAGGGGCAGTCAATACAAAAAATTGGGAAACGCAGCCATCACTATCAGCTGATGGTAAAACATTATACTTTATAAGAGGAGCGGTTAGGTCATCTGGTGGAAAGAATAAAAGAAACGGAGATATTTATGTGTCCCATTTATTAAAAGATGGCAGTTGGAGTGAGGCAGAAAAACTGCCAGATCATGTGAATACTCCATTATCTGAGTCTTCTGTTTTAATTCACCCGGATGGAAGAACCTTATACTTTGGGTCAAATGGGCACATTGGAATGGGTGGTTATGATTTGTACATGACCCAAAAACAAGCTGATGGCACTTGGGGGAAAGTGAAAAACTTAGGATACCCTATTAATACTGAAAATGATGAATCGTCTTTACTCGTATTCGCAAATGGTGAATTGGCCATTTTCGCATCAGACCGACCTGGTGGTTATGGTAGTTTAGATTTGTATGGTTTCGAAATGCCAGAATCGATCAGACCAACGAAAACAATTTATATGACTGGTTTAGTTTATAACAGTAAGACCCAACAAAAACTACAAGCAAATTTTACTCTCATAGATCTGGATACCAAGAATGAGGTTGTGTTTTCGCAGTCAGATAAGAAGACAGGGCAGTTTTTAGTGACATTGCCTGTAAATAGAGAATATGCACTACTCGTTAATAAAAAAGGGTACCAACCATACTCAGTGAATTTTGATTTAAATTTAGCCGAGAATTCAGATAAGCCATATCACCAAGATGTACCATTAATTCCATTGAATGACATGGATGCAGAAGTGGTGTTGCAGAATGTTTTTTTTGATGTTGACTCCTATCAATTGAGAGAAAAATCCTATGTGGAATTAGATAAACTCGTTCAACATTTGAAACGAAATGGGACAATGAAAATTGAATTACAAGGTCATACCGATTCGCAAGGTGATGCTAATGAAAACATGCTTTTGTCAAAGAATAGAGCAAAGGCAGTGGCAGATTATTTAATAACACAAGGCATTGAAAGCTTTCGATTATCAGCCAAAGGGTATGGAGAAACAAAGCCTTCTAAGTTAAAAGATGACTCTGGTAATATAGTCTTGCTTACTGAAGAATATATCAAAACTTTGAGTGCTGAAAAACAAAAAAAGGCCAAGCAAGCAAACAGACGAACTGTATATATTGTGAAATCACTTTAAGATGAATAAAATTTATCAATTTTTAAGATTAATAAGATTTCTCAATATTATTGTTATTGCCGCAACAATGGTCATCATACAAGTTTTTTTAGCTCGATACTTACTGTTAGAAACAAATATATACCCAAAATCGAAAGAAATTATTCCACCAGATATCACTTGGTATGATATATCTAATTACTTAATTTCAAAAACTTTCTTACTATTATTAATTTCAACTTTGTTAATTGCCGCAGCAGGTAATATTATTAACGATTATTTTGATGTCCGAGCAGATAGAATTAACAAACCAGAGCGCTTAATTATCGGTGTGCACATTAAACGACGTTGGGCAATGGTCTGGCATTGGTCGTTTAACTTAATTGGATTTCTAATAGCTCTGTATTTAGGGTATTTAATCCAAAATATTTGGATACCTATAGTTACATTTTTAAGTATCAATTTACTTTGGTTTTATTCAACTTATTACAAAAGACAACCATTCACAGGTAACTTAATCGTTGCTCTTCTGTTAGGATTTATCCCAGTTTATATTTTAATATATAATATTGGATTGAGTTCAGTTTTTAATGACGCAGAAAAATTTGCCATATTAGCAGAATCCAATTATTTTTTTAAAGTTGTTTTATTAACTGGGGTTCTGGCGTTCTTGTTGAATGTAATTAGAGAGTTAGTCAAAGATATACTGGATGTAAGGGGAGATTTGAAATTGGGAGCAAAAACTTTTCCTATAAAATATGGCATTAAAAAAACGAAATATCTAATTGCTGGTTTTTATACTTTAGCTATGATTTTTGGCGGACTGTTTCTATATTTTATCGTAGATGTTTTAATGGGAGTGATGTTAACATCTGTCCTGTTTGAAGGTGACTATATTCAAAATTTAATCTATGTTGAGCCTTTTGGTTGGTTACTAGGCTCTGTTTTATTATTACTGACAATTTCGGCCTATCTTATTTTTGCAAAGCATAAAAGGGCTGCCTATAAGTTGGTGAGTAATTTACTCAAAGCAGCCATGCTGGCGGGTTTGCTAATTCCATTGTTTTTATAGCGTATAAGCTTCTATACTGAAACATCATTCTGACACTTTACAATATAGCATTATCATTTTCGAATATTTCATTTTCTTAAAATATACCCTGATGAAATTAATATTAACTTAAGTTATTTTAACTAATTTCTATTTTTTGAATTTCTAATAAGTAAGTAAAAAGGTTTAACTTTAGTGGTACAAATTGATAAATGAAAAACGGATTTTATTTCAAACCGTACGAAAAACCATATCAGTCTCCGTTCGATAGACTATTTGATATTTTTAAGGAGTTGATTACACATACTTCGGGCGATTTTGATGAAGCAATCGATTGGCTTCGGGAATTGGACGTTGAGTATAAATTAACCACTCCCGATTATACGATTGAAGATTTTATTGAAGATCTTAAAAAGAAAGGCTACATAAAAGAAGAGATTAAAGATGGTGGAGGGGAAGGTTTTGGTATCACTGCCAAAACTGAAAGAGCTATTCGGCAAAATGCTTTAGACCAGATTTTTGGAAATATAAAAAAATCAGCAAGAGGGAATCATAAGAGTAAGAGTAGCGGTCAAGGAGATGAACATACTGGTGCACTGCGCGAATATCATTTTGGTGATGGACTTGACCATATTTCTTTGACAGAAAGCATTAAGAATGCACAAATTAATAATGGTATAGATGGTTTTAATTTAACGGAGCAGGATTTAGTTGTTGAAGAAACCGAATTCAAAGCCCAAATGAGCACTGTGTTAATGATTGATATTAGTCATAGTATGATATTGTATGGTGAGGATAGAATTACGCCAGCAAAAAAAGTGGCCATGGCTTTGGCTGAATTGATCACAACACGGTATCCGAAAGACACATTAGATATTCTTGTGTTTGGAAATGATGCTTGGACAATCCCAATTCGTGACTTACCTTATTTAAAAGTAGGTCCGTATCATACAAATACCGTGGCAGGTCTGCAATTAGCTATGGATATTTTACGTCGAAAACGAAATACTAATAAACAAATTTTCATGATTACTGATGGTAAGCCTAGTTGTATTCGTGAGAAAAACGGCGACTATTATAAAAATAGCTTTGGGCTGGATGAGTACATTGTTGATAAATGTTATAATCAGGCTGCACAAGCCCGTAAGTTACATATTCCAATTACAACTTTTATGATTGCTTCTGATCCCTATCTGCAGCAATTTGTGGAGTATTTTACACAAGCTAACCAAGGAAAGGCATTTTACACAGGTTTAAAAGGATTAGGTGAAATGATTTTCGAAGATTACGAAAACAATAGAAAAAAACGAATTAAATAGACCAGAAAATGGCGATTACGACTGATAGAATATGAAAATAACAACCATCAAAACAATAGGCGATTTAAAAAAAGCAAATTATCAAAGCAAATCGATTAAAGATGAATTAAGAGATAACTTAAGAGATAAATTACAATCAGATACACCAACATTTGAAGGCGTCCATGGGTTTGAAAATTCAGTAATTCCAGAGCTAGAAAGAGCTATTTTATCTCGTCACAATATTAATTTATTGGGACTTAGGGGGCAAGCTAAAACAAGATTGGCTCGTAAAATGATTGAATTGCTGGATGAAAATGTACCTACTGTTGAAGGTTCTGAAATAAATGATGACCCGTTTAACCCAATTTCAAGATATGCAGTTGATTTAATTAAGGAGAAAGGAGAAGAAACTCCAATCTCATGGTTAAATAGAAACGATCGTTTTTTCGAAAAACTGGCCACACCAGATGTCACAGTGGCTGATATTATTGGTGACATTGACCCAATTAAAGCAGCTAATTTGAAATTGAGCTATGCTCATGATCGAGTGATTCACTTTGGGATGATTCCACGAGCAAACCGTTGTATTTTTGTAATCAACGAATTACCTGATTTACAAGCAAGAATTCAAGTGGCATTATTTAACATCTTACAAGAAGGTGACATTCAAATTCGTGGCTTTAAAGTAAGAATGAAATTAGATATGCAATTTGTATTTACGGCTAATCCTGAAGATTACACAAACAGAGGAAGCATAGTTACACCTTTGAAAGACAGAATTGGGTCGCAAATATTAACGCACTATCCTGATAGTATAGATATTGCGAGAACGATTACAGAGCAAGAAGCTAAATTTGATTCCACTCAAAGTGAAGGCATTTATGTACCAAGTTTGGCAAAAGATTTATTAGAACAGATTAGCTTTGAGGCAAGGGATAGTGAATACATTGATGCTAAAAGTGGGGTAAGTGCAAGAATGAGTATTACTGCTTACGAAAACCTGTTTAGTTCAGCCGAGCGTCGAGCTTTATTGCAAGGTGATAAAAAAACAACCATTCGTTTGAGTGATTTTGTTGGTGTCATACCATCTATTACTGGAAAAGTAGAATTAGTATATGAAGGTGAGCAAGAAGGGGCAGAAAATGTTGCTATGTTCCTGATTGGAGATGCCATTAAATCATTATTTTTAAAGTATTTTCCAGAAGTAAAAAAATTGGAAAAAGAAGGTGAGCGCACACCATATACTGCGCTTCAAGAATGGTTTTTTACTGAATCAGGTTTCCAATTATTAAATGATATATCTGATGGAGAGTATACCGCTACTTTGGATATTGTTGCACCATTGAATGATCTACTTAAAGAATATGTGCCTCAATTATCGAAAGAAGACTATAGCTTTTGGAAAGAATTTATTTTGTGGGCATTAGTTGAATTTAAAAAACTAAGTAAAGATAGTGTAGCTGACGGCTATCAGTTTAAAGATCCTTATAGTAATTTTATTAAAAATTTATAGCAATCTATTAATCTATTGGTTTGAAAATTTAGGCTTTTATACTGCTAAATTGAAGCTATTTTTAATATTTTTCTAAAATTTTCAGTTCACTAACTGTCTTTATGGTTAGTAATTTCGTTAGGATAATAGTAGCTCGATAATATAGACTTGCTTAGTTAATCTGAGACTACAAAAATTTTATAATGTTTACTATTGAATGGACCTAGGTCAAAATACTCATATAACTGAAAGTGATGATAAATTAAATGCACCAATTAAGGTGTTAAAAATCAATCCCAAATCAGTTTATACAACTGAGGAGGCACATAGACATAATTACAACGAAATATTTTTTTTCAAAAACGGAGGAGGTAAACATTTAATTGATTTTGTCACTTATCCAATTAAAGCCAATAGTGTTTATGCTGTTGTGGCCAATAAGGTTCATTTTGTTAACCGAGCAATAGAATCGTTTGGTTATGTTCTTATGATTAAGAATGATTTTTTTCAGCATGAGATTCTAAAGACAAACTATGCGTTTTTAGTTGAGTGTGAGGAGATAAATCTAAAACCAGAAGCCTTTGATGAACAACTGGAGCTAGTAAAGGAAATGGAATTTGAGTTAAACTCTAATAATTTAAATAAAGCTGATATTGTGGTGGCTCTAGTACATTTAATGTTGCTAAAATTAAAGAGGAGTGTGCAAGCAAATCAGCATCAATTAGCAGAAAACAGCCTCTATAAGTCATTTTATACCTTAATGGAAAATCATTTTATTGAAGAAAGAGCTACACATTTTTATGCAGATCAATTAAAATTAAGTTCATCTGTTTTAAATCGAGAACTCAAAAAAGCAACTGGTAAAACTGCAAATAAACTTATTCAAAAGCGACTTTTACTTGAAGCAAAACGGTTACTTTTCCATTCGGACTTAAGTGTAAAGGAAATCGGGGTGACTCTAAATTTCACCGATTCAGCACACTTTTCTAACTTTTTTACTAAGTTGGTTAATTCTTCTCCCTCTGTTTATCGAAAAAATGTAAAAATGTACAAGTAATTGCAAAAAATATACATCAATTTAAGTTGATGATCACAGTATCTTTGCCATGAAGACAGTTTCTCTTACTCTCTTAATATATAAATAGCATGGTAAAAAAAATTCTATTATTTCTTTGTATAATGCCATTTGTATTAAGTGCACAATGGTTTCCAAATTACATACATTCTGATAATGAGTCTGATTTTTATGTTATTAATGCTGATACAATAGTTTCTATAACAGGAGGTGGAGGAAGGGTTTATCACAGCTATGATGGTGGAAACTCCTGGTTGCCGTACCAAACAATATTTAATGGGAGTTGGTTTACAGATATTGATTTCCCAAGTTCAAATGTAGGTTATGCATGTGGTGGAACGGCGTTTGGACCGTATAGCAATGTGATCATAAAAACAGAAGATTCGGGTCTTACTTGGGACTCATTAACTGCAAATAATTTTTCGGGGATGTCGCTCACAAATATTGCATTTGTTGATAATGAAGTTGGGCTTGTAAGTGGCGAAGTTGGCCTAATGCTAAGGACCACAGATGGTGGGGCTAGTTTTCAATCATTTTCACTGCCAAATAATGAGACAGTATCTTCAATCAAAGTTATTCAAGATTCAGTTTTTTTAGTTGGCGCATCAAAATCTATAGGTGTTGATTCTTTGGAATTTTTAATTTATAAATCTCTTGATCTTGGAAATTCTTGGCAAGCGAAATGGTCAACAGTTTTAGGCTCCGTTAATGGTATTTATCATAAAGCAGTAAATGATTTTATGTTCGTTAATGACCAAGATGGTTTTGCAGTTGGTGGAAATGGTTTATTCCTTAGTACAGCAGATGGAGGTGAAAATTGGACTGAAAATTATATCAGCCCATATACTAATCTTTCGACCATCTATGCTCAATCCAACAATAAACTATTTACAAATATTGCGGGAGGTATATTTCTATCTGAAAATGGTGGAAATAGTTGGCAGCCACAAAACATAATTCTTCCTGCAATTGTTTCCAAGGTTGTTTTTGCGAATGATAGTATTGGTTATTTATTGGCAGGTAATAATATGTATAAGACAGTAAATGGTGGAGTATTTTTAAAAGTATCGGAATTGACTGATAAAAAATTTGAAATTTATCCCAACCCTACAAATAACAGCTTGAATATTAAAGTTGAAGGTAATATTGATATACGTAAGATTCAACTTTATAGTGCAAATGGAAAACTAATTAAAGAATTTAAAACTAATAAACTGAATTTAGATGTGTCTCAGGTTGTTTCGGGAAATTATTTTTTAACTCTCACAATTGAAAACAGAGTGTATACAAAGCAAATAGTTATTAATTAAGAGGAATATGAAAAGTAATAAATTTAGTTTTTTTGCAGTGGCAATTTTGTTTTTTAGTATTTCCTTTTGTACTACTTCGTGGACACAGTGGAATTTAGCCGATACTACGTTTCAATCCGCCAGTGAAGTAGCATTTCCTCATGTAAATGCCGCCTATTTAACAACTGATATGGGTATACTGTATAAAAGTGTAGATAGAGGTGTAACATGGGGTGAATGCCATAGCTTTGGTGTATTTTCTAGCTTACGATCACCAAGGTTTATTAGTAAGGATACAGGATTTGTATCAGCAAATTACGGTATCCAGAGAACTTTTGATGGAGGGCAAACATGGACAAATGTGGTAATGGGAAGTTTCTATACACCATCTAGTTTTAGCGTAAACGAGCAAGCAATTGTGATTGCATTTCAAAACTTTACAAATGATACCATGTATGTTAAAAAATCAACTGATTATGGAACAACATTCGTTACAATGATGGCAAAGTATAATCCAAATCTTTCTGGTTTTTCAGTTACTTTTATTAATGATATGATAGGATTTGTAATTAATTCAAGCGAATTGTCAGAGTTTTATAAAACAACCGATGGAGGGAGTAGTTTTGATACAATTCAAATATTGAATGGTCCAATTTCTCTTGAAGAAAAATTTTTATTTCATGATGAGCAAAACGGCTATTTATATGGTGGTATGGGTAGCCAGGCAAATGCTACAAGAACCTGGAATGGTGGTACTTCGTTTTTCGATTTAGGTTTTGATGGGTTTAATGTGCTTCCAGTAATCGATTTGACATTTAATACAGGGAAACTATATGGAACAACTCTATATGGTAAAATATACACTTCCTTAAACAATGGGCAATTTTGGACAGAACAAACAACTCCGGTCGCAAATGAAGTAACTTCAATTTCTTTTGCGAATGAATTTGATGGAATAGCGGTTAGTAGAAATCAAATTATTTATACTAATAATGGTGGAGGAACTCTAGGTATTGACAAGTCTCAAAATCCTCAAATGATAATATATCCGAATCCTGCAAATAATAAAATTGAAATTCAATCCCAATTTAGTTACACTGATAACGCAGAGCTTATTATTTATAATGTTTCAGGGAAAATTGTAATGCATTTGCCATTTCAAAATAAGGTCAATATTGAATCATTAGGAACAGGTGTTTACATAGTGTTGATTAAAAGAAACGGATCAATTGTTGCGAGAGAAAAACTAATCATTGATTCTAGTCATTAGATTCGAATTAAAAATATTTATTTAATAGCCTTAATTATTTTAGAATAACAATAGGGAAGTCTTGTCCAAAGCTATAACTAGTTGGGTATTGAGCAGAGCCATGATATTTTTCTGATAATTCAGGAACACGCTCTTCAACGTAAGTTTTCATTTCGTTAATAGTAATTTTATTGTCTTGCGTGCTGTTATTAAATGCTTTTACATCACCTTCTAATACCTCTAATAGGGCATAGGTGAATAAACCATGCTTAAGGTCGCCTGACTCATTAGCATATTCAACATCTTGTGAAGCTGTTAAGAAGAAAGTGCCTGTATTTCTAGCCAATTGAGCAATGGCCTTTTCTCTACTGTCCGCGCCTCTACTAGCAAGAACATTTAAGGCACCGCCCGAGTGGCAGGCATCTAGAACGAATAATTGTTTTTGAGCTGATATTTTTTTGGATAAATTTAATAATTCTGTGGCCGATATACCTTCCTGTATTAAAATGCTTTCCCCAAAAAAACTAGTCACATTATGTGCCATAATATAAAAATCGGATTGAGCAGATTCAGATCCAATACTCATAGCTCCATGACCAGCATAATAGAATACAAATACATCCTCAGGGCCTATTTTTTCTATTATTTCGTTAAAAACTATCTGAATTTCCGCCTTGGTAGCTCTGTTGTCTTCTAGCGAATAAGCATTAATTTTATTGAATAGTGAAGTGCCTCCTTTTGAGATTGACTTTGAAAAATCTTGGGCATCTTTTACAGCATAACTTAAATTGTAATTACTGTTTTTGTAACTGTTAATACCAATAGATAAAATATAAAGTTCGGTTTTAGATGCTTCACCGTCAAATTTAACTTGTATAGTAATTGGATCAGATTCTACCTCTTTTTTACTGGTTGCTACTGCCTTTAAATTATTAATACCATCTACTAACTCTACTTCAAATGTTCTAGCGTACTCTTTGGTGCCTCTAAATATTAGATCTTTTTCTTTACTTTCGGTGTCAATCAGTTTTCCATTATTATAAATTTTGATTTCTGATATGTCATCTCCATTTTCAATAATAGCCACATCAATAGCAAATTTTTGTGATTTACTTATCACGGTTGAATCATTTTTAATAATAGCAGTTCGGACTTTACTATTTGGAATTTGAAATGCCAATTCTGGTCGGTTACTAATAAGTGATTTAAAATTACTGCCAGTATCATTTAATTTTTCACCATTCATTACAGCCTTCGCTAAGCCTGGGGTGTAGAATTTATCGAATAGAGATTCGATTCTAACGACTTCCATTCCGCTGACATAATTGACTAGTTTTAATGCTGCTTTCGAACCATCAAAATGCCCGGTAGGGGTAGTTACTAACCAGTCGTTTCTATTAATTTGCATATACGTGTAGAGCTGTTCTTTGGTATGGTAATCCCAAACAATAACTTCTCCTTTTGCACCTCTACTAATCATCAATTTTCCGTCACTTGTAATTTTAATATCTGTT
Source organism: Crocinitomicaceae bacterium (assembly GCA_045107045.1). Classification (GTDB taxonomy): domain Bacteria; phylum Bacteroidota; class Bacteroidia; order Flavobacteriales_D; family Crocinitomicaceae; genus Putridiphycobacter. The sequence goes on from JBGCFR010000017.1 coordinate 130,206, forward strand.
ACTGCGCTGATATGGCCGCTTAATTGCGATTCTAATTGGCCGGTTTTAATATTCCAAAATTTAATTTTTCTATCACCATCACCAGAAATAATTTGCTGTTGATCTTTTGAAAAATTAATGGCATATACCGGTGCACCTCTGTCATTAAATTTTGCCAATTGCATACCAGTTAAAGTATGCCAGAGTTTTATTTTTCCATCCCAACTCGAAGTCAAAAGATTTTCTCCATTATCAGAAAAAACAATTCCAGAAATTGGCTCAGAATGTCCGATTAATGTTCTGAATTTAGTTTTCGTATCTCCTTCCCACAAATCAATATTCTTATTTAAGTCGCCTGATAATATATACAAGTCATTTGGGGAGTATTTTACATTATATGGAGCATCCTTGTCTAATTCTATATAGGAAATCCACTTTTCATTTTTAATATCCCAAGTACGAATTGTACCGTCCCAACTACCAGAAACTAATATATTTGGATCATTGGAAAATTGTAGATCAAAAATTAAAGCTTGATGCCCTCGTAAGGTATGTTTTAGTTCATATTTTTCAGTATCATAAATTCTAATCGCTCTATCTCCACCAGCAATAGCAAGCCACTTTCCATTCTTACTATAGTCTTGACAAAGGTTGGCTTTAGAAGCATCACTTAAGGTGCGGATTCGTTTACCGGTTTCAATATTAAGTATGGTGGCAGATGAGTCTATTTTACCAAGGGCTATTTCCTTATTGTTAGGGTGGATTGAGAGACTTGTTTTAAAAGAAATGTACTGTAAAATACTTAAATCAATCCAAACTGAATAGTCGAACTTCAGTCCGTCCGATTTACCTTTATTTAAATATCCACTGTAGTTTCTTAAAACTTTTTTTCTACTTAATGACCATAAATCGGCACTCTGATTTTTACCTGGTGTTACAAATAGGTCATTTCGCAAATTAATATCATAATAACCTAAATTCTTATTGTTAACTGACCAAGTTTCTTTTCCAGAAGCTATATCGTAGCGTTTTAGCATTTTTCCATAACTCAAAAGAATATATCTATTATCTCGACTAATTAATAGACTATTTACAGACTGTTCTGGAGTTGTGAATGTCTGAATGATTTTTCCAGTTTTAATATTCCACAATTGACCCGTTCCTTTATTTGAGGTGGTAAAAACAGATTTTGAATCGTCAGCAATACACACCTGGGTTTTGCAGCCGTCACAATCAAAATCGGGATGTGTTTTTACAGAGTGCAAGGAGTCGCCAGTTTCGGCATCAAATACAGTAGCAAATAGTTTTGAAGAACCTATTACAATATATTTCCCATCATTGCTAAAATTTAAAGTGTGCGCTTTGTCAAAAGGCATTTTAAACAATGTATCACCTGTCAATATATTTACACATGCTACCTTATTGTAACTCAGTTTTGTGAGGAGTTTTAAACCGTCAAAACTAACGATTTGTCTATCGTTATAGGCGGCGTAATCTTTTTTGTAATAGCCAATTAATTCTCCCGTATTTGTACTCCAGACTGAAAAATACTGTCTTTTATCAAAAATCAGGATCTTACTTCCATCTCCGTTAAAATAGGCATTAGTAATATCGTATTTAGTATGATGAAATGTATGGATTATATCTCCAGTTTCAACATGCGTTAGTTTAACTGTATTGTCGTTTGAACATGATAAAATGCTTTTACCATCATGGCTAAAATGAAGAGCGGTTATGCTTTTGACATGGTGGTGAAGTATTCGAATTTCTTTACCAGTTCTTGCTTCCCAAATAATGATTGAACGATCAATACTTCCTGTTGCAATATATTTTTCGTATGGAGAAATGTCACTCGCAGTAATGACTTTTGAATGCCCCATTTGTACAATGGCTTCAATCTTTGATGGATTTGTGTCTTGCGCTGCAGTTTGCAGACTAGCGAGTAAAATGATTAAAAATGTGAGTAATCGGGGCATTTTTGAGAGCTTATCCTATAAATATAAGAAAACCATCCGTCACAAACAGATGGTTTCAATATTTTTAATTAATAAATTACTTTTACTTATTTAGTAATTCTTTAACTATAGTTGAAATCATTTTACCATCAGCCTTGCCATTTAATTGTCCCATAATTGGTCCCATTACCTTGCCCATGTCTTGTGGCCCTGAAGCTCCCATTTGAGATAGTTTTTCTGAAACAAATGTTCGTACTTCATCTTCGGTCATTAATTTAGGCATGTAGGCTTCAATTACTTTGGCTTCAAACAATTCATCTTCTGCTAAATCTTCTCGGCCTTCTTTCACATATAAATCATAAGTGTCCATGCGTTGTTTGTATAGCTTCATTACAATTTTGCCTGCCGTTTCATCACTCACTTCTGAACCTGTACCGCTGGTTGCCTCCAATAAAATCTTAGATTTTACGTCACGCAAAGCAGTTAATGTTTTAGAATCACGGGCCTTCATGGCCGTTTTAATATCGTTATTGATTTGGTCTGTTAAGCTCATTTTTGTATTATTTGTTGCAAAGGTATGATTTATATTAAAATTGGTAATCTATTTAAATGACTTCACGATATAATTTTTTTCTATAAATTATATTTTCTGAAACGCATACTTTATTGAAAATTTAGTCGTTATTTTATTGATATTAAATTTTTTAAAATGAATAAAGCGCTCTTTTTATTGTTTCTAGTACCCGCTTTTAATCAAATTAGTTTTTCTCAAAACACCTACGTCCCTGACAATGTTTTTGAATCAACTTTAATAAGCCTAGGTTTTGATACTGGGCCTTTAGATGATTCCGTGCCAACTCAAAATTTGACAGGGGTGACAAGTCTAGATTTTTCTTGGTCTCAAGTTTCTGATTTAACTGGAATTGAAGATTGCATCAATTTACTTTCGTTAGATTGTTTTTTAGCAGTTTATATTACTGATCTTGATGTAAGCAATAACACTTCACTTACATATTTAAGCTGTGTTGCAGCCCAAATTACATCACTTGATGTGACTAATAATACTGCACTTGAATTTTTAGACTGTACAGATACGCAAATTACTAGTCTTGATGTGAGTCAAAATGTAAATTTGGAATCATTGGCTTGTGTTGATGTTGATATAAGTAGTCTTGACGTTAGTCAAAATCCATTGTTAACTTCGTTACAATGTGCAGGCAATCAAATCACAAATTTAGATCTTAGTAATAATGTTAATCTTACTGAATTATATTGTAGTAATAATTTGATTACAGGTCTTGATTTGAGTATACATCCAAATCTCGAAATGATTAAGTGTAGTAGTAATAATCTTTCGTACTTAAAAGTAAATAATGGTAATAATTTAAATGTGCCAAATTTTGGCTTCAACGCAAGTAATAACCCAAACTTACTATGTGTAGTAGTTGATAGCGTTGAATGGAGTGATTTAAATTGGAATTTTATTGATCCGCAAACCAATTTTAATGATACTTGCTATTATTTAGCGGTTGATGAAAATACCGTTCAAATCGAAGCTTTTCCCAACCCTGTTTCAGATGTGTTTAATGTTTTACTTGACCAACAGGCCTACTTTACCCTTTATACTTCTAGTGGAAAATTGGTAAAAGATGGTCTTTTGTTTCATGGCAAAAACACCATTTTGGTAAACGAATTAGATTCTGGTGTTTACTTCTTAATTGTTCAAACGAAAAGTTCTAAATCAGTTTTAAAAGTACTAGTTAAATAATTCCAAATTTTTGTTGAGGTTGACTTTTACACGACTATTTTGGTTGATGTGAAAGTTTTTGAATTATGCTTCGTCTAATCTCAAAAGACAAATTATGGGAATGATCCAATTAACAACAGAGGTATTCAAAGACGAAATTTTTGATTATACAAAAGAAAAAGAGTGGAAATACAAAGACGATATACCGTGTGTTATTGATTTTTATGCTGATTGGTGCGGGCCTTGTAAAGTAGTAGGACCAATACTTGATGAATTGGCTGATGAATTTGCAGGTAAGATTAGAATTTACAGAGTCAATACAGAAGTTGAGCAAGAGTTGTCAGGCGCATTTGGTATTAGAAGTATCCCTTCAATTTTGTTTGTACCAATGGATAAGCAACCAATGATGCAAGCAGGTGCTTTACCTAAAAAAGCATTAAAAGAAGTGATTGAAAAAGAATTATTGGGTATTTCTGCTTAAGCTATTTATACCCGAATAGATTCTTCGTCTATTCGGGTGTTTTTATAAATTAATGAATCGATACACAAATACAATTTTCACAATCTATTTTAGTTGCAAATCCTTTTTCAGAGCAACCATTATAACCAATTTCTTGACATGAGTTAGTTGAGGCATCAAAAAACCACCTCGTAAAGTAGGCTTCACACAATTCGCCTGTTGGTGCTGTTTCGGTACAAGTTAGATTGGCAGCGTCACATTTTATAATTTTATTGCAAGCTGACAGTGTTGATAATAAGATAATGGCAAGAATGGCTATTTTATTTTTCATAATTTGTATCGTTTCTTACCTGATGCATCAATCGATAAATACGTTGCATGTTTACTTTCCATTAAACGGATTGGGATAATTCTTAAATTTAGTATCAATGCTAGAGGCCTTCATTAATGCATTTTCACCGTATCGGTTCCGCATATTATCCATGGCTTGGTAGAGTTGTAATAATTTAATGTCTTCAAATAAATTAATTTGATGACCTCCACCAACCAAATGGCTAAACCGAATACCA
>JBGCFR010000018.1:0-32586 GCA_045107045.1 Crocinitomicaceae bacterium
GATGAGATATCTTTTAAGGGTCGTTGAAGACGACAACGTTGATAGGCTACAGGTGTAAAGATGGTAACATCAAAGCCGAGTAGTACTAATTACCCGTAGACTTATTTATAAATATTACTCTCTACTCTATTAATATTCAAACTCAATAAACTAAAACATTAGTTTTCCCTTTTTGGGAACAAACGTTTTCGGTGTTTATTGCGGTAGGGTCCACCTCTTCCCATTTCGAACAGAGAAGTTAAGCCTACTTGCGCAGATGGTACTGCCCTTTTAAGGGTGGGAGAGTATGTAGATGCCCCTTTTAAAGCCTCATTAGAGTAATCTAATGAGGCTTTTTTGTGTAATAGAATATTTATTACTAATATAAAGTGAAATAAAGTATTTTTGTCAAAAAAGAACATTGTGAAAAGAGGTGAAATTATAGAAGTTCGAATTACGGACTATGCTTATGGTGGAAAAGGTATTGCAAAAATTCCAGCCTTAATAAATGGGGAAAAACCATATATAATATTTGTAGAAAATACCATTCCTGGACAATTTGTAAGAGCTAGAATATTTAAGAAAAGAAAAAAGCATGCTGAATGTAAACTGGTTAGTATTATTAATAGGTCAGACATTGAAAAGGATGTGAATTACCAACCTATTTCAGGTGCCCCTTATATTACTTTACCAATAATAAAGCAGCAAGAGTTTAAACAAAATGCTACAATTGATGTCTATAGGAAGTTAGGAAATTTCCAAAATAGTGACGATTTATTTGAAGCATTTATTACTTCTCCAATTATATATAATTATAGAAATAAAATGGAATATTCATTTTCAACTATAAGACAAAATATTGAAAGTAATGAAGAATTAGATGATGAATTTGCACTAGGGTTTAAGACAAGAGGAACTTGGTGGAAGGTCGAAAATTTGGATATGCCAGACGGTTTATTTGATGAAGATTTTGAAGAAAAACTAAAACTAATAAGAGACTATTTGGAGAAAACCGGTCTCCAAGCTTGGCATCCACCCAAAAAAATAGGTTTCTATAGACATTTAGTGGTTAGGAAATCATTTGATACTAGCCAGTTGCTAATTAATTTGGTAACATCTTCACAAAATATTAACCGTTTTGATCGGATTAATTTTTCTTCCTTTATGCAGAATTTACTAGGAGACAGGTTGGCCGGTTTGCAACATACAGTTAATGATGATGTTGCTGACAGAGCAAAAATTGAGAATGGTAATAATCAATTACTTTTTGGAGAACCTGTAATTTTAGAAAAATTGAAGGGGTTATATTTCGAAATTAGCATGGAGAGTTTTTTTCAGACAAATCCAAAAAGTGCCGAAAAATTATACGATAAAGCAATTTCATATGCACAAGAAAATTTTGATTTAGAGGGTAAGGTCTTGATGGATTTATTTTGTGGTACTGGAACAATTGCTCAAATTCTTGCTAAGGAGATTCCTAATGTAAGGGTGATTGGTGTTGATATTGTTCCCGAAGCAATTGAGGATGCTAAAAGAAATGCCGTTCGAAATAGCATTACCAATGTTAACTTCTTTGCAGAAGATGTCGGACGTTTTTTAAAGAGTTATCCTCAGTATATAGATGAAATACATACAATCATTTTGGATCCTCCAAGGGCTGGTATAGCACCAAAAACATTATTGAAGGTTATAGAATTGAATGCCAAACAAATTGTATACATTAGCTGTAATCCGGGAACTCAGGCTAGAGATGCCAGAATACTAGAAGATAAAGGATATAAATTTATGAAGTATGCTTTAGTTGATCAGTTTCCACATACCTCGCATATAGAAGCTGTCGGATTATTTATTAAGGAATAATGGAAATTACTAAGGAAGCTCAGTTAACGGGTCACAGTGGTGCAATTTACTGTTTAGAGTATTACAAAGAAAGCCTCTTCTTTTCGGCTGGATTTGATAATTTAGTCGTAGTATGGAATGCCGCATCTTTTGAAGAGGGGGTGGTTGTGGCAAAATTAAAATCTAAAGCTATTTCCTTGCTTTATATAAAACAGCTCAATTGGCTTGTTGCAGGTCAGTCAACAGGAGGTGTTCATATTATAGATTTAGACTCTAAGGAAGAAATAAAGCTATTTCAAGGGCATGTTGGGATGGTATATGCATTACATTATAATAAAAATTTAAATGAACTATATGTTGGTGCTGAAGATGGAAAGCTGTCCAGTTGGGACTTAACAACTTTAAAATCGAAATCGATAATTAATTTGTTTAGAGGAAAGATTAGAGAGATAAGGCAATTTGAGGACTTACTATATATTGGAGTTGGAGATGGAAGTATTGGTGTTTTTACAGTAGATGGTCTAAGAGAGATTGCGTTTATTTCTGAACACATGAATGGTTTTTCAGTTAATACGATTATGCGTTTAGGTAATTACATTTTAAGTGGTTCGAGAGATGGACATATTAATGTTGTGAATATCTCAAGTTCCAAATATGTACTTAAGCAACGAATTCCTGCTCATAATTATGCTATATACAAAATTGTCCAATCTCCCAATAAAAAGTACTATGCAAGTGCAAGCAGAGATAAGAGCATAAAAATATGGGACTTAAATCATAATTTCATTGCAAAAATTGATTCTGTTTCTAACGGTGGGCATTTGGCATCAGTAAATAATTTAATATGGTTCGACAATTACCTTATCTCAACTGGTGATGACAAAACAATTATTATTTGGAAAATAGTTGATTAAATTAACTTCTCAGTTATCTGTAAGTAATTATTTTTTAAGCTTTTGAATTAAATTTACTTTTTTTTGTAACAAAAACTAAATATTTAGCGTTAACATATACGATTAAAGTATTTTAAAATAACCTATCTTTGTGTTGGTGAAAAATAAAATTACTTTTATTATTTAACAGATCCCCGCAACCCGATCTTGTCATCATATTATTTGGGTATGACAAAAAATCTTAGTTAATGCTAAGATTTTTTGGCGGGGTGTTGTTAAATCAGAATCAACAATTATTTTATTGAGATTGAGAACCTGCTGTTATTACTGGCTCTTATAGCAATACAATTTGGTAAAAAATTCCAAGTTGCAATATCTACAGTTAATTTTTCTAACAATCGCATATCACAAATTTCATTTGTAAAGGAAAGTTCAGGGCCTGCTTGAAAAATGTTAAGGTAAAATAGTTTAAGTTTATAAAAGCTAGGTGGAATTGATTTTAAGTGATTATTGTTAATCTCAAGTTCTCTTAGATTCTGCAATTTGTAAATATCAGCAGGTAATTGTGTTAATCTATTATAGCTAATTAATAATGAATAGAGTAATGCCATATTACAAATAGACTCAGGAATTTTTTCTAATTGATTAAATGACAAGTTAAGAACTTCAAGTTTTTTAAGATTGCCAAAACTTTCTGGTATTTTTGTTATTTTATTGGCTTTTAAAGATAATTGTTCAAGCTTATTAAGTTGACCAATATATCCGGGTATTTCAATAAGGTCATTTCTGCTAAGTACTAGTTTTTTTAAATTTTTCAATTCCGTAATTTCATATGGGATGTTTGTTAGTTTATTATCATGGAGAATCAATATTTCTAAATCTTCGAGTTTGAAAACATATGGAGGAATTTCAGTTAAATGTTTATGACTTAAATTTAGTTTAGTATATTTTTTATGCTTATTAAGAATTGAAAAAGACTGAGAATCCGTGCAATTTGAAAATATAGTGCATACCGATAAAATTATTATACAAAATATAATATATGAAGGCGATTTGCTTTCTGATTTCATTGAATTGTTCTCCAAACTTTTACAATTTACTACAATTTTAAGTGTTAATCAACAATAATTCGACTAAATAGAATTCCTTCAATTGTCTTAATCAAACTTGCTTGGCATAATAAGCTAAATCAAAAGTGAAAATAATGGCAGTAATAAGTGTATTTCGACTAAAGTAGCTCAAATTCAGTGCCTACTTTTATTTCTCCCATAATTTTGGACTTCAAATTGGCAAAGTCATGCAAGTCATGATCTAACATATGAGTTGGAGAAATATTTTTTAAGGCGGTAAACATAATTTCTTTTCTCCCAGGATAGGTTTCTTCCCATTTTGATAACATAGCTTTAACAATCTGTCGTTGCATATTTGGCTGTGCTCCGCATAAGTTACATGGTATAATAGGGTAGTCACTAATTTGTGAAAATCGGATAATATCCGCTTCTTTGACGTATGCCAATGGTCTTAGTACTTCAAAACGGTTATCATTTGTTTTGTATTTTGGTGGCATTGTTTCAATTTTGCCAGCAAAAAATAGGTTTAAGAAAAAGGTCTCCAATATATCTTCACGATGGTGACCCAATAAAATTTTGTTGCACCCTAAGTCTTCAGCTGCTGTATAAAGATTACCTCTTCTTAAACGAGAGCATAAACTACAAGTTGTTTTTCCTTCAGGTGTTTTTTCTTTTACGATACTGTAAGTATCTTCTTCAATAATTTTAAAATTAGCACCTACTTTTGTTAAATAATTAGGTAATACTTCTTCCGGAAAACCGGGCTGTTTTTGATCAAGATTAACAGCAACTAATTCAAAGGTAAATACTGATGCCTTTTGGATTTGCATTAGAATGTCTAACATAGTATAGCTGTCTTTTCCGCCAGATAAACAGACCATTAATTTGTCACCATCTTGAATCATATCATATTCATTGATGACATTCCAGACCGATTTTTTAATCTTTCTATTTAATTTTTCAAGCTCTTTCTCCGCTTCCGTTTTCATTGTATTCTTCTAATAATTCTACAAAAGTACTAATAAAAAGTCCATCAAACAATGCTAATAGATTTTGAGCAGGTTATTTTAGTAAAGCTCTTGTTTGCTTATACGATCGTAAATGACAATGCTACCTGTAACAGCAACATTAAGTGATGATTTGCCAGGTAGTTTCGCTAAATGGTGACAACGCTCTGTAATATTTGTAGTTAAGCCGTTATCCTCAGCTCCTAATAAATAGGATGCTCTTGGAGGGTGATTAAATTTGACTAGTGGAGTTGCATTATTTCCCATTTCTAAGCCAACTAGTTGGGTAGAATGAGGCATAGATTCGTAAAAGTGATCAAAACTATCATATTTGAAAAATGGAATTTTTGACCATGTTTTAGAAGTGTCAGAGCTTTGATGATTGTATTTACCACCAATTATAAAAATATAACTAGCTCCTAAAATATAAGCAGACCTCCATAATGTTCCAATATTATGACTCGTTTTTGGTTGATAAACGCCTATTCCAAAAAATGCTTCCTCGTTTTGATCCCAATGTTGTTTCATCTTGTGAAGATACGATACGATTTTTTGAATGCTGATTAATGACTAGAATTTTTTTGGAACACAAATGGGGGTAATTTAAATTGAATTCGTCGTCACTAAAAATGATTAAAAGTTAATTACATTTGACCATTAATAAAACTGCTATATGAAATTTTTGCTCACATTTATTTTGGTTGTTATCCAACTTACAATTTGTCATTCTCAAAGCGAATCAGGTCCATTTTCAGTCTCTGCTAGTTATTTTGGTGATAATGGATTCCACCCGGGACTGAAATTTTCTGGCTATTACGATTTTATCAATTTCGAAAAATCTAAAAAGCGCAAGTTTAAAAAAGGCCAAGAAAAGAAAGGTGACAAATTGAAATATAAGTCCTATTATGGTGTATTATCGTTAGGAGGTTACAGTCATGCCAATAACCATAATGGTTGGTTTGGAAATGTTGGAGCTGGATATGAGCGTGTGAATGCCAGGCAAGGTCGTCTTTTCGGATATAGTCTAAATTTAGGCTACCTTTATAGAGACTATAAGTTTGACACCTATCAATTAGTGGAAAACGAAATTGAATCTATTGGCTTAGCTGGTTCTGGTGGAGTTGTTTTTAGCTTATCCCCTCATTTTGGTCGAGATTTGAGTGTAAAAACTAATATTCCTTTAAAGGTACAAATTAAGCCAATTATTCAGGTCATGCAATATAATCATGGATTTGTGCCAAATGCAGCACTAGAATTTGAATTTATATATCATTTTTAATTATTACACTATGAAATTTATTAATAAAATAGTAGCCACTTTCGTCGCAGGTATTGTGCTGTTTTCTTGTACAAAACAGACCACTGACACTTATGAACGTTTTGTATTCCGTAATGATGGCGCAGATTTAGCGGTAGAAATAAATGGAAATATGGGTAGTAAAATATTTATTTTATTATTGCATGGTGGACCAGGCGGTGGTTCAGGTGCATATAACAGCGGCAGGTATTCAGAAATGCTTGAAGAAAAGTATGCAGTTGTTTACATGGATCAGAGGGGAAATGGAGCTTCACAAGGTGCTTATTCTGTTGATGATTTAACGTTAGCGCAAAACTCAAAAGATGTTTATGCTTTGACTTTATTCTTAAAAAAGAAATATGGTAATGACATTAGTTTGTTTTTAATGGGGCACAGTTGGGGAGGAATTACCTCTTCACATGCCTTAACAAATACTGAAATTCAAAAGGAATTAAAAGGATGGATTGAGGTGGATGGTGTGAATGATTTTGACCATAACAATGTAGAGGCTATTAAATTATTTATTGAAGTTGGCGAAGCGCAGTTAACCAAGGGATATGAGGTTGAATTTTGGCAAGAAATTGTTGATAGAGTAAAAGTTATGGACACTACAGCAGTGACTGATGATGCCGAAGGTTATTTAAATAGCAAAGGGTTTGAAGCTGAGGGAAAATTGGAGGAAATTACTAATCCTGAAGATAATTCAACACCCGGTTATTCTATTATAAATTCACCTGATATTGCATTGAACCTTAAGGCAAGCAATAATTTTATTAATGGAACATTGAATAATGATTCAAAATCAAATTCAACACGCTTTGATTTGGAAAAAATTACAATTCCATCACAATTTTTATGGGGTAAATTTGATTTTGTAGTGCCACCAGAGGTCGGAGTTGATGCCTACAATAGAGTGAGTTCATTGAGTAAAGAAATTATTATTTTTGAAAACTCAGGTCATTCACCAATGAGTAATGAGCCGGTTAAGTTTTCGCAGTCAATTATTGATTTTATAGAACTTCACAAATAAAATTTTAGTTTGCCTCAAATTTACGGTAGGCTAACAATAAACTTTTAGAAGTGGTTTCGTTTTTAGCGAAACTTCTTTTTTTGGACATTAATTTTGCTTGATCAAAAATGGGTTGGTTAGGAAATTGTTTATCTCTAAGATAATGAACTAATTTCAGAACTCTAAATGCGTTAAACCAGACAAAAAATCTTTTTAGGAAAGATTCTGGCGAAGTGGAATTCAATCTAATCCCTTTTAAATCTTCATTAAAATTATTTAAATCAAGATATTCAATGAGTGTTTGATTATCTATTTTTTTGTTAAACTCCGTATCTCTTAAACCATTTAGCTGTAATAGTGGAATGGTGGCGTTAAAATCTTTTAAAATATCCCAAATTCGAACATCATAGGTTAGGTAGTCTTTTGATTCATTATTAATCCAATCTGAGATGGCCTTTCCAGTTCCAAAAGGCACGCGGTCGGAAGTTCGCGGAGAAGGAATGACTTTGGTATTATTAATCTCTGTGAAATTACCCAAAGCAATGATTTTATGTAGGAAGTAAAAATCCTCTCCAGCTTTTCTTTTATTCATCCCACCTTGCTTTTGATATGCAGAGCAACGGACTGCCATGCTCGATCCAACAGTATGAAAAGCAAATGGAAGATTAGCCCAAATTAATCCTTGGTTATAATATCTCAAAAATAATTCATAATTTATAATCCCTTCGTAGATAGAACCATCAAAGTCAGTTCCTTCAATTGGATGTTCGTATCGAATAGCTGCACCGGGTGCTTTGAGATGTTTTTCGAAATGATTTTCTATCGCTGTAAAATAGTTTTTATCGCAAGTTGAGTCAGCATCAAAACAAATAATTAGACCATCATATTTAGCAGAATCAAACCTTGCTACAGCTTCATCCATTCCTATTTTTCTAGCTAGTCCAACACCAGCGTGCTTTTTTGGTAAGTTAAAAGATGTAATGACGTGAAGTTTAAAAAAAGGATTGTTTTGAGTAGACCATTTTTTTAAACTATTGAGTGCATTCTTATTTTGATCAATAATTTCGGTGTCGTGATGTTCTCCATGGTTAATAACTACAATAATTTCAACATCTTTTAAGGGTTTTTTGCAAGCAGCTAAACTTTCTATGCTCTTTATGATATCAGGTTCATTAAAACAGGGGATTACAACAATAAGTCCTAGATTGGGGGATGTCTTTTCAATAACTGTTGGCGCTTGAAACCCAAATTTTGATAAGTATTGATTCATTTTGGCGAAGATAGTATGAAAAAATAAAAAAAACATGTTAATAACTCAATAGCTGATTCCTATATTTAATACATTGTGATTGTTATTTTTGTTGGCATTCAACAAAATTATGGCTGACGAAGAATTAGATGATTTAAATGAAAATGACGCATTAGAAAATGCTGATTCTGGATCAGATTCTGGTGATGATACTAATGTCATTCCATTGTCAGGCATGTACGAGGAATGGTTTTTGGACTACGCTTCGTATGTGATTTTAGAGCGAGCCGTTCCAGCTTTACTAGACGGTTTTAAGCCAGTTCAGCGCCGGATTATGCATTCAATGAAAGAATTGGATGATGGGCGTTACAATAAGGTGGCGAACATTATTGGTAATACTATGAAGTATCATCCACATGGAGATGCTTCAATTGGAGATGCCATGGTTCAGCTTGGACAGAAAGAGCTATTAATTGATATGCAGGGAAACTGGGGAAATACCTTAACTGGAGATTCTGCAGCAGCGCCTCGTTATATCGAAGCTAGGGTGTCTAAGTTTGCAAAGCACGTTGTATTCAATGCTAAAACAACGGAATGGCTACCCTCATATGATGGTAGAAATAATGAGCCTGTTTTACTGCCTGTTAAATTTCCTTTATTGTTGGCACAGGGCGCTGAGGGTATTGCAGTAGGTATGGCTTGCAAAGTGATGCCTCATAATTTTTTGGAATTAATTGATGCATCTATTGATGTATTGAGAGGAAAGAAGACAAATATTTTACCTGATTTTCAGAATGGAGGAATGGCAGATTTTTCCAACTATAACGAAGGTCAAAGAGGAGGGAAAATAAGAGTTAGAGCTAAAATTAGAAAAGAGGATTCGAAAACCATTATTATAGATGAATTACCTTTTGGTACTAATACTGGTACTTTAATCGAATCGATTATTAAAGCAAACGACAAGGGGAAAATAAAGATTAAAAAGATTGAAGATAATACTGCTAGTAAAGTAGAGATTTTAATTCATCTAGCCACAGGCGTTTCTCCTGATAAAACCATTGACGCTTTGTATGCTTTTACCAATTGTGAAATGTCTGTGTCGCCAAATACATCAGTCATTTGGAACGGAAAGCCTCACTTTTTAAGTGTCAATGAAATTTTAAAAGTTTCAACTAACAATACGGTAGGTTTACTAAAAAAAGAGTTAGAAATTCGCAAAGCTGAATTATTAGAATTATGGCATTTTGCTAGCTTGGAGAAAATTTTTATTGAGCAAAAGATATATATAGATTTTGATGGTAGAACCTATGATGAAGCAATTGAAATAACTCATAAACTATTAAAGCCACATATTAAACATTTGGCGCGTAAGGTGACAGATGATGACGTGAAAAAGTTGCTTGAGTTAAGAATGCGCCGAATTACAAAGCATGATGCTGAAAAAGCAGATACATATATCTTGTCATTAGAAGATGAGTTAAAAGAAGTGGAAGCTAATTTGGCAAATTTGATTGATTATGCTATTGCTTATTTTAAAGATGTAAAGGTTCAGTTTGGAGAGGGTAAAGAACGCAAAACGGAAATCAGGACTTTTGATAATATTGCTGCTCGTAAAGTAATTGTTGCAAACAAAAAACTATACGTCAATAAAGAAGAAGGATTTATTGGGTATAATTTGAAGAAAGATGATTACGTCCAAGATTGTAGTGATATAGATGACATTATTGTCTTTTTTGCCTCTGGGCGAATGATGGTAACCAAAATTAGTGATAAGAAATTTGTTGGAAAGGGTATTATTCACACTGCTGTTTTCAAAAAAGGAGATGTCAGAACCATTTATCATCTAATTTATCGTGACGGCACTAGTGGTCCTACCATGATGAAACGTTTTAATGTGAAATCTATCACAAGAGATAAGGAGTACGATTTAACTAAAGGAACTAAGGGGTCTAAAGTATATTATTTCTCTTTCCACCCTAATGGACAACAAGAAATTGTTACTGTTCATCTTCGAGCTCGACCACACTTAAAACGCATCAAATTTGAAATTGATTTTGGTAGTTTACTAATTAAGGGGAGAGGGTCAGCTGGAAATAGAGTAACAAAAGAAATAGTTTCAAAAATTGTGCAAAAAGAGGTTGGTGCTTCAACTTTAGCGGCTCGTAAAATTTGGTTTGACCCAACAGTCTCTAGATTAAATGTTGATAAGAGAGGAGATTTTATAGGTCAGTTTAAAGGTGATGATAAAATCTTGAGCTTATATGCTTCTGGTGCCTATCGTTTGACAAATTTTGATATTTCAAATCATTTTGATGATGACTTAATACATGTTGAAAAATGGTATCCAGAGCGCCCATTAAGTGTTGTTTATTTTGATGGTGATAAAGAATTGCATTATGTGAAGCGTTTTATAATTGAAACCAGGTCAGATAAAAAAGTGTCATTTATTTCTGAACATGAAAATTCAAGTATGGATATTGTTAGTACTGGATTTGAACCAATCATTAAAATCATTTACAATAAACGTTTAAAAGAAACAAAGGATCTACCAGATAAAGAAATTAATTTGGTTGATTTTATTGATGTAAAAGGAATGAAGAGTTTGGGAAATCAATTAACTAAACTAAAGGTTAAGGAGATTGAACTAACCCATGCTGTTAACGGAGGCAAACCTTGGCCAGTAGAAGAGAAAGTTGAGGATGTTGAGCCTGAAAATGATGAATCAGATTTGGAAAAAACTGCTGAGAAAGTAACAGAAGAAGGCCCTATTGAGATGGAGTGGGATATGACAGATAAAAAGAAGTCAAATCCAATAAAAGATATTGAGGATGATAGTCAAGCTAAGTTATTTGATGATGAAGAGTGATTCTATCTGTTCAGAGTATACTAAAATGTAGTTTTCAGAATTAGGAAATCAGTTATTGCTTTTGATTCCGGATTTAAGTTAGCTTGTAAAAAAACGTTGGTAGCCTTGCAAAGGGAATTAAATAGCAAAAAATGAGTATTTGTATAAAAATATGATTTACCAATAGGGGTAAATTGGTTTGAATATGTCTGTAATATGTAAGCCTAATTTATATATTATGAAAATCATCAAAATTCTATTTTTTCTAACAGTTTTATTAACAGGAACATCTTCTTTTTCTCAAGATTTAACGCAAACCTTAAGAGGGACTATTATTGATTTCGATTCTAAGGTTCCTTTGATTGGAGCAAGAGTTGTTGTTCAAGGAACAAATCCATTGCTAGGAGCCATTACTGATGTTAATGGAGATTTTAAAATACGAAATGTGAAAGTAGGTCGTGTGTCAGTTCTTATTAGTAGTTCTGGATACAAGGATATTGCCATGCCTTCAGTATTGATTGAGTCCGGAAAAGAAAAAATTTTAAGTATTGAGATGGTGGAAGATATGAAAATGTTAGAAGCAGTAGAGGTGAAGGCTCAAAAAGATAAATCCGAATCAATTAATAAAATGGCTACTACTTCAGCGAAAACATTTTCAGTTGAAGAAACCAATAGATATGCTGGCTCATTGAACGATCCCGCTCGTATGGTGTCTGGCTTTGCAGGTGTTACAGGAGATGCAGAAGGAGACAATGATATAGTGGTGAGAGGGAATTCTCCTCGTGGCATCCTGTGGCGATTAGAAGGAATTGATATCCCTAATCCTAATCATTTTTCAAATAATGGTGCTACCGGAGGGCCAATTAATGCCTTAAATGGTTCTGTATTGGCTAATTCAGATTTTTTTTCTGGTGCTTTTGCTCCTGAATATGGGAATGCCCTGTCAGGTGTTTTTGATGTTAAAATGCGAACTGGAAATAATGAAAAAAGAGAGTATTCTTTTTCTGCTGGAGTAATTGGTTTAGATGCCACTTTAGAAGGGCCTTTTAAGAAAGGTTACCGAGGATCTTATATGGTAAATTATAGGTATTCTTCAATTGCTTTGTTGGATAGGGCAGGAATACTTGATTTTGATGGGATCCCAATTTATCAAGACGCTGCTTTTAAGTTCAATTTCCCTACAAAAAAGGCAGGAACTTTTACATTGATAGGAATGGGTGGAATGAGTGTGATTGACCAAACAGATCAAAACGATTCAACGGGAGAGATTTACAATACTTATGATTTTAGAGCTAATTTAGGAGTGGTAGGTTTAAAACATACTTATATTATTAATCCGAAAGTATATGTAAAGAGTTTCGTGTCAGCTTCTACACAGTTTAATGGAGGGGAAGGACAAACTTTAAATCAAGATAGTGTTTTATTTTTAGCTGAACGTGAAGGCAATACCGACAATCAATTAAAAGTGCAGAGCATTATTAACTACAAGTTAAATAAAAAGAATATTTTTCAACTTGGAGCAACTTATACACATTTTAATTACAATTTTTTTTATGAGGAAGATTATGATGATGAGGATGGTAATTTGACACGTTTAACTGATTCAAAAGGAAATGCTGATATGACACAGTCGTTTTTAAGCTGGCGGCATAGAATGACCAATGACTTAACTTTTGTGACAGGTTTACATCATACTTATTATTATTTAAATGATAATCAAAAGGTAGAACCAAGAGTAGGAATGAAGTGGCAAATGAATCCAAGACATAGCTTTTCCGCTGGCTTTGGAATGCATTCTAGATTAGAATCTCCTTCAGTTTATCTATTTAATGAATTGCAGGCAGATGGGTCATATAAATTTCCGAATAAAAGCTTAGATTTAACCAAGAGTAACCATTATGTATTGGGATATGGGTATAGAATTTCAGAAAATTTACATTTAAAAACAGAGGTATATTACCAACAATTGTCAAATATTCCGGTGGCAAAAGATACCGCTGGTCCTGCTGGGTTTTTCAGCTTTGTGAATTGGTCGGCTGGTGTGCCAGAATTTGAATTAGAAAACAAAGGAACGGGTAGAAATTACGGGGCAGAAATCACTTTAGAGCGATTTTTTGAAAACAATTTTTATTACTTGGCAACAGGTTCTATTTATAAGTCAGAATATAAAGGGTCAGATGGTATTTTAAGAAACACTAGATATGACGCTAATTTTGCAGGTAATATCCTGGCTGGGAAAGAGTATAAATTTGGAAAAAACAAGAATAGAAATAAAACATTTGGCATCAATACTAAAGTATCTTTAATTGGAGGGAATAGGTTTACGCCAATTGACTTACCAGCTTCGCAAGATGCTGGTTATACAATCAGAAATTGGGATAATCCGTGGGGCCAGAAAGCGGAAAATGTCTTTTTTATGAATTTAGGCTTAACGTATAGATGTGATATGAAAAGAGCTAGTCATTCCTTTAAAATCGATATTCAAAATGTCACAAACAACCAAGCTGTTGTATCTGAATATTATAATGGAAGAACCAATAAAGTCGAAACAGATACACAATTGTCTATTATTCCTAATATTATTTACACCATTAAATTTTAAGACTCTTAACATTGACTATATATTTTATAATTATTGTAAAGTAATAAAAAGTAATAAAAAGAGATTCTCACTCTTACCTAATGACTAAGGAACAATTTGTAATTCATTTTTACTATTTCCATTGAAACTTCTAGTTGGGTTTTATAACCACATAGTAAATATCAATGGTTTGTTGATATCTATTAGTTCTATATCATTTCAAGAGCAAAAATTTTGATAAATTGTAAGGTTTTAGAATAGGTTACTATTTTAAAAATATAACTACAAAAATATGAGAGTTTTAACTTTTTTTGCCTTACTGCTCTTTTTTACAAATGGTAATTTTGCGCAAGATGTTGCCGTTTGCGGTTATACTAATAAAAAAGTGATTACCATTCAGGGCAGTCAAATTACTGGTGGACCGCATTCGGACTTTCCAATTTTGATTGATCATACTGATGGTGCCAATTTAACCACCGCAGCAGCTAAAGTGACTAGTGCAAGTGGTTTTGATATTATTTTTGCTGATGACAATGGGGATCCACTAGATTTTCAGTTAGAATTGTATGATGGAACTGCCGGACAAATAGTAGCATGGGTTAGAATACCAACAGTAACAAATGGAACTGATGTTGATATTCATATGTTATATGGGAAAGCCTCAGTTGTAACGAATCAATCCTCAACAAGTACATGGGATAGCAATTTTGAGGCTGTAATGCATTTAGGAGAATCTGGAAATGGTACTGATGATGAATTTAAAGACGGGACCGCGAATGGGTTTGATGGAACGGGAGGAGGTGTTGCTGGAAGTGGTGTTGCTGCAGGGACGCCTTCACAATCAGCTGGTAAAATAGGTTTTGGACAAGATTTTGATGATTCTGGAACACAAGATCATATCCGATTACAAGCAGTGCCAGATGCTACATGGACGGGAGTAACAGTATCTGCTTGGATTTTTCCGCATGACAATGGAGACGATAGAATCTTTGGAAAATCTTGGGGTACTGGAACCAACCAGAATACTTGGTTGCTGAGGAAGAGTGTGCCTGGTAGTCAGAGTATTGGCTCCAGAATGAGAACGAACACTAACAATAATGGAGGTTTTGATCCTTTTGGTTACTCCATTAATACATGGTATTTAGCAACTGTTACATGGGATGGCTCAACAAATACTTTAGCAGTTTATGTAAATGGCACTTTAAGTAACTCGACAACTTTAAATGGGGTCACTATGTTTACCGCCCCAACAACTGATTTACCAACAATTGGTAACACAACAACATTAAATAGAGGTTTTGATGGAATTATTGACGAACCAAGAGTAGCTAGTATTGCTAGATCGGCCAATTGGATTGCTACAACTTATGACGCTGAAAATAATCCGGAAGGCACTTTTTACACAATAGGAAATGAAGTGAACAATACAATTGCTTCATCTAATAATGGGGATTGGGACGACAACACTAGGTGGAATGGTTCAGTAGTTCCAAGTGTCGGAGCCAATGTAACAATAAATCATACAATTGATATTGATGCGGGAAGTGACGATTATACCATCTGTAACTGCACAATTTCAAATACAGCTGGTGGAAATTCAGATGTAGACATGGATGATGCAAGAGTATTAACTATAATTGAAGACTTAACATTGGTAAATACTAACAATTCGGAAATAGACATTACACTTGATGATAATGGGACTACAATAAATGTGCTGGGAGACGTTATAATGACAAATAGCTCTTCAGGTGCTAGAGATATTCAAATCGATTTGGATAACGCAACAGTATTTGACGTAGTCGGTGATTTAACTATGTCTATGACTTCAGGAGATGTTGTCGAGATAGATCTTACCTCAACTGCTGACATGAACATTGGTGGAAATGTTCTGATAGATCAAGATGGTGGAAATGACAGTTACTTTTATGTTGACGAGAACTCAACCGCTGATATTGCGGGTAACTTCACAATAGATCATGACGGTGGAGATGATGTTTTTGTAGAAGTAAATGACAATGTTAATGGTTCTGCCACGCTAACAATTGAGGGGAATTTTGTCATTGATCATAATGATGGAGATGATATTGAGATACGAGTAGATGATGCAGGAAGTACCTTGCAAGTCAATGGTAATTTCAGTGCCGATTTAGATGCCGCTGATGATGATGATATTATTTTTAATCTGGACGGTGGAAACTTTAATGTTAATGGCACAACAGAACTAACAAGGAGGAATAATTTCCATGAAATTAGTTTTGATATGGATAATGGAAATTTCACTTCAGGAACCTTAACAACAAACAATTTAGACACTGATGCGGGAGATCACAGTATTTGGCTTAGTGTGGATGCAACTTCAGTTTTTACGGTAAATGGAGATATAAATATTAATCAAACTGGAGGAAATAATACACATATCAGAGCTAATACGAATGCAGGTGCAGCTGCACAAGTTGTTGTCAATGGTAATGTAAATATCGATCATGATGGCGGAAGTGATATTCTGCTTCATTCATCAGGAGCCAATTCAGTTTTTGATATTAATGGTAATGTAAATATTGATCATGATGGAGGAAATAATATCCAGTTACATTCATTAGGTACTAATTCAATTTTTGATATTTCAGGAACATTTGTTGTTGACCATGATGCTGGGAACCAAATTGAAATTCAAACTAATGGAGCCAATTCTCAATTTAATGTTGGTAGTACCACTACTGTGAATTGGAATGATGGAGCTGCTACTGAATTTGAAATTGATGCTAATGACGGCGCTATATTCTTTACTGGCGCTTTTTTTGCTGCAAGAGGCTTAAGTACTGGTGAAATTCAACTTAACCTTGATGGAGGTGACGTCACATTTAATACTGGGAGTACATTTAATTCAAATGGTGCTTTATTTACATCAGGAGCAATTGATTTTAGGATTGATGGAGGATCTGTATTTACAAATACTGGTGATATGAGTATTTTGATGAATGGTGGTGATGATTTAAACATTTTTATAGATGTGGACGGAGCTGGAACAAATTCTCAATTTTTATGTACAGGTGATTTGCTTGTGAGTAGAGTTGATGGAGATGATATTGACATAAGGTTGGACAATGATAATTCATTTATGGATATTGATGGAGATTTTACGATAGTAACTACTGGCGGTGAGGATTTTGATATTCTATTGAATTCAGATGCCACCTTGAATGTTGATGGGTCAATGACTTACACTGGTATTGGCGGACAAGCTGGTTTGGTGTCATTACTGAATGCTGGGACACCAAGCTTAGATATTGGGAATGATTTTATTATTACAATGATTGGAGGATCTGCTGGTTTTTCTTTTGCCTTAGGAGGTGGAGAAATAATAGTTGGTCGAGACATGACTTTTTCGCAAACTACAGGTGCTAGTTTAATGTATATTGATGCTGATGGAGGTGATTTATCGGTTACAAGAGACTTTCTTGGAAATTTAAGTGGAGGTAACAATACTGGTGAACTTTGGATGGATTTAGATAATGGTTCAATTATGACGGTTGGAGATGATTTTACTTTTAATTTAAACGGAGGGAATGATATTGAATTTTATATTGAAAATTTTGATGTTACTGGAACAGCCCAATTAAATGTAACAGGTAATATGACATTTGACCATAATGGGGCAACTGGTGGTGACGATATTCAATTTGTGGTTTCAGATAATGGAATTGTTACCGTTGGTGGCGATTTTACTATGGATACTGACGGTTCGGGAAGCGCCGGAAACTTTTATACTAGAATTAATAATACTTCTTTACTAGACGTAGATGGAGATATTTATATGACAAGTCCGGCAGCTGACTTTTTAGAGGTGACCTTAAATAATACAAGTAAATTAGAAATAGAAGGAGATTTTATTAGGCAAGCTGGCCCTAATAATTTTGGGTTATTAAATTGTAATGATGCTAGTACAATAGAATACAATGGAAATTCAACACAGTTATTTGCAGAAGATGCTGGTGCTGGAACTGATCAATTCTTTTATCAAAATGTTATCATCAATAATACGTTTGGAACTATTCCACAATTGACAATGGAAGGCCTTGCTACGGTGCATGGCGATATTACTTTTGCTGATGGTATTATAGAAACAACAAGTACAAACTTATTGGTAATTGATGATGATTCAGATGCCTTAACGGAATCGGATAATAGCTTTGTTGATGGACCAGTTAAAAAAATTGGAAATGACCAATTTGACTTTCCAACTGGAGATGACGGCCAGCTACAGCAAATATCAATCAGTGCTCCAGGTCTTGTAACTGATGAGTTTACAGCACAATATATAGAAAATGATCCGCATCCTACTTTTAATGAATTAAGCAAAGATGTTTCAATTGACCATATTAGTAGCTGTGAGTATTGGACTTTGGACAGAACAATAGGAGCATCTGACGTTCAAGTCACTTTAAACTATGATGCAAATAGTTGCGGAGTGACTGATTTATCGTCACTTATTGTAGCCAGATGGGATGGTACAACATGGAGAGATCAGAATGGTACCGTAGCCGGCAGTTTGGTAAATGGTACAGTGCAAACACCATTGGCCGTGTCCTCTGCATATATCGCTGATATGCCTTTTACCTTAGCTTCAACGAATGCAAACAACCCATTGCCAATTAAATTGCTGAAATTCAATGCAATTTCAAACGGAAATGCTGTTGATTTATCTTGGATAACCGCTTCTGAATCAAATAATGATTATTTTACAGTTGAACGTAGCAAGAATGGTCAAGAGTGGGAAAGTATAATTACGAAACCTGGTGCAGGAAATAGCACAACTAAAAATAGCTATTTCGATATAGATGTACGCCCTCATGCTGGAATTTCATATTATCGTTTAAAACAAACTGATTTTGATGGAGTATCCGAATATTTTGAAGTTGTCACTGTAATTAGAACTGTCAATAATCAATTTGTAGTATATCCTAATCCTAATATAAATCAAAACCCAATTAATATTTTATTACCTGATGGTATCATTGGTTTGGATCTGCAAGTAAATATTATTGACATTTTAGGGCGAAACATATTTTCTGAGACTTTTATTAATGGCAACAAATCAAATATTATTAATTTAGATTTGAATAAAAGTATTCCTTCTGGAACTTATATTATATCAGTAGTCTATTTGGAAGAAGTTTTTTACCAAAAGCTTATCATTGAGTAAAGCATTTTTTCACAAACTTTTGGATTGGAATAGATTTTAAAATTGATTCTTACATGTTGTAGTTCTTGTTTACGAAATAACAAAAATTAATAACCTCCCTTCTAAATACTCATTATCTTTAGGGTCTAAAATTTAGACAATGAGTAATCCACTTTTATCAGACTTTAATACCGTTTTTGAAACTGCTCCATTTGAGGAAATAGAATTAAAACATTATCAGCCTGCTATTGAAGCTTCAATAATAGAAGCAAAAGGCGAGATTGAGGCAATAGTTAATAATTCTGAAGCACCAACTTTTGAAAATACAATTGAAGTTTTGGAAAGAAGTGGCAAGTTGATGGGAAAAATTACTAGTATATTTTTCAATTTAAATAGTGCTGAAACATCTGAAAAAATGCAAGAGATTGCACAAAATGTATCACCACTAATTACTGTTTTTTCTACTGAATTATTGTTAAACGAAGGCTTATTCATGCGAGTAAAAGAGGTGTTTGAAAGTGATGATAAAGATAACCTGTCTCTTGAACAGGCTTATTTATTAGAGAAGACATATAAGAGTTTTGTAAGGAATGGTGCTAATTTAGTTGGAGATGATAGAAAGAGATTAAAAGAATTAAATAATAGATTATCGGTTTTGGGCTTAACATTTGGTGAAAATGTGTTAAAAGACACCAATGCCTTTGAAATGTTAATTGAAAATAAAGCCGATTTAATAGGTTTACCGGATGGTGCCATTCAAGCAGCAAAAGGCGAGGCCGAAGCGAAAGGCCACAAAGAAGGCTATTTATTTACAATTGATTATCCTAGTTATATTCCATTTATGAAGTATGCGGAAAATCGTGAGTTAAGACTAAAAATGTACCTAGCGTTTGGTTCAAAAGGGTTTCAAGACAATGACAATAATAATGAGGCTAATGTTAAGGAAATTGCTATTTTAAGGGCTGAAAGGGCAAAGTTATTAGGATATGCTACCCATGCTGATTTTGTGTTAGAGGAACGTATGGCTGAAAAACCTAAAAAGGTTAATGCTTTATGGGATGAGCTAATTGTACATGCTATGCCTAAAGCGAAAGAAGAATTAGCAGAAGTACAAGCTTTGGCAAATCGTGAAGGAGGACCAAACCCATTAGAGCGGTGGGATTTTTCTTATTATTCTGAAAAACTGCAAATGGAAAAATTTGCAATTAATGATGAAGTATTAAAGCCCTATTTTAAATTAGAAAATGTAGTTTCTGGAGCATTTCAAACCGCTGAAAAACTCTTCGGAATTACCTTTAAAGAACGAACTGATATTCAAAAATACCATAAAGATGTACAAACGTTTGAAGTCTTAGATTCAAAAGGAAATCACTTAGCGGTGTTTTATGCCGATTTTTTCCCTCGCGCTAGTAAAAGAGGAGGGGCATGGATGACATCTTTCAGAGGGCAAAATAAATATGATAACAAAGAGCAAAGACCACACGTTGCTATTGTTTGTAATTTCACCAAACCTACAGCAGATAAACCATCTTTATTAACTTTTAATGAAGTCACTACTTTATTCCATGAATTTGGGCACGCTTTACATGGTTTAATGGCGCAAGGTTATTACGAAAGCATGAGTGGAACTAGTGTGTTTTGGGATTTTGTAGAATTGCCAAGTCAATTAATGGAAAATTGGTGCTACGAAAAAGAGTGTCTAGACTTATTTGCTAAGCACTATGAAACTGGTGAAACAATTCCAACTAGTCTAATTCAAAAAATTAAGGATAGTATGAATTTTTTAAGTGCCTACCAAACAGTTAGACAAGTTGGATTGGGTCAGCTAGACATGGCTTGGCACGATAGAAAAGATGTCCCAACAAAATCTGTTTATGAAATTGAATCAGAGTCCGGTGCTCAAACAGCTTTATTTCCAGAAGAGAAAAGAACCTTAACATCAACTGCCTTTTCTCATATTTTTAGTGGAGGTTATTCTGCAGGTTATTATAGTTATAAATGGGCTGAAGTTTTAGAAGCAGATGCTTTTGAATTTTTTAAAACCAATGGTATATTTAACAAATTTACAGCCAAAAAATACCAGGAAAATATTTTAGAAAAAGGCGGTAGCGCGCACCCAATGGAATTGTATAAAGCCTTTAGAGGGCAAGAACCGGATTCAAAGGCTTTGTTAAGAAAGAGTGGGTTGATTTCTGAAAAAGTTAGTAGTTAGTTCAATTTTTGAAAAATTATTATAAATGAAAAACCGCACAATAAAAATAGATATCGTTTCAGACGTAGCTTGCCCCTGGTGTTATGTTGGTAAACGTAGATTTGAAGCAGCAGTTAACCAGTGGAAAGGTGGAGCGATAGAAGTCAATTGGCATCCGTTTCAACTCGATCCATCTATGCAACCTGAGGGAATGGATAGAGACACGTACTTAACTGCTAAATTTGATAGTATGGAAGGCATGCAGACAACAATTGACCATTTAACGAATGTAGGTAAATCTGAAGGGATAGCGTTTGATTTTGGAGATAATTGGTTGGCGGTAAATACACTTCATTTACACCAGTTATTGCATGTTGCAAATGCTGAAGGTGTTGGAATTAAAATGAAAGAACGCTTTTTAGCAGCTTATTTTGAAGAAAGTAAGCATTTGAATAAGCCAGAAGTTTTGTATGCCATTACTAGTGAGTTTGGATGGGGTAAAGAAAAGGTTGATGCAATTATTAAGGACTATGAAATTGCAAAAAAAGTGAAAAGTGAAATTGCGCATTATCAAAAACTAGGTGTTTCGGGTGTTCCGTTTTTTATTGTGAATGATAAATATGGCATCAGTGGTGCCCAAACTGTTGAAGTTTTTTTAGAGGCATTTAAGTCTGTAAGTCCCATTGAAGTAATTGCTGAAGTTGAAAATTGTGACCCTTTTACAGGGGATTGTTAATACGAATCCATCAAGTGGGTTTATTATTTTTATTCTAACTTAAATGTTTATTTTAGCAAATAAGCTAATTGAGCAATTCGCCCGAAAAATGTTAAAAAAACAGATAGTGTACTTAGTTTTCTTTCTATTAAATGCTGGTAATTTGTTCAGTCAAAATAGAAATGATTCGTTGCGACTTATCTGGCAAGACGAAAAAAGTGCTGATACCATAAGATTTAAAGCCATTCAAGAATATTATCTTTTGAATTCTTGGTCGCAGTCAGATTCAGCCTTAAAAGTATCTGAATATCACCTTAATCTTGCAAAAAAAAAGAATTCGGTTAAGCAAATTGCTAAAGCATTAAATTTAAAAGGAACCATTTATACAAAGAGAGATAGATATGATGAGGCGTTAGAGCTTTTTAAGGAAGCAGCTCATTTGGCTAAGGAAGCAAATGACATTGTTTTTGAAGCTGGAATGGATGGTAATATTGGTAATGTATATTTGAATCAAAATAAATATAGAGAGGCCATCCATCATTTTTCAAAGGGACTTAAAGTTTTTCAAGAGCAAAATACTGAGTTTGGTGAAGCTAGTATGTATAATAATCTAGGGATTGTTTACAATGCTATCGGTAATTACGACCTTGCATTAGAATATTATAATAAAGTATTTGAGCTCAAAACAAAAATTGGAAATACAGCTAATATTGGTCATTGCATTTTAAATATTGGAACGGTTTATTATAACAAGGAAAAATACGAGGATGCTATATATAATTTTGAAAAAGCATTGCCATTACTTCAATCAGATAATAATTTAATAGCAATGTCTAGCTGCTATTTAAATCTTGCAAGTGCACATAAAGCCTTGGGCCAAAAAGAAAAAGCTTTTTTTTATGTTGAAGAAAGTATTGCGGTTGATAAAAAATCGAATAATCAATTAAATAATATCAGTCAACAATTGTTAATTGTAGATCTTACTCTTGAATCGAATGTTGATGAAGCTGCAGAAAAAGGTGAGAATATTTTAAGACTGCTAAGTCCAGGAACTGATCATGGAACAAAACAATACCTTTACGAATTACTCTATAAATGTTATAAAGTGCAAGGTAAATTAGACTTATCACTTAGTATGCATGAATTGTATACTGTCTATAATGATAGTTTACAGATTGAAAAAAATAATTTTTTAGTGACGCGAGAAGCAGTAAAAAATGAATTTGAAGTAAAATTGTATGAAAAGAAACTTGAAAATGAAAAAGAGCAAGCTGCATTAAAGTTGCAGCAAATCAAAACAAACTTTCTAATTATCTCTTCTAGTACCATAATAATACTTTTAATACTTTTTTATTTCCAATCTAATATTAAAAAGAATCAGAAAAAAAGAGCTTTGCTTTTACAGGAATTAGATGAACTTAGAAGTAATTCAAATTCGAGTGTAATTGTAGATTCCAAAGCTGCAGAATTGGATCGTCTAAAAATAGAAACTGCTATTGCACGCAAATTAAACGAAACGGATTGGAAAGTTCTAAACATTTTGTTAGTTGACCCTTTAATACCGAATAAGGAAATTGCTGAAAAAGCATTTCTGAGTATTGATGGAATAGGTTCCTCCTTGAGACGAATGTATGAGTATTTCAATATCACTGAAACGAAGTACAAAAAGATTGCTCTACTCACAAACGCAATCAAATTATCAAGCAAAATTTAATTTAGTTTTTTATACAGTTTTGTTATTTCACCCTCAGGCGTGTTTGTATTCACCCCTCACCGTGAAACTAGTTTGGTACAATCTCATGACATTTGTGCCAAATAAAAACCAAAACGAAAATTATGAAAAATTACACGATTATTTTTTGCTTACTAATTGGCTTATCAGCCAATGCTCAAAATTGGAGAAATTTAAAGTACAGTAAATTTCAAGCCGGATTAGAACACAACCCCTATAAAGGGTTTGCTACAATGTGGGATGTTCAAACCGATTTCCCAAATAGTATACAGGGCGTTATATTTAAATTTAATGACATTGTTATTGGGGACAGCCTTTACGATTGGACAGTAGTAGATAATTTTATGACTACCTCTGCTGCAGCTGGAAAGCACGTTTCTTTACAAGTGAATATTGACCCAGTAAAGAATGCACAATTGGATCTTCCGCAATATTTGTTAGATTCGTTATCACTTGATAGTACCACTTTTGGACAGAGCGACTTAGTTTATTATGACGAAGTGCAAACGGATGGAAGTATCAATGCACTAGTGAGTCCAAATTGGAATAATCCAACCTTAATGAAGGCCATGGTCGATTTTATTGGCGCATTTGGTGATAGATATAATGGGGATGATAGAATATTTAATGTAGCAATGGGCTTATACGGAATGTGGGGTGAATGGCATGTTTTTCCATTTCAAGATACTTTCCCACATTTAGTAATGACTCAAACCAATCAGGATTTAATTGCTAATAAATACTTAGCTAGTTTCCCAAACTCTAATGTCGTTGCAAGATATCCACAAAGTACTTCAACTCCTAATAGTTTTGGCTATAGTGATGGTCTATTTTTTGAACACTCAATTGGTTTACCTTACTGGTACTTTAATAACCTTTTAACTACACATGCTGCAAATAGTTGGCAAACGAATCCAATAGGAGGAGAGGTATCACCAGAATTACAAGATACTGTTTTTCACTTCTGGCCTAATTTAGAAGGAAGCGGTTTAATTATGTCGGATGGCAATCCACATGAAGTTCAGAATATGATGAATAGTATTAAAGCGACACATTCTACTTGGTTGTTTGCAAATTATTTATATGCTGACCCATCAGCAACAAACATCACATTAACTGAAAAAAATAATGCAAAGAAGGTTCATTTGAAACTTGGTTATTCTTTTTTCCTTAATAAATATAGATTATTGGCTGCAGGTGGCGTTCCAACATTAAAGGTTCGCCTTAAAAACAAAGGTATTGCACCAATTTATGCCAACTGGGATGTGGAATTTGCTGTTCTAGATAGCACTGATTCAATCATATCACTGAAGACGCAAAAATGGGGAATAAACAATATTTTGCCTAGTGGTCCAGCGGCTCTTAAATCAATCACTTCATCATCAACTTTAAATGATGGCTCTTATACTATTTTATTGAGAATCAAGAATCCGTTAGATTCTATTTCTAATAATGCACCTCCTTTACGTTTTGCTAACGAAACACAAGATTTGCATAAAAATGGATGGTTGTCGATAGCGCAAATGACAATTATAAATGGGTCTATCGGCAATGTTTCAGATGCTGTAGCAACTGGCGCTTTTGGGTCATTTAACAGAATGATTCCTGGAAACATTGAAGGAGAGCATTTTGATTATGGTGGTTTGGGAGTTGCTTATCAAGAAGATACGATCAGAAAAGGAAATAAAAAATTACGTCCATCAGAACTGGTTGACATTGCAAAAAAGCAAGCAGCTAGTAATGGTTTTACCGTTGGTTATTCTAAAGTTGGTGAATGGCTTAATTATACTGTTGATGTTGCAGAAACTAAACGTTACGATATTACATTGAAATACTTTAGTAAGGCTAACCCTGGGGATCTAAAGGTTAGTTTAGATGGTGTTGAATTAGTAACTATCACTGGGCTTCATGGACAGGGAGACTGGCAAACTCCAGCAACAATACAAGTTAAAGATGTTGATATGGTGGCTGGTACTGATAAAATTTTAACCTTGGAATTTGTAAATGGTGCTCGTTTTGATATTGATGCTTTGGTATTTAACCCTAGCGGTTTTATTAAAGATGGTATTTATACTATTGAAGCAAGATCAGGTGCCTTTTTAAGGCCAGTTGCTGGAGGTGGAAACTTAAAAAGCAGCACTGTAGCAATGGGAGATTCAACTAGATGGATGTTTACACATTTAGGAGATGATGTATATGAAATTGAATCTAGACTTTATTCAGGAGAACGCATGCAAGTTGGAAGTAACTTTTGTGGGCAAGGCGAATTAGTTGGTAGTACAACTGCAAGCGGAACGGCTGATAATTTAAAGTGGAAAGCAACAGAAGAAGGAAACTACATTACTTTTCAACCACAATATTGCTTAAACTTTGCAATTGATGCTTGGTCTGGGAATGATAATGTGGTTCATATTTACTGGAAAGACACAACAAATGATAATCAGATGTTTCAGTTAATTGAAGATCCTAATAGCACAAATATGGCAATTGTGAATACAGCTTTAGGTATCAACTCAAATACAAGCAATGCGGTTATAGCAGTTTATCCAAATCCAGTTAAGGAAACGCTAAATATTAGTATCTCAAATACCAGTAATTCTCCATCAGAGATAAAGATTTTTGATATTCGAGGAAAGTTATTGTATTCAGAAATAATTACAAAACAAGAGATTTCTATTGATTCAGAAGTTCTGAAATCATCAGGTATGTTTATTGTACAAATAACGAATAGACAAGAAACAAAATCATTTAAAATCGTGAAGCGATAAAGTTTAACGGCTTCCTTTATTAGGAATAAGGAAGTGTTTTTTTGTTATAAGGAGGAAATGCAGTGGATTAATTCACTGCATTTTTGTTTTAATTGTAATTTCATTTTTTTAAGTAAATATTAAACAGGTTTTTACACTGTTTTTTTGCGAAAAATAAAGCTGTGTAAGCATAGATGTTTGCACCTTATAAACAACCATCAATATAAAATACCGTCTTAATAGTAGAAAATACAATAACTTGCTTTATGGAAAAGACCATCATCAAATCATTCGTTTTATTGCTATCAATTCCATTAATTAATGCTGTGATCAATACTTTTGCATTTTCCTCGCGCCTAATGTATGAGTCAATCAATACCATGGAACAATTTGAATCGCACAAATTTTCTATAATTTTTGTAATCATAGTTTTAGGAATCAGTGTTCCTCTATTTGAAGGGTTATATGATCATGGTAAAATCGGTAATCTAACAACGAATTTACTTTACACCGTCTCTTTTATTGTTATTGCTATTGTCACATATGATCAGTTTACCATTCATACCGAAGAACATAACATGATTTTCCTATCAATGGTATCTATTTTTTTTACACGTGAAGTGTTAAATAGAAAAGTAGTGGCTGACATTCAATATGCGTAGATAGTTAATTCCTTTTATCGCTTTCAAGAATTGCGTATTCAAAATTATCCGACCAACCAGATTTGAGAGGTAAAACTTGTCTACCTCTTCCTTCCTGAATAAAACCTGTTTTTTCCAATACTCTTTTCGAAGCTGCATTGCCAACTGCGCAACCAGCCTCAATTCTGTGCAGGTGAAGCGTATTGAACCCGAAATTAATAACAGCTTTTAGGGCTTCTGATGCATATCCCTTTTCCCAATAGTTAACATGTATTTTAAACCAAACTTCACCTCTTTTATACTTTTGATGACCAAGTTTAAGACCAAATAGTCCTATGAATTGTCTGGTCATATTATTAACTATTGCAAATGTATATTGATGAATAGGGGTCTGTTGATTTGCCTCTATCAAAGGTTCGATAATTGACTGAGTTTCTGAAATGGTTTTGGGAATTCCTAAGGTATTATACTCATCTGTTTCTTTTAGACTGTGTAATTGATGAATTTCATTTAAGTCAGATATATTGATGAGTCTTAATTCTGTTCTTTGGGTTGAAATTTTAATTTTGGACATTTTGATACAAACATTTTCATTTAAAATTAACTATTTATATTGAGTTTGTCTCGTTTTATAACCTCTTATCATTTTTTTGTAATCTTGATGTATTGAAAACTCCTAAGGCTTATTATATTTGCAACAAACCCAGCAACTCATTTATGCGATTAGGACAATTAGGACGAAAACTAGATAAAAAACCACAAGAATTAGTTGATTTCTTAGCAAAGGAGCATGAAATAACAATTGAAATGGATTTGAATACTAAAGTTGAAGGTGAGGCTTTAAATTTGCTTACAGAAGCTTTTAAAAAAGAAGAAGTAATTGAAGACCTTGTTGAGGTTATTGCTGACACTAAAGTTGAATCAGAAATAATTCCAGAAGCTTTAGAAGAACTAAATGATGAAGAGGAGGTTGCTGAGGAGGTAGAGCCATCAGAAGATGAAATTGAAGACATGGCCATTGAAGCTGTTGCTGCTGAAATAGATGGGTCTCATGAACCTATTGAGGATGTTGTTAAACCGGTTCAAGAAAGAATTGCCAGAGTAGGAGAGGACGGTGAAGAATTGCCGGAGTTAATTATTGAAGATGGTGTTATAAAAGCACCTAAACCTGAATTGGATGGTTTTAAAGTGGTTGGAAAAATAGAACTACCAGCGACTAAAAGAGGGATTCAGTTTTTGGTGACAAATGGTGGAGAAGCTAAAGATGTTACTGAAGAGATTTACGAAACAAGGAGAGTTGAAAAAGAAGCTCGCAAGAAAAAGGCATTTGAAGAGCGTAAAAAACGGCAAACAAAAAAGCAAACCAGTCGGCCACGTAGAAAAATTACTGATGCTGATAAAAAAGCACATGCAGCAAGAAGGGCAGCTGAAAAAAAGGTTGAATTAGATAAGTTACAAGCGCAGAAGAAAAAGCGCCATTACGAGGAAAACGTCCAGAAGAAAGCAGCAGCAGCAAGTTCAAAAAAGAAGCGAAAAGAGATTGAAAAGGCTGCTAAAAAACAAAAAGCACCTAAGGTTTCCGAACCAACTACAACTTGGGGTAAATTTAAGAAGTGGTTGAATACATAAGGTTAAGTATCTAGAGTCTAAAATCTGATGTCTATTTATAATTCTTCCATCAACACCCTATACAAATCAACCATTGCTCTTATATCTGCTTTGTGCACAGTTTCATTTGGTGAGTGAACATTGTTCTCTGCTGCTCCAATAAAACACCAATCGAAAGGCATGTCCGAATGTTGCAATGCTGTTCCATCACTGCCACCAGCACTTTCTACTTCCAATTGAAATGGAATTCTACTATGCTTAGCAATATCTATAATTTTATCTAAAAATACTTTTCTAGGAATACCTTTGTCACGCATTGATATGGCAACACCTTCACCATGTTTCACACCATTCGTAACCCAAGTAATATCAGATATTAGGGCTTGATGAATCCTATAGGTTTCGTATAAAAATTTACCAATATACCCAACTGAACCACCTCCAGTTTCTTCGTAAGTAGAAAAAGCAATGGCACCATTTTTTAGCGTTTTGGCAATTTCTAATGCTACCCAAACTCCTAGTCTATTGTCCATATACGGAGATACAATATAGTCACCTTCATCTCTATAGTTTGGTTTAAAAGTCAGTACAGTTCCTCTTTCAATAGTTCTATCAAAAATTGCTCTTAGTTCAGTTGTACCGTCTGTTTGTTCAATCACCATTAATTCTGTTTCAATCTCACTAATTGAATCAGATCCAACAAGTTCCATTCCATCAATAGCACATGGTCCCCCAATTTTAATTAAACTATTATCATATCCAACACAATAGCCAATTGAATCAATATGTGCAAATATTGCCGTGGTTGGTTCATCACCAAATACTAGAGTTAACGTATCTTGAAATCCGTCTCCTTCAATAATTTTGGGCTCCGTTACCCAATTACTCTTGTTTTGTTGGACATGGTTTAGAATAAATTGTTTAATCCGTGATTCATCACCACTAGCACCACGTACTGCGGTTAAAGCGTTTAGTAAGGAAAAATTCATTTAGTGTCTGTTATTTTTTTAATCGTTATGGTGTGAATCAACTTTGTTTCATCAATCAAATTTTGGGTTTTTGATTTTTTTACTTTAATATTCAATTTTCCAGATTCTCCTTCATATCCAGTTCGAATGTCGTTTACGTCATTCCTTTTTAAAAGATTCATAACTGCACCCATTTCATTATAAGGAAAAATTATTTCAAGACTATCAAGGATGTATTTCTCTTCTATTTTAGCAATGTCCAGTGCCGCTTTACTTGCCGTTTTATAAGCTGTCATCAAGCCTCCGACTCCTAAGTTAGTTCCACCATAAATACGAACCACCGCTATTAAGATATTAGTTAAATTAAATGAAATTATTTGTCCATGAATTGGTTTCCCTGCTGAATTTGATGGTTCTCCATCATCTGAAAAACGATCCTTGTATTGGTTCGGATGCTCCCCAAAGCGCCATGCAAAACAAACGTGACAAGCATTGGGATTTCGTTTTCTTAAATCATTTATTATTGATTTTGCATCCACTTCATTATTGCAAGGTAGCGCAAAGGACATAAATTTTGAACCTTTTTCTTTATAAAATCCTTCGGATGTTTTAGCTATGGTTAAATAGTTATCAATAATTGTCATCAAAACAAATATAATGAACTAATAGTAGAATTTTATAATAGATGGGTATTTATCCAACACGAAAAAAGACCTGCGTTTGCAGGCCTTTCAAATTACATAAATAAATTAATTCTAGGAATGCATCTTCACTACTCTTTGTGGATGAGGAGCTTCAAAGCCAGCTTCTCCAAGCGCAACTAAAATGTTTTCTCGGGTCCCCCAATATACTTCCCAATAATTTTCGACTTTAGTATATGGCAGGGCAATTAATTCAATGGTTGAATCTGTCAAATTATTGACTTTAGCCTCTGCAGGGTGTTCAGTCATAACATATGAATCATCTGCCATTGCTTTTTCAATAACTTCTTTTGCCTTTTTTAGGTCAGCATCATATCTAATATTAAAAAACATATCTACCCTTAATTCTCCTTTTTGAGTGATGTTTGTTATTTTTCCATCCGTTATGGTTCCATTAGGAATAATTTCAGTTTTGTTTTGAAATGTTTCCAAAATCGTGACGAAAACTGAAATCTCTTTTACTGTTCCCAATGTCCCATCTATTTCTACTAAGTCTCCAATTTTGAATGGTCTAAATATGAGAAGCATTATTCCAGATGCCAAATGTCCAAGTGAGCCATTAAAAGCAGCTCCAATAGCGACTCCAACACCAGCAATAAGAGCAGCGAAAGAAGCTGTTGGCACGCCAATTATTCCTGCAATTGAAATAAATAGTAAAAACTTAAGCGCAAAAGCAATTACTGTTAGTAAAAATGGTTTTAAACTATCATCAATATGCTTAACGTCAAAAGCTTTACCAATTGCTTTCATTAATAAGCGAATAATCCAAAGACCAATAATTAAAGCGGCTAATGCACCAACAAGTTTTAGCCCCCAATCACCAACTCCAGCAGAAATCGAGTTGAAAAAATTGGCAAGAGAACCAGATACAGGTTCTATAATCAATAAGTTATTCATAATTTAAATGTGTTTAATTAAAATGGTTTTTTCGAAAAATAGCAATAATTGTACCCAATTTTTAATAAAGTGATTAAAATGCCTTAGTAAAAAAATTTTTAGTGTGATGACTTTCTGCCGTTATGTCATTTATTGTTTTTTGGCTTGATATTAGTCTAACAAGTTATATGAGTAAGACGAAAAAAAACAATAATGTATCTTTTAGTTGGGCATTTAAGGAATTTATTTGGCCACGAAAAAAGATTGTTTCTATAGGAATAGGTTTAATTATTATAAAGAGTTTGGCTGGCCTAGCTTCACCATATGTAATTAAACAGTTGCTTGATAATGTTTTTGTTAATTCAAATTTAAGTTTGCTTTATCAACTTATTTTTATTCTCTCTGGGGCATTGTTAATTCAGGCCACTACATCATTTCTTTTAACTCGTTTATTAAGTGTGGAAGCACAGAGTTTAATTGCAAAATTGAGAGTTCAGGTACAAAAGAAATTACTTAAATTGCCTATTAACTTTTTTGATAATAATAAGTCAGGTGCCTTAGTTTCAAGAGTGATGAGTGATGTTGAAGGAGTTCGAAATTTAGTTGGAACAGGATTAGTACAATTAATAGGAGGATCTTTAACTGCAATTTTGGCATTAGTATGGTTGGTTAAAATTAATGCCTTAATGACAGCATTTGTTTTAGTACCAGTTGCTCTTTTAGCGGTAGTCATGCTAAAAGCATTTGGCTACATTCGACCAATTTTCAAAAAGAGAGGAAAAATAAATGCTGAGGTAACAGGGAGGTTAACTGAAACACTAAATGGTGTGAGAGTCATTAAGGGCTTTAATGCAGAAGAACAAGAAAGTGAAATATTTGAAGCGGGTGTTGGTCGTTTGTTTAACAATGTAAAGAAAAGTTTGACAGCTACGGCATTAATAAGTAGCACATCCACTTTTTTAATCGGATTAGCGACTGCTGGAATAATGGGAATTGGCGGATATTATGTCATTGATAATAGTATGACACCAGGAGATTTCTTCCAGTTTATTTCCTTGTTAGCCTTAATGATGGCGCCAATAATTCAAATGAGTAATATTGGTAGTCAATTATCTGAAGCTATGGCAGGTCTTGACAGAACTCAAGAATTAATGCAAATGAAAGAGGAGAATAATCCAGAATTAAGGACCGTTTTTCTTGATCAAATAAGAGGAGATATTGAGTATGATGATGTATCATTTAGTTATGAGGAAGATAAGGAAGTACTTCATAATATTTCGTTCAAAGCGCCTGCTGGCAGTGTAACTGCATTGGTCGGATCATCTGGTTCAGGAAAAAGTACAATTGCAAGCTTAGCTGCTACCTTCTTGAGTCCTGATAGTGGTCATGTAATTCTTGATGGACAGGATTTAAGTAAAGTTGATTTAAGCAGTTATCGAAAACATTTGGGAGT
>JBGCFR010000019.1:0-86946 GCA_045107045.1 Crocinitomicaceae bacterium
TATGAATGACAGTGTTTTAGAAATTCCTTCGTATTCAGTGTTTGAAAAAGAAGCAAAATTTAGAGCTCAGCGAATAAAAGTGATTATTGAAGTACCTAAAGGAAAATCTATTAAGCTAAATGATGATATGGAATACATCAATTGTTATGTTAATAATCGTATTCAGAATAATGACTGGTACTATCAAGAAAAAAGAATAAATAATGCGATTTGGCGATCTATTGATGGAGAATTGGAATGTGATCAAGATTGGGACTAAACTAATTTGAAATTAAAATAATAGGTTGTTCCGGATTGATCTGATGTTCTTTCAAACTCTCCGCTAAAATGTCCAGTTAAAGTTTCGATTAATTCCATACCAAACCCTTGATCAGTTGTGTTCTCTATCCAAATACCACTATCTTTATAATTCAAGTCAAATCCTGCAGAAGTTTTACTTAATTCAATTAGTATTGATCCAGTTTTACTGCTGATTAAACCATGTTTAATAGAGTTTGTAATCAATTCATTTAGGATAAGTGACAATGGTACCAAATCATCCATTTTTAGGTTATCCATGTTAGAAAATACATCAACCTTAATTTTAGTCTCAGTGGCATAAGTTCTAACTAAATCACTTGATAATTCTAAGACATAATTTTCTACACTTAAATCATTTATCTTATCACCTTTATACATTTTTTCATGAATTAGTGCCATGGTTGAAATTC
Organism: Crocinitomicaceae bacterium; assembly: GCA_045107045.1. GTDB lineage: Bacteria > Bacteroidota > Bacteroidia > Flavobacteriales_D > Crocinitomicaceae > Putridiphycobacter. Next base: position 711 of record JBGCFR010000019.1, read on the forward strand.
TATTAATCGAATCTTGAAAGGGACCCGAAACCTTGTCATTATGGTCTAGTTGAAAAAGTTGTAAACGCAATAAACTTATAATTACCTGCAGATTATTCTTTACTCTGTGGTGAATCTCTTTTAGCATTGTGGATTTTTCAATATCCTTATAATTTAAAGCTTTATTGGTTCTGATTAAATTTTCTTTTGCGGTTTCAAAATCTTTAATTATCTGATCAACTAAATAAATGAAAAGTATAGAACAAGCAATAATATTTAATACAAAATTAATTTCGGAAGCCAAACTAGGTTGATATGATTCAAAAGGTAAAGAAACTGTATTATTAATCGTAAGTAGTTTGATTACAACCAGGTTTAACGTATTAAATATTAGGTAAATTAGTGACCAGTTTTTTCCAATAGTATAAAATGAGAATAACGTGAAAACGATTATCCAGTATATGTCTCCTTGATTGCCAACAAAAGATGAGGTTAAGAAACCGATAAAATGTATAAAGAGAGATGAAAAAACAGTAATGTAAACTGGTATTTTATAGTTTTTTGTAAAGCTCAATATAATGAGGCTGGATGTACAGAGTGCTAAAGCGGAAATAGCTTGAGTAAAGTAAATTGGGTTATCGAAATATGTGGTGATAGCAATTAGACAAAAACTTATCGCTGAAATGAGATACATATTTTTTGTTACCCTAAGCTTGTTTTCTTCCATTAATTGATCAGTCATACTTTACAAAATATTCAATATCTCCCAAAATTCAGGATAACTTTTGTTTACACATATAGGATCAGATATATTAATCCCCTTCGGTGTCAAAAAAGAAGCAATAGCAAGAGCCATGGCTATTCTGTGATCACCATGACTATCAATGTCTCCTGATTTTAGCTTTCCAGTTCCATAAATAATTAATGAATCATTTATGCTTTCTATTTCGAGGTCCAATTTAGAAAATTCTTCTAATAAAGCAACCTTTCTATTTGATTCTTTAAAGATTAACCTATTGGTTCCATGCAAAATTGAGCGCCCATTAATTCCAGCAGCTAAAGTTGTTAAAATTGGAAATAGGTCAGGGCAATGCGTCGCATCAAATTCAAAAGGTTTAAGCTGATTTGGAGGAATTATCTTAAGAATAGAATTTTTCCATACTTGGGTACCCCCAACACTTTCAACTATTTTTAAAATGGCAGCATCCGCTTGAACTGAATTTGGATTTAGATTAGATATTGAGATTCCATTATTCAGTAAACCATAAACAATCCAAAAAGCGGCACCACTATAATCTCCTTCAATTTGATATGGGGATAGATTAGATTCATAGTTTTGGTTCCCTTTAATTATAAAATGGTTATAATCTTGATTGATAATTTCAATGCCAAAATCAGAAAGTAATGATAGTGTAATATCAATATATGGAATACTTACAGGATTTTTAACTTCCAAAATAGAATCGCCATTACAAATGGGTAAAGTCATTAATAAACCTGAAATATACTGTGAACTTTCAGAGCCATCAACACAATAGTGCCCTGAATTTATTTTGCCTTTAGCGTATAAAGGGAGACATTTCCTCGTTAATTCAATGTTAAGTCCCATTTGTGGAAGAAACGATTCAAACCATGCCATTGGCCGCTTTAATAAAGTTCCTTTTCCAGTAATTTGATAATCATTTAAAAAATGACTTATAAGAGGAACTGATAATCTTGTGCCTAATCCGGATTCACCTACGTTAATGCTATTGGATTCTATTTGGTGACTCTTAGTTATTTTGGTTAATTCAGTTTTATTCTCCAATTCAAACCCAAGTTGTTCAATAATCTGCTGAATATGCAGCACATCTTCACTCTTACCAAGCCCTTCAATTAATGTAGAATTTTGACTTAAGCTTGCAGCAAATAGAGCCCTTTGAGCAAAACTCTTTGAAGAAGGAGCTTTAATCAGGCCTCCTTTTTTTGTAATATGTGTATGTCTAGTCAAGTTTTGTTTTAGAGTGGTTTAGAATATCAGTTTGACGAGATACTGACTCTTTATGAATAGATTTTAATATTGCTTCCATAAAGTCTTTACTTAATCCATTATTCATTCCTTTTTCACTTCTTGTTTGAAGTATTTCGGACCATCTTTCTACCTGAAGTATAGTGAGCTGATGGTTTTTTTTATAATGTCCAATGTCATCTATAATTTCAAAGCGTTTGAACAGTGTGTTTAAAATTTCATCATCTACTTTGTCAATTTTGTTTCTCAGATCGTCCAATTGATAATCAATTCCTTTAGCAGGAGTTAGTTTTCGAATTATTATTTGGTCGATCGTTTCTAATAATCGTGCTGGGGTAATTTGTTGTTTAGCATCACTTAAAGCACTGTCCGGTTCTGGGTGTGTTTCAATCATTAAGCCAGACATATTCATATCCAAAGCTTTTTGCGCAATAGGCAAAATTAAATCTCTAGTTCCTCCAATATGGCTTGGATCACAAATAATTGGTAAGCCAGGAAAAAGTTGCATTAAACCAACTGGGATTCCCCATTTAGGTTCATTTCTATATTTAGTTTTTTCGTAGGAAGAAAACCCTCTATGAATGGCTGCAATATTAGATATCCCCGCGCCCTGAATCCTTTCAATAGCGCCTACCCACAAGTCAAGGTCGGGGGTAATTGGGTTTTTTACCAAAATAGGAATATTAGTGCCTTTAACAGCATCCGCAATTTCTTGAACTGAGAAAGGATTCACCGTAGTTCTAGCGCCTATCCATAAAACGTCAATTCCAGCTTTTAGAGATAGTTCAACATGCGAAGCATTTGCAACCTCTGTTGCAGTTTTAATATTATTTTTTTTACCTGCGTCAACAAGCCATTTTAGACCAACTTCACCGACTCCCTCAAAATTATTAGGCCTAGTTCTTGGTTTCCATATTCCTGCACGCAGTAATTTAACCTTTGCTGATTTTGAAATGGTGTTTGCAACAGTATCGAGCTGCTCTGCTGATTCTGCACTGCAAGGACCTGCAATTATAAATGGTTTATCAAGTTTAGAAAACATAATTAAGTTTCGTCTTAAATGAAAATAAGTCCGTTAGTTTTTAAAGTATCAAAATTAGCGCTTTTCATATAGGTTTCAATACTTAAACCTGTTTTTTCAAACCATATTTTTTCAATTTTGGCAAAAGTTGAAACTTTTGATTCATGAATGTGAATGGTTTTAAGAAGGGTAATAATGACTTCACCTATTTCTGGTGATTCTTTGATTTGGTGCAGGTCTTGAAGCGTATGCCATTCCAATTTTGTTTTATTAATTACTTTTTTCTTTTTATTGACCTTATAATTGGTAGTAATTGGAATCGAATTTAGCCAGATCCATTTTGTGCTTGGTTTTAGAATAAATGGTACTTCTTGCTCAATGCAATTTGATATAAAGTTGCGGCTCACAGTTGGTCGTTTGATTTCAAAATTAAACCAAAATTGAAGGTCTTGTTCAAATCCACTGCCGTGCATATAATTGTAGAGGGATATTCTTAAGCCTTCACTATATTTTTGATGATCAGCTCCAGTTGCATCATAATGAGGTAAATCGTTATGTGCAAAATCACCAATTTTATTTAAAGTGCTTGTCACTTTAAATTCATCAGGGTTTTGTCCAACCGGACTATGAGCGGTCATTGCAAACTGATGCCAAAAACCGGATTGTACTATGCCCAGCTCGAAAAATTGACGAACGACTTCCAAAGAATTGATGGTTTCGAGATCGGTCTGTGTTGGAAAACCATACATTAAGTATCCGTGTACCATAATTCCAGCTTCCGTGAAGTGGGTTGTTACTTGAGCTAACTGTTGAAGATCAACACCTTTATCAATTAGCTTTAATAATCGATCCGAAGCGACTTCAATGCCACCAGAAACGGCAATGCATCCAGATAATTTTAGTAATTCGCATAAATCAGTGGTAAATGATTTTTCAAAGCGAATATTGGTCCACCAAGATATTTGAATATCTCGTCGAATAATTTCTAAAGCCAAATCTCTCATTAATGCAGGAGGTGCGGCTTCATCTACAAAATGAAAACCAGTCTCACCTGTAGCTTCAACTATGGCTTCAATCCTATCGCAAATAACGCCTATGGATGAGGCTTCATAGTTTTTTATGTAGTCTAATGTTATATCACAAAAAGTGCATTTACCCCAATAACAACCATGCGCTAAGGTTAACTTGTTCCACCTACCATCACTCCATAAACTATGCATTGGATTCATCACCTCAATTACAGAAATATAAGCGTTCAGTTTTAAATTATCATAATCTGGTGTTCCAACACGATCTTGTGAATAATCTATAATTGCAGGATTGTTAATGTATGTAATTTTATTATTTTCAAGTACTAATGTTCGTTTTAAGGTGGCTTGTTTTGCCCCTTTGAATAAATATTGGTAGAGCTGTTCTAGAGGAGCCTCACCGTCATCCAAACAAATAAAATCAATATAGTTAAAGAGGCGACTATCTGTAACCGTTCTAAGTTCAGTATTAGGATAGCCACCACCAATGACAATTTTAATATTGGGTTGAACAGATTTAATAAATTGTGATGATTTAAGCGCCATTAGAAGATTTCCTGGAAAAGGAATAGAAATGACAACAAGTTTTGGTTGTACTTCTTTAATGTATTTATTTAATATTTTGTGGTTTATTTCAGTAATATATGAATCTGGTTTTTCAATTTCAGCATTGAGTGAATCAAATGAATGTGCAGATAGACTTAGTCTTTCTGCATAACGACTAAAGCCAAAATGGCTATCAATATATTCAATAATAAAATCCGATATATCTTCTAAATACAGTGTTGCTAAGTGCTTTGCTTTATCTTGTAGACCAATAGTACCAAAAGCCCAATCTAAATCTTGTAAATCATTGAATCTTGGCCCCTCGGGTAAATAGTGTTCACTTGCAATGGCACGTGCCAATGTTGGATTATTGCCTTGTAAAAATGATACAACGGGGTCTATTGTCGATTCATAAACTTGCCTTAAGGCCATAATTCTTTTACCATTTCCCTTAATTTCAGAAGCAGATACTGTATCAAAAGCATCTTTTAAGCCTTGTTTCGAAAATAGTGCCAAAATTACATCAAGTCCCATATCCGCCTGAAATGAAGATATGTCTTTCGTGTTTAAAAACCCTTTTAAATAAGCCGTTGCTGGATATGGCGTATTGAGTTGTGTAAAAGGAGGTGTGATTAAAAGTAGGTCAGCTATCAAGTGATATAATTTAATTGTAAAAATAATGTAATTTGCGAAAAGGCTACAGTCGGATTGTAATTATTATAAAATCTTGAATCTATTCTTCATCATAATTTCAAAACTCGTATTTTAGCAAAAAATAAAAATAATGAGTTCAATTGATTTTCATATTTCAAATCAGGTTGGTATTATCACATTAAATCGACCAGAAGTATTTAATAGTTTTAACCAAGAAATGGCTTTATTGCTACAAAAAATATTAGATGATTGTGCCAAGGATGATAATGTACGTGCTTTATATATTACAGGAAAAGGGAAGGCTTTTTGTGCTGGACAAGATTTACAAGAAGTTACTGATCCGAATGGGCCTGAATTAACGGCAATTGTTACTGAACATTATAATCCAATTATTGCTAGAATACGAGCAATTGAAAAACCTGTAATAGCTGCAGTTAATGGAGTAGCAGCAGGAGCTGGTGCAAATATCGCGCTAGCATGTGATATTTGTGTGGCAAGTGAATTGGCTAGTTTTATTCAAGCATTCAGTAAAATCGGTTTAATTCCCGATTCTGCTGGAACTTATTTTTTACCAAGGTTAATTGGTATTCAGAAAGCAACTGCATTAATGATGCTAGGAGATAAAGTGAGTGCTAAGGAAGCGGAAAATCTAGGAATGATTTATAAAGTTTTTGCAACAGATGATTTTGAAGAAGGGGCGTTAAAAATAGCGACTAAATTGGCTAACATGCCAACAAAGGGATTAGGTTTAACTAAACGGGCATTAAATGATACTTTTAATAACGATTTAAATCAGCAATTGGTTCTTGAAGGTAAACTGCAAACGCTAGCAGGTAAGACATACGATTATAATGAGGGTGTAGCCGCCTTCTTAGAAAAAAGAAAGCCTAATTTTAAAGGGCATTAATTAATTTACACGGAAATGAAACTTATAGCAATTACATTTTTAATGATTACATCATGGTCATTTGGACAAGGGAGAGTAGATGGTTTTTTTAAGGGCAAAGGTAATTTAGATATTGCACTAGGTTCTAATTTTGAAGCCAATCCTAATTACTATGCTGGCACAAAGTTAATCAAGTTGCAAAGAAACGTTCTGAGCGCCAGTGCTTTTTTTGCTTATGGTATTACCAATAAGTTAGATGTAAATGTATCCATTCCTTACGTAAATGTTAATGGGGTTGAAGCTGGAATTCAGGATCCAGCTCTATTTTTGAAATATAAAATTACATCAGTAGCAATTGCATCATCTCTTAAATTAGATGTTATATTAGCTGGAGGTTTCTCTTCAAATATTACGGATTATCAAACGGGAGGTGGCAGTGCTCTCGGTCAGCAAGCCAAAACGATTGACATAAGACCTGTTATAAATGTGTTGCATAATTCAGGGGTTTTTGCAACTTTTCAAGGTGGTTATAATTATAAATTTGACCCTGTACCACATGCTATTCCTTTTGCCGCCAAAATTGGAATGGCCAAAGCTAATTGGTATGCAGATATCTGGTACGACGGACAACATGGAATTGGTGGATTTGATTATCAAGGCACACCTTCGCCACCATCATTTAGGGAATTAGGAGTCAGCTACCATAAAATTGGAGGTACGTTTTATAAGCCAATCAATCAAAAATTAGGATGGTTTGCTGGCCTTTCTTATGTGCTAACAGGTAGGAATTTTTCAAAAGGATTCGGTGGTAATGTTGGACTTGTTTATAAGCCTAATTTAAAAAAATAGAAAGGAAATATGATAGAAGTAGGTGTTTTAGGAGCTGGTTCAATGGGAGCTGGTATTGCGCAAGTGGCATCACAAGCTGGACATAATGTTGTGCTATGTGACACAAACCAAGAACAATTAGACAAGGCTAAAAGTAAACTTGAAAAGTTAATGTTGCGTTTGGTAGAAAAAGGTAAGTTTACTAATTTGGCAGCTAGTGATTTACAATCTAGAATTAAATACACAACCGATTTAAATAATTTTTCCCAGTGTGGAATTGTTATTGAAGCTATTATTGAGAATTTAGATATTAAAAAATCAGTTTTTAGTAATCTAGAATCAATCACATCATCAGATTGTATATTAGCTTCCAATACTTCGTCTTTATCTATTGCTTCTATTGCTTCTGCATGTGAAATGCCACAGCGTGTAGTAGGGATTCATTTTTTTAACCCAGCACCATTAATGCCATTGGTTGAAATTATTCCGGCTGTTCAAACGGAAGAAAAAGTTCTATTATCTGCAAGAGAATTAATTAACTCATGGAAAAAAGTGACTGTTTTAACAAAGGATACACCAGGTTTTATTGTAAACCGAGTAGCTCGACCTTTTTATGGTGAAGCTTTAAAAATATATGAAGAAGGAGTAGCGGATTTTGCTACAATTGATTGGGCCATGACGGAACTTGGCGGTTTTAGAATGGGACCATTTACACTAATGGATTATATAGGCAATGATATCAACTATACAGTGACTGAAACTGTATTCGCTGCATTCTACTATGACCCTCGTTACCGTCCATCATTTACTCAAAAGCGTCATTCAGAGGCTGGTTGGTACGGCAGAAAGTCTGGGAGAGGTTACTATAACTATGCAGAAGTTTCAGAATTACCAAAACCGAATACTGATAAAATAGTAGGTGAAATGATTCTAAATAGAATTCTAGTCATGTTAATTAATGAAGCCGTTGATGCGGTGTTCTTAAATATTGCTTCACCAAAAGATGTGGATTTAGCTATGACAAAAGGTGTAAATTATCCCAAAGGCCTCTTAGCTTGGGCCAATGAAATAGGATTGGATAAAGTATTGAGTGACCTTGAGACTTTGCATTCTGAATACGGAGATGATCGTTATAGACCATCTGTTTTATTGAAGAGGATGGTTAAAGCAGACGAAAAATTCTCAGTATAAATAGTCTTTATTACTACCATTAGAATAATAACTTAAATTAAAAAAATCCTTATAGATATAAGAATTTAAGAGAATATCCTATGTTAAAAGCTATTATTGGCTCTGTTTGCTTCCTGGCATTGATGAGTTTAACTCAGCAAGATACCAATCAAGTAAATGATAAAGAATTATTGGTTGAAGTAATTAACCGAGACACAAAAAAGAAGTTAGACGAAGTAACTGTGTATTTGTATGAAATGCCTTCGAAAAAACTAATGGCTACTCAAGTTACGAAAAATGGTAAAACTACTTTTCCTATTGATTTTGGACAGGCCTACGAAGTAAGAGCTTGTAAAAAATATTATACTAAAGGTGGAATTTCGATTTTCGATTGTAACCCACAAGGAAAACTATTCTGTATTACAGGTGCCTCCAACTACAATTATGAGCCTAAAAACGAAACAGATAAATATAATAGCCGCCTTCGAGCAACCGTTTCATTGGATTCTATAATGGTTGGTAAAACTTTTAATCTTGAAAATGTATTGTATGACCTTGATAAATGGTTTTTGAGATCAGAATCAAAAAAAGAATTAGAAAAAGTGTATAGTCTAATGACACAATATCCGTACATGACAATTGAAATGTCAAGTCATACTGATTGCCGAGGAAGTAATGAATACAATAGAGCATTAAGTCAAAGACGGGCGGATTCATGTAAAAAGTATCTAGTGAGCAAAGGTATTTCGTCTAAAAGAATTATAAGTAAAGGATACGGTGAAACTAAGTTGTTGAACGAATGTGCTGATAAAGTAGAGTGTACTGAAGAACAGCATCAAATCAATCGTCGAACTGAAATGGAAATATTGACCCTTCCAATGGAAGAGTATGAGTGTGAGGCTGGTTTGTAATGAACTTAAGAATAACTTTCATTATAAAATGGAATAATCTGATATTAATCGGTTTGTTATCAACACCATTTCGTTTCATTTAAATCTAATAACTATCTGGAAGAACAGGTACTTTTACCTTCAATAACCTTGACTTAATTCTATAGCCTTTTAATCTATTCTTAGAATACACCTTAACCTTAATTTTATTAGCTCTTTTTTTTAATTTAAGGTTATAAATAGAGTAAGAATCAGTTTGGTTATTAAAATCTGTAATACTGGAACCACTGAGTATTAGTGTTCCTTTATCAGAATAATAAACCCCTTTTATTTTGAAGAAAGCACCATTAATTTGATGTATGCAGCTTAATTGACCATAGAAAAAAGAACGTTCTTGGTATGAAAAAGTAGAATCGTCGAAAATATGAAGTTGTTTTACTCTATGATAATCTTCAGTGTAAACAGTATCAGCATATATTGCTTTAATGTTCTGTGAGTATAAACTAGCAGAAAACGAACACATAATAAAGAAATATATTGATTTCATATTTCAACTTAAACTTAAACTAACTCAACATACAAGAAATAATAACTATTTACCATCAACAAATACTAAACTAAATAAGCATATTCTTCCTTTCCAAACTCTACAATAATATTATCTTGTAAAGTAGTAGAAATAGCCATTCCTTCAAAGTCAGCATGGATAGGGAACCGTCTGTGAGTCCTATTCACTAGCACTGCAGTTTTTATGGACTTGATAGGGTTTTCGAGTATTCTGCCGACACCATGTATTAAAGTCCGACCGGAATTAATCACATCATCAGCAATGATAATATTTGCATTTTTCAGCTTATTATCGTCTATATTAAGCGAAATTCTATTGGCCAAAGGGCTGTCCTTTTCAACCGAAATTTTAAATAAATGAATGCCGTCAATAAAATCATTTTGGGCTATTTTTTCGAGTTGATTAACCAAACGCTCAGCAAATTCATATCCATTTCCTGCTATACCGCCAACAAATAGCTGTCTCTCCTCAAAAAAATTCTCATAAATTTGAAATGCAATACGTTCTATCATTTGGTTAATTTGCGATTGATTTAGAATTTCTGTTCTCATTTGATATAGTTTAAGGAATCATACAAAAATTGAAGTAGGATTCTAAATAGTTTACTGTTTTACACTACGTTCATTAAATATAACGTATCCATAACTAACCTGGAAGGACAAAGGGAATGCTTGCCCTCCATAATAGTTTAAAGTAGCTCTTATAGGACCGACAAAGGAATGATAAATTACTGAAGCGGATGCTAAACCATATTGATTTGCAAAAACTTCACTAAATTCAGTTTGCCCATCATTATCAATCATACTTCTAATTGGTTGAAGGAAATACCCTTCTAAACGAAAGTCCAATTTATCTTTTAAAGTAATCACATTAATCAATCCCACACTTGCAAATTCATTAGCTCTATAATCTCTGTAGTAAGCTGTTTTTGAATCAGCAAAAGGATTAAATCGTTCGGCGCTTAAATTAGTAATGGTGTAATTATGCAAAGTCGGCTTAAATGAATAATAGGACTGCAGGTATGCGCCCAGACGGTAATTTTTATATTCCAAAAAATAATTCACATATTTAATATTCAAAAACATCCAATTTCTAATAGTATTATCCTGCGAAATTGGATTGTAAGATGTAGATCCAGGCTTTGTGTTTTCAATAGCATTTACATATCGTGCTGTAATTTCCAATAAGGTGCCGGACGATTCAAATGCTTTACGATTAAAAGAGTTTCTAATATAGCGAATGCCAGGTGAGTAGAATAAGATATTAGTCACGTCTAGCGTGTCAGTATTGGTGTTGAAATTTTCTTTTTGGTAATAGCTATACTCATTGACACCGTTCTTAAAACTTAATTCTAGTTTTCCTTTTCCAAATATTTCAGCATTGTATTTAACACCCCAAAAAGACTCATCAATAATGAGTGATGAAGGAGCAACATCTTCAAAGAAAGTGGCAAAACTAGTGGAATAATCCCACTGACTACGAGAATAAAATGGTTCAATATAGGAGTCATTTTTAGTTGGTAAATTTAATTTCAATCCGGCCCTAATAGAGCCATAAAAATTTCCAAAATAGGCGTTTGCATATAGAGTAGTAGGCGCGGTTTTAAAATCACTATATGTAAGTTTTAGAAAACCAGTGTTAACTGGTCGTGAAGAGAAGTGTCCACCAAAAGAGGCTTGAAATGGTTTTTCTTTTCTGACAGAAATTGATAAAGTTTGACTAGTGTCAGTTTGGTTCAGTTTTGGAAAAAAGGAGAGGAAATGTTCGTTCTGATACAGTTTTAAATATCTTGGCCTAAGTACTTCTTTGCTAACTGTATTACTTTCTTTTGCTCGAATTAATTTTCTTTTTATATAGTTTTCTTCCGCTTCTGAAACACCGATAGTTGTGATGTCATCAATATTAATTTCCTTTTTTTGTCTTTTATAGAATTCTCTTCTCATAGCTAATTCAGCTGCATTAGTTCGACGGTTAATCCCAAGTTTAATAGAGTCCATCTTTTCTATTGTAGCTTGGTAACCAATATCAATTGCTACTGAAATTTGATCAAAATCAAAAGTGCCAATATTACCTAATTGTGGAGAAATAAGGACTCCGTGCTCGCAAGGTAATGCGTAGTTAGAATGATGTGAGAAAAGGTTTTTCACCTGAGACATCAGGTCATCTTCATCTGGCGGTGGTTCATTGTAGGAAACATTACTGCCAATGACGAAATCGACTTCAAATTCATTAATTAATTCATTAGCAGGAAAATTATTGTATAAACCACCATCATATAATAAACGTCCATTTACATTGATAGGACTGATAAAAAATGGGTAAGTCATTGATGCCCTAACTGCCTCATTTAAATATCCTCTTTTAAATAATATACTTTCTTTCGTGCTAATATCTGAGGCAATACATCTAAATGGAACAAAAAGTGAATCAAAACTGCGGTCTCCATCAATAGGATTGACGCCTAAATAGTAAAGTAATTCCAAATCAAGTGGAGTGGAGTTCAATAAGTTTGTTGGTAAGAATTTTTGAGCAATAGAATCAGCTGTGAAGCGCACAGATAGCAATTCTGAGTCTACATCCGCATTGTGTAAAAAAAATTTATATTGATCTTCAAGAATACCTTGTGATAGACGATAAAATTCTGGTGATTTCGCAATAGTTTCAATTTCTTTTGGACTATAACCTGAGGCATACATAGCACCTACCAATGCTCCAGCTGAAGTTCCAGTAATATAGTCGATTGGAATATTATTTTCTTCTAATGCCTTAATTACTCCAATATGTGCAAACCCTGTAGCACCACCACCACTAAACACTATGCCAACGGATTGTGCTGTAGTTAAAACAGTTAAAAAGCAGGTGAATCCGACTAAAAATATCCGCATACAGAAACAAAAGTAAGTTTTCTTTTGTGAAAAGAAAATATAATCAATTGATAAGTGACTATATTTGCAGAAAATTAAATGATATGCAGATTGCAGCAAAAACCTTTTTTGGATTTGAAGACATACTCGCTAAGGAATTACAAGAACTTGGCGCAAAAAATGTTGAAATAGGAAATAGGATTGTAAAGTTTGAAGGAAACCAAGAGTTTTTATATAAATGTAATATTTGGTTACGCACGGCAATATCAGTTTTAATGCCAATTGATACTTTTAGATTTAAGGATGAAAAAGACCTAATCAAAAAATTAAGTTTTATTAAATACAGCACTTATTTTTCAGTAAATAAAACATTTGCAGTAAAGGGAGCAGTTAATTCTACCCTATTTAATCATTCGCAATATCCATTGTTATTGTTAAAAGATGCAATTGCAGATCATTTTAGAGATAGTTTTGGAAAAAGACCAACAGTAGATAAAGCAAAGCCAAACGTTGTATTCGACTTGCATATTGATGAAAATGAATGCACTGTAGCCTTAAATAGTTCGGGTGCTCCTTTATTTCAAAGAGGATATCGTAAAAATGTTGGTGAGGCACCATTAAATGAAATCGTTGCTTCAGCACTTTTATTACGTTCAGGATGGGATAAAAAGTCTGATTTAATTGATCCATTTTGTGGTTCTGGTACAATTTGTATTGAAGCTGCTTTAATGGCTAATGACATGCCTTCAATGATTGAAAGAAAAAACTTTGGTTTTAAGCATTGGAAAGATTATGATGTCAATTTATTTGAAGCTTTGCAAGATGAAATTCCAAGAAAACCGAAAGCCGGCTTGAAGTTTAAAATAATTGGTTCAGATACTAACACTGATATGATTACAATTGCTCGAGACAATGCAAGAATGTTACCTTTAGATAATGTTTTAAGTTTTGAAGCTAAGGATTTTAAGGATGTTAAGGCACCAAGTGAAAAAGGAACTTTAATTTCTAATCCACCATATGGTGAACGTTTAGATGTTGAAGACATAGAAAAGTTATATGGAGAAATGGGAACATTCTTTAAGCATAAAATGGGGGGGTACGATTGTTGGATTATTAGCTCTAGCGTTGAAGGACTAAAATCCGTTGGTCTAAAGCCTTCAAAGAAAATCCGTGTTTATAATGGTGATTTAGAATGTGACTATCGTCAATATAAAATTTTTGCAGGAAGTTATAAAGAATTTAAAACTGAAAGGAGAACTGAACCAAGAGGAAGAAGACCAAAAAAATAATTTTAATACTAGTCAGTCTTCCTCAGAATATTTTTCGAAAAGATCAAGTCAATTTGTGTATATTTGAAATAGAATAAAGAGGGATGATACATAAGCACCGAATTATTTTTTTCGTTTTTATTTTCATGTTGTCAGGTTGCAAAAAACTTGATGAATACACCATGTTTAATATGCCGTATTCGGAAAATATTACCATACCATTTTCTCCTGAAACAGAAACAAATTCTGAATCAACTTTTGAGATAAACAACACAAGAAAAGACCTTATTGAAGAGATTAAACTAAAAAAATTAGAACTAAATATTCAGTCACCAGAAAATGAAGATTATAGTTTTTTAGAGTCTATCAGTGTTTTTCTTTCAGCAGACGATCTTCCTGAGATAAAAGTGGCTTATAATGAAAACGTTTCAGAAACAACAACGAATACTTTAAAACTTAATATTTTAGATACAGACTAACAGGATTATATCAAAAAGGATAATTTTTTACTTAGGGTTAATACTATAACAGATGAGTTTCTAACATCAGATTATGAAGTTGAGATTAAAACATTATTCTACGTAGATGCCAAATTAGCAAAAAAAATAAGAATCAATTTTTGATTTTCTTAAGCAAGATACCAAATTAAGATGATTTTAGAACATAAGGAATTAAAGTACAAGGGTAAGGTGGTATTTGAAAAATTGGCTATTTCCACTTTCGATCGTATTCCGAAACTTTATAAAGAAAACGAAGCCTGTTTTATATTTGTAAATCAAGGTGAATTTTCAGTCCGCACATCAAATAAAATGCTTTCTTTTAAAAAAGATAATGGACTACTATCAAAATGTTTTGATTATTTTTTCGAGACAAGCAAAATACAGAGAGCGGTAAACCAAAAAATCGAACTAATCGGTGTTCTAATTCACCCATCAATTGTTGAAGAATTATTCGAGTTTGATTTAAATATACCAGCTAATGGTTTCGATTACGATATCAAACGAATTGAAATTGATAGTCTTTTAAGTGGATTTAAAGACAGTATTCATACGTTGTTAGACCACCCTGGTCTAGCAGATGAACTACTGATTAAAACGAAATTAAAGGAATTTGTTCTACTTATTTGTAAAGCCTTAAATGTTTCTTCTCAATTGGATTTTTTAGCCAGTATGTTTAAGAACAATGAATCAGAGTTGAGAGAAACTATCAGTCATAATTTATACTCCAATTTATCTCTCGAGGAATTTGCTCATTTATGCAGTATGAGTCTGTCATCATTCAAGAGAAAATTCAATGAAATTTATGAAATGAGTCCTCGAAAGTATTTCATTAAAATGAAACTAAAAAAGGCAACAGAGTTACTCAAGAATAAAGAGCTCCGAATATCTGATGTGGCATATGACTGTGGATTCGATACTATTTCTACCTTCAATAGGTCGTTCAAAACGGCATATGGAAAGTCACCCTCTGAATTTAGGTTGGACTAAATTGCATAGCTTCTGAACTATTTTGCAAATTTTTAATGAGTATATACATGCAAATTTGTATCAGAAATAATGAATTATGAAAATCAAAAATTTAAGGTTAATTGGATTAACTGCAATATTAGGACTATTGGTTCAAGGTTGTATGTATGATTTACGGTCAAAGTCAATTAAAAAGAACGGTATTTCAATTGAGAATACGAAGAAAGGAAAAGAAATATTACAAAAAGCATGGTTGAAGCATGGTTTCGATAATTTGAAAAATTTTGAGTTATACTCATATCATGGAAACGATACCTGGAAAGGAGTTTTAGGTAATATTGGTAAAATATGGCCAGAGAATAAAGGGGAAATGGATTTTAAATACCAAATCGGAACTTTTAACGGACGAGTTACATTTCTTGATGGTAGTCGCAAAGGAGACGTTGCAGGATTACAAAATTGGAAATACTATGAAATTAGTAACGGAGATACAATTTTTAAAGGTCTAAAGGAAAAATCGACCGAAAGAATTGTATTTGGGGTATCAGCCTTTCAGTATTTTGCCGAAATGATAGATAGATTAAAGAAAGCGCCAATTATTAGTTATGCTGGTGAAGCGGAGTTAAGAGGTAAGCAATACGATCTAGTATTTTGCACTTGGGGTAGCGCTATGCCCCATATGGAACATGATCAATATATAGCTTGGGTTAATAAAGAAACAGGGTTATTAGATTTTACGCAATACACAATTCGAGATAATTTTTTAAGACCACCTGGCTATAAGTCTCTTGGGGGGGGTATTGAGTTCACTGATTTTAAACTGATAAAAGGAATGATGATACCGCATGAACATATTGTATATGCAATCAAATTAAGAAAAAATCAAAACCACAATTTACATAGACTACTAATTTCGGACTTTAAATTTGATGCCTTTGATACTGATGATTTAAGAATTGATAAAAACATTGAAGTTGGTGGAGATTTTAAGTAGTGTATAAAAAATTGAGTTGAATTATTCTTAGATTTATGCGATAGTTCTATGCGTATAATTCAATTTATTCAAACTTCAAAGTACCTAACATTATTGCTATTGTTGATTCTAGCGTTAGTAATAAAAGGTATTTATATCGGTCAAATGGGTATTGGTGCAGATGAAGCATTTTCAGTTTATACTGCTCAGCTTTCACCATTAAAAATTATCCAGTGGCTTAATACAGGAGATAATCCGCCGCTTTGGGAATTGGTAATGCATTATTGGATCCAAGGCTTCGGTTTATCCGAAATTTCAGTTAGATTTCCTGCCTATTTGTTTAATGTCCTAACTGTTATACCTATCTTTTTAATTGGTGATCGTTTTGTTAATAGGAAGGCAGCAGTATTTGCTTCTTTGTTATTTATTTTTTCATCTCTTTCACTTTTTTTGGCACATGAAGCTAGAGTATATAGCTTGTTAGGCTTTTTAGGAGCTTTGTCAGTCTACTCTTTTTTATCAGCCATAAAATCACCAAATATGGTAAAATATTTAGTGATACTTACAATCTGCAATGGTCTGATTTTATATAGTCATTATTTGGGCTATTGGTTAGTCCTTGTTCAAATGATTTTGTTTGTAGGGTACAAACCTATTAGGCAGAGTCTTAAATTCAGGTACTTAGTGCATTTAGGCTTACTTTTTTTAGTGTTTTCACCCCTAATACCCGTCATAATTGATCGTTTCTATGTTTCTGGCTTAAATGGAACATGGGTGTCGAAATCAGAAGGTATAGTTGATTTGTACAATATGCTATGGAAATTTTCGAATAAACCTTTAGCTACGGTTTTATTTATAGCTCTATTCATTGCCTCAATTTTCAAAAGACTTACTGCAAGGCATATTAGTCAAAAAAGTATTCCCTACATTAATTTTATCCATTGTTTCGTCTGGTTACCACTTTTAGCGTCCTTTTTGATATCCTTTAAGATTGGTTTTTTTCTTGATAGGTACTTCTATTTTTTATTACCTTTTTTTTATTTAAGTATTGCAGCAGTTTCCAGTTGGCTGTTTAGCCAGTATCTGAAGCTAAACTTGGCTGTCCATCTGATATTAATATTAGTCATGATTTTTTCATTCAATATCAGTACTAAAGATAATAAAATGAGTGGCTTCCATCAAGATACAAAATCAGTTGCATTTGAGGTTGCAAAATACAATAAGCACGAGCAAACAGCCATTATTATTTGTCCAGATTGGTATGATAAGGAAGTTGTATATTACTTAGATCGTAATTTGTTTAGTACATACTTTAATAAATATAATGAACGTTCTGTATTTAAAATACCGCTAAACGAACAATTCATTTATCCAGTAAATCACTTTTCTGAAATAGAATTGGAATCATCAATTAAGTCAATAGTTTTTGTAGACCGGGCAGCTAATTTCCATTCTCCTGAAAACGGGGTGGAGGCTTATCTTGATAAAACGTATTCATACCAGGAGGCTTATAGTATAGATGGAGTCACATTTAGAATCTTTGACAACAAAAATCCTTCAAAATAGCTGAATGACTTGTGGAAAAGTTGTGTGTATTGTTAATACTTTAGTATTCAATTTATTTTTTCACATCAAGATTTAAGTATTTATTAGTCAGTATTTTAATTCATTTAGTTAACAACTGCTTGTTAAAATAATAATTTTTATTGTTTGGATATGATTTGTATATTTGAGTGAACAAACAAAAAACTAAGATGAGCGAAGTGGTAATAAATGAAGAGGCGATTCACGAAGAAATTAAGGCTTTAAAAACGAAATTAACTGGAAATTTATTTGAAGATGGTGAGACACAACAGGCCATTTATGAATTAAAAAAACAATTGCAACCAGAAATTGAAACGCAACCAGAATTAGACAATTATGATGATGAGGATGGTTGTTTATATTGTGGTAGCTAACAGAAATAGAATAACTCTAAAGAAAGCATGTTATCAATTGATAACATGCTTTCTTTTTACCTTATGTTTTCAATTTGATAAAAGTTACTAATTCCTCTGTATTCTTGTCTTTTAAAAAGTATACCTCAAGGCCAAATTTCCGCCATAGTTAAAGCCAACACCAAATCCAAACATTGGGCGGGTATCAATGCTTATCAAAAGTGGTATATCTAGTTCATCATTAAAATCGAACTCTAAGCCAAGTTGACCACCAATTCCAATGAAAATACCATTTGGAAGATTATTAAATGAAGAGGAATGATATCCCGCTTGCAAGCCTGGTCCTGCGTACCAGTTTAATCCATCTGTTATTGGTTTTACCCAATGGTAAATACCAGTTAAAGTAAAATAGGAAAAGTTAGATGAGCTGCGAAGCCCTATATCTAATTCTAAACGGTTAGCTTCGCCAATTCCTTTTTGATAGGTTAATTCTGCACCTGTGCCCAAATTGCCTCTACCACCTCTTAATCCAATTGCATTGGGGTTTACTTGGCATATGCTTGTTGGAGTAATTGCTATTACGACAAAGATAAATACTAATATTTTTTTCATACTACCAATTTTTTATTAATCAGACGATACTAATGTAACCTCTATTTTTAAAAAAAATTCATCAATTAATACAATTTTGAAATTATTTAATCTATTACTTTAGGTGATTTAACTTTCTCCGCTATCAAGGCAATTTTAAGCACTTCGTCCATGGTTTTTACATAATGAAACTTTAAACCTTTTAAATACGAAGGCTTTATATCGTCAATGTCCCTTTTATTTTTCTCACACAATATAATCTCCTTAATATTTGCACGTTTAGCAGCAAGTATCTTTTCTTTAATTCCTCCAACTGGCAATACTGCGCCTCTTAAAGTAATTTCGCCTGTCATAGCTAAATTTTTCTTTATTTTACGTTGAGTAAAAGCAGATGCCATAGCTGTTAACATTGTAATACCTGCAGATGGACCATCCTTTGGTGTAGCACCTTCTGGTACGTGAACATGAACATCCCATTTGTCAAATATTTCAGGCTCAATACTTATTAAATGTGCATGTGCTTTTAGATATTGATGCGCCAATACAGCTGATTCTTTCATGACATCACCTAAGCTGCCTGTTAATGTGAGTTTGCCTTTTCCTTTGGTCAAGCTGGTTTCAATATATAAAATGTCACCTCCAACTTGAGTCCATGCTAAACCAGTCACAACACCAGCAAAATCATTGCCAATATACTTGTCTTTTCCATGGGCAGGGCCGAGAATCGTTTTTAATTCTTCTTCTTTAACCAGTTTTTCAAATGATTCGTCCATAGCGATTAGCTTTGCACGGTTTCGAATAATTTTTGCAATTCGTTTTTCTAAAGTTCGAACCCCAGATTCAGCAGTATAATCAGTGACTACTTTTTCTAGTAATTGATCAGATAGTGTAATATCTGTTTTTTTAATTCCATGGTTATCAACTTGTCTTGGAATTAAATGATGTTTTGCTATTTGGATCTTTTCTTCAACAGTATATCCTGTTACTTCAATAATTTCCATTCTGTCTCGCAATGGACCTTGAATAGTGGATAGATTATTTGCTGTTGCAATGAATAAAACTTTTGATAAATCGTAGTCTAACTCTACAAAATTGTCATTAAACGTACTATTTTGTTCAGGATCTAATACTTCTAACAAAGCCGAAGACGGGTCACCATGATTACTTCTTCCTACTTTATCAATTTCATCTAGAACAAATACTGGATTAGAAGTTTTGGCTTTTCTTAAATTTTGAATAATCCTGCCTGGCATGGCACCAATATAGGTACGTCTATGTCCTCTAATTTCAGATTCATCATGCACACCACCAAGTGATACACGGACATATTTTCTACCCAATGCCTCAGCAATCGATTTACCTAATGAGGTTTTTCCGACTCCAGGAGGCCCGTATAAACAAAGAATAGGGGACTTCATATCTCCTTTAAGCTTGAGTACAGCCAGGTATTCTACAATTCTTTCCTTTACCTTTTCTAGACCAAAATGGTCTCTATCCAATATTTCTTGAGCTCTTTTTAAGTCAAATATATCTTTCGTTTTCTTATTCCAAGGGAGATCTAAAATTAAATCAATATAGTTGAGTTGAACAGAATATTCTGCCCCTTGTGGATTCATTCTTTGCAGTTTCTTAATTTCTTTGTCAAATGCTTTCCTTACTGTTTTACTCCATTTTTTCTTTTTAGCACGCTTTTCAAATTCATCAATTTCAGCTTCAACAGGATTTCCACCGAGCTCTTCTTGAATCGTTCGCATTTGCTGATTCAAAAAGTACTCACGTTGTTGTTTATCAATATCAACCTTAACTTTACTTTGAATTTCATTTTTCATCTTCAGCATTTTCAACTCTTCAGATAAATGGGATAAAACCTTTTCAATTCTTGAATCCAAACTATTAATCTCTAAAAGCGCTTGCTTTTGATGGACGTCTCCGCTTAGGTTGGAAGAGATGAAATTGGCCATAAAAGTAGGACTCTCTATATTTTTAATAGCAAAAGCTGCATCAGAAGGAATATTTGGAGAATCCTTAATGATTTTAAGCGCCATTTCTTTCATAGAGTCCACTAGTGCTTGATTTTTGTCCTCAGACATATCAATTTTAACATCTATTAGCCCGGCAACTAGCGCCTTAAAATAGGGCTCAGTTTGAATATATGAGCTAGTTTGGAATCGCTTTTTGCCTTGAATAATAATGGTTGTTGAGCCATCAGGCATTTTTAATTTCTTAATAATTGTAGCAACGGTTCCAATAGGGTGCAGATCACTAGACTCTGGCTCTTGTATTTCAGGTTTTTTTTGAGCAACAACACCAATCGTTTTATCGGAAGCATAGGCCTCTTCAATTAACTTGATTGATTTGTCTCTTCCAACAGTAATAGGAATGACAACACCAGGAAATAAAACATTATTTCTTAATGGTAATATTGGAAGAACCTCAGGAATCGGTTCTTTGTTCATTGTATCCTCTTCTTCTTCAGATATTAATGGGACGAATTCAGCGTCTTGGTCAATGATATTTGCTAAATCTATAAAGTCTTCATGCATAAAGTCAGACATATGTGCAGTTTTTTGTCAGTTTGTCATTTTTACAATTCTCGGAGTACAGGTCTTGTCATTTCTGTCTTAAATTATCACCAATTTATGTAAATAATTCTCCTGTCAATATATAGTTCAACCATTATGCCAAAATAAATTAATCTTCAAATACTAATCAATGGTAATCATTTTTTAAAAGTCTTACTAAACTAAAAAAATCAGAGATTTTAATGACTCAAATAGTTGTTGGCACAAATAAGAATGGAAAACTAGAAGTTGCAAATGGTTAGATGTTGACAATGGTGTCTAATTTGTTATTCAACTTTATATAAATATTGCAAAATTGATTTATCGTCTTCAGTCAGATCTAAATTTCTCCTACCCATCATATTTTCGGCTACTTCAAGGGCCTTAATAAATACAAAGCGATCATTGCTACCCCATGAGAAAGAGGGAATATATTTGGGTGGGAATTCTGCTCCAAAAAGATTTGCTGATACACCAACTGTTGTGGCAGTATTTAGCATAGTATTGATACCGGTTTTTGAATGGTCTCCCATCAATAAGCCGCAAAACTGTAATGGTGTTTGTGCCATAGTTTTAGTTTTAAAGTCATAAAGTTTAACTTGACCATAGTTGTTCTTTAAGTTGGATGAATTGGTGTCTGCTCCTAGATTGCACCATTCCCCAATTAAACTATTGCCAATAAACCCATCATGTCCCTTATTACTATAGCCATGTAATATGGAGTTCGAAATTTCCCCACCAACTTTACACTCAGGACCAATGGTAGTTGGTCCATAAATTTTAGCCCCCATTTTAACAGTGGCATGAGTACCTAATGCAAAAGGACCTCTAATAATAGCGCCTTCCATTACTTCTGCATTTTTTCCAATGTATATTGGTCCAGTGCTTGCGTTTAATATAGCACATTCTATCTTAGCACCAGGTTCAATAAAAAGATTTTCCGCACCTAATATTTGATTGGTGTTTGACGGAGGAGCAGATGTTTTATTGTCAGTTAACAATTGAAAATCTATTCGAATGGCTGCAGCATTCTGCTGAAATAAATCCCAAATATTCTCTAACCATATAGCTTCCGGATCCTCAATCTCGACAATAGTACCATTGTGAGTACCTTTTGTAGCTAACCAATGTCCATTTACATATAAGCTACTATTATCAGCCATAGCCATTATTGCTGATAGAGTGGTAGACGTAGGTTTAAAATTTCCTGCTATTAAATAATCGAATTGATCAGTATTTTCAAATTTAGGTGTTAAGTATTCTTCTGTTTCATAAAAGAAATGACAAGAAGTCCCATTGACTTCTAATAAGGTTTGCCAAGTGCCCTGTATGGTTAAAATACCAAATCTTAAGTCACATACTGGACGAGTTAAAGTAAGCGGACAAAATGAAAGATGTTTTTCGTTATCAGTAAATTTTATAATCATAAAAAACAGGGTAAAAAAAAAGCCTCAATATTGAGGCTTTATAAAAGTATGAATTTTTTTTATTTCTTAAGATTCTTTCCGTATCTGTTTTTGAATTTATCAATACGTCCCGCAGTATCCACAAATTGTAATTTTCCAGTAAAGAAAGGATGTGACTTGTGAGAGATATCTAATTTTATTAGTGGGTACTCATTTCCGTCTTCCCAAGCAACTGTTTCTTTTGATGGAGCACATGAGTTGCATAAAAATGCATAATCATTCGTCATGTCCTTAAAAACAACTTTTCTGTATTCTTCTGGGTGAATTCCTTTTTTCATCTCAATTCTTATATTAATGCTCTAATTTTATTATCCGAAATCGGAGTGCAAATGTACATAATTTATTTTTAAATACAATTATTTAATTTGTAAAATAAAAGTAATTAAAATGCGTATTGTATATTTGAGGATCAAAATTATGAAATATTTACTAATTTTCTTAAGTCTGACGCTAGTTTTTTTAGGCAGTTCTTGTAAAAAGAAAATTGCATATTCCAAGGAAAACTTAGCCTTTTCTAATGATACCGTATTATTTGATACGGTATTTACAACAGTGGGGTCAACTACCAAAAAACTCAAGATTTACAATAGGAATAATTTAACGCTAAAAATTGAAGAGGTTGAACTAGCAGGTGGCAGTAATTCTCCCTTTTCACTGAATTTGGATGGTTTGAGCGGCAGAAAATTTAATGACCTTGATTTAGCAAGAAATGATTCATTGTTTATGTTTGTAGAGGTGACTTTATCTGTAAATAATGGTAACCTTCCCATGATAATTGAAGATTCTATTCGGTTTAAAACTAATGGTAAAGATCAATATGTCAAATTAGTGGTTTGGGGGCAAGATGCTTATTTTCATGTCAATGAAATTGTTAGTGATAATGAACCATGGCAAAATGATAAACCTCATGTTATTTATGGCTTAGCGGCAGTCGGTTTCCCTAGTGTAGATTCGAACTTAACTCTCAATATACCAGCAGGAACTCAAATATTCTCCCATAAAAACTCATATTTATATGTATATAAAAGTACTTTAAATATAAATGGATCTCTTGGCAATGAAGTAGAGTTTAAACATGATAGATTGGAGTCTTTTTATGATGATGATGCTGGACAATGGGGAGGTATAATTCTGTCACAAGCTAATACTTCAACTATTGATTATGCCATTATTAAAAATGCAGCGATAGGACTAAGAGTAGATACAACAGTCAGCAATTTAACATTAGATTTAAAAAACACCATTATTCGAAATAGCCAATTTTACAATTTGTTTTTGAATGCTGGCGCAATGGCTAAGGCTGAAAATTGTGTATTTGGCAAGGCCGGTCTAATCTCAGCTTATTTATTTGCTGGAGGTGAAGCTCAGTTTAAGCACTGCAATTTTGTTAACTATTGGACAGGTTCAAGGGGAGGGCCAGCTTTTGCCATTAAAAATTATTTTACCATTAATGAAATAGCATATGTAAGACCTGTTTTAAATACTAGTTTCGATAATTGTGTTATGTACGGTAATGCAGCCAACGAAATAGTAATTGATACCCTTATTGATAGTCCGGTGCCTTTTGAGACAAGCTTTCGAAATTGTTTGATGTTAAGAGAAGTTGATGAAATATATGAATCCAGTAATTTTATTGATATTATTTGGAATCAAAGCCCATTATTTTTGAATAGTTCAGAGTCAGATTTTACATTTGAAGACGGATCACCACTTGATGATTCTGGAAATAGTTTAACAGGCCTGTCAACAGATATATTGGGAAACAGTAGAAGTGGTATTACTCCTGATATTGGTGCTTATGAAGATTAACTTAGCTTAATTAACTGTAAAACTTGACGATTCTGAAGCAGCATCACCTAAAAATGAAAAATCACTATAGGTCGTTAACTTCACTGTATACGATCCGGGAGTCTCCAATGTTCTAGTAAATACTTTATCATTCCACATTAAACTGTTCTCCGCAGCTGAATCTGGACCTAATATCTCCCAAATATAACTCCATTCGTTTTCTGAACATGATGTGAAAGTAATATCTTCACCAGAAGAAATACTTACTTTGTCTAATTCAATACATGCAGTTACCGGCTTGGTTTTTCCACAAGAAATTGCACTCAAAATAAGAACAAATACAGAAAATTTAGTGATTGATTTCATAGTTGGTTATCAAAATGTCAAATTCAAACAAAAGTAATAAATAATTCTAAATATTTCAGATGTAAATCATTTTGGAATTTTAATGCTGGCTCTAAAGTATAATAAAAGGATTCATTATTGCGTTATAAAAAAGAGTGTAACCATTTTTAATAGAATAGTTATGCTTGTGCAAAGAAAAAAAAACCAAAACCAAAACAAGTAAATTATGTCAATTAATCCGCTTTACCATCACACTGAGGAAAAGCTCCAAAAGGAGCTTCAGTTGGTCAAAGCAGCGCAAAGAGACCCAAAGAGGTTCGCGCCGCTTTACGACAAGTATTATGAACAGATATTTAGATATATCTACCAAAGAATGGACGACAAGGACCTCGCATTTGATGTTGCTAGTCAAGTATTCTTAAAAGCAATGAACAATATTGAACGCTATGAATATAGAGGTGTTCCTTTCTCTTCATGGTTATACAGAATTGCTAAGAGTGAAGTTTATCAATCTTTTAGAGAGAAAAAAGCAAAGCGAACCGTAAATGTAGAAACCGTTCAATTAGAAGGCTTTATTGAAGATTGGGAGGAGGATACAACTGATGAAAACAGACAAATTTTATTGACTGTCATTGGTACTTTGAAAGAAACAGAGGTTCAATTAATCGAAATGCGTTATTTTGAAAAAAGATCTTATAGAGAGATTGGTGAAATTCTTGAATTAACTGAGAATAATGCCAAAGTTAAAACACATAGAGTGATTAACAAAATGAAAAAAACATATAAAAAAGCATATGGACAATTATAATATTAGACAAGACCGCCCAAAGTTGTCTTCAGATGAAATTGCGCATCAAAAAGATTTTGATGGTCTATTGAATGACTTTCATATCATGAAAAAACCCTTTTATAAGAACCCCTGGTTTTTTGGGGTTACTGGTATGGCAACAGTAGGATTGTTGATTGGAACGACATACAGTTTCGTCGACAGTCCTGCGGAATTGCCGCAATTAGCGGAAGTGACAGAAAGTGTACCTCCTGAACACCCCACAAAAACTATTTATTTGGCTAGTATGGAAACTTCAAATGAAGAGCAAAAGAACCAAATAAGTGAAACCCCTAAAGTAATTACCTTAAAAAAAAAACAAATACATGATAATACATCTACTTTAAAACAAAATAATAAATTAAAATCGAAAACTGAAGAAGCTTTAGATTCCGAATCAATTCTTAAGGAGCCATTGAAGGAATTGGAGAAGTCGAGCAATAACGCTGCTCTTCAAAATCATCCAAGAATTAATGGTAAAATTGGTGGACAACTTAGCCTAAATAAACTAAAAAAGGGCGTAAGCGTTACTACTGACTCTGAAATACCAATTGATGGATTTGAAATGCATTTAGCTACCGAATTTGGAGCCAAAATCTATAGCTCATCAAGCAAAGAGTTAACCCCTGAAATGCTGGAGGCCTTGCAATCTGCAAACGTTAATACTGAAGTTTACTTTGAACAAATTAAAGGTGTTATTAATGAAAGCAAATCAATAGGGTTATCACCTTTAAAATATACACTTGTATATTAGAGAGACTAATAAATAGTGATAGTGTTAAATTGACTTAAAATTCAAGCAAATATTGAAACGCATTTTTAACTTTGTAAAAAATGCGTTTTTTTTATGTATAAACTCATCATCCGACCAATATTATTTTTATTTGACCCTGAAAAAGTACACCATTTTACCTTTGGATTTATAAAGTTTACATCAAAAATCCCTTTAGTTTCTAAAATTCTTAAATCTAGCTATAGTGTTGTTAACACAAAGTTGGAGCAAAATTTATTTGGCTTAACATTCAAAAATCCAGTTGGTTTAGCGGCTGGTTTTGATAAAAATGGGGAATTGTTTAATGAGCTCGAGAGCTTTGGGTTTGGCTTTATTGAAGTTGGCACTGTAACTCCTCTTGCGCAATCAGGAAATCCAAAAAAACGACTGTTTCGTTTAAAAGCAGATAGTGGTTTGATTAATAGAATGGGATTCAATAATAAAGGGGTTAAAGCTTTGGTTGAAAGACTCAAAAAACGAAAAACTAAGCTTATTATTGGGGGCAATATTGGCAAAAATACTGACACTTTGAGTGATGGATACATTGCTGATTATCTTGATAACTTTAAGGCACTCCATTCATATGTAGATTATTTTGTAGTTAATATTAGCTGCCCAAATGTTGGAAGTATGGCTAAACTGCAGGATAAAGACTTTATACTGGAATTGTTAAATACATTGCAAGGATATAATAATTTGCAAAACCTTAAAAAACCTATTCTACTAAAAATAGCACCGGATCTTAACAATCAGCAATTAGATGAAATTATTGAAGTCGTATCAGAAACAAATATTGATGGTGTAATAGCAGCAAATACATCTACAAACCGACAAGGCTTAAAAACAAGTAAAACTGTCTTGGAAACCATTGGTAATGGCGGTTTAAGTGGACAACCAGTGAAGGGTAGAAGTAATCATGTCATCAGTTATTTGTCGGAAAATTCGAATAAGTCATTTCCAATTATAGGGGTTGGAGGTATTCACTCTGCCGAAGATGCGGTTGAAAAAATAAAAGCTGGGGCAAGTTTGGTACAAGTATATACTGGCTTTGTTTATGAAGGACCAAAGCTCATCAAGTCAATCAATAAAAAATTGGTAGAATTAAACCTAATACAGCATGATTAAGATTATTGAATGTCCCAGAGATGCAATGCAAGGACTGCACGATTTTATACCAACTCAAACCAAAGCTGATTATATTAATACCTTGTTAAAAGTAGGGTTTGATACTATTGATTTTGGTAGTTTTGTATCCCCAAAAGCGATTCCTCAATTAAGGGATACTGCAGATGTGCTATCTCGTCTTGAACTAGACCATACAGAAAGTAATTTGCTTGCAATTATAGCAAATCAAAGGGGGGCGAATGACGCAGCAAATTTTGATGAAATTAAGTATTTAGGTTATCCTTTTTCTGTTTCTGAAACTTTTCAGAAGCGAAATACAAATGCAGGTATATCTGAGTCTTTGCGCAGGGTAGAGGACATTCAAAACCTAGCAATAAAGCGAAACAAAGAATTAGTGGTGTATTTATCAATGGCCTTTGGTAATCCATATAATGATCCATGGGATGCTGAAATAGTTGCAAAGTGGAGTGAAGAGTTACACAAGCAGCTTGACATTAAAATTTTGGCACTTTCAGATACGGTTGGTGTTTCGTCTCCTGAAAATATTGATTACTTATTTTCGACATTAATAAAAGAATTTCCAAATGTTGAATTTGGAGCACATTTGCACTCAACACCTGAAACGGCAACTGAAAAAGTTGAAGCAGCGGTAAAAGCTGGATGTTTAAGATTTGATGGTGCTATTAAGGGGTTTGGTGGCTGCCCAATGGCTGATGATGATTTGGTTGGTAATATGCCCACTGAAGTCATGTTAAGATATCTTGAATCAATTAATCAAAGACCAGGATTAGATATGTCTGCTTTTCAAAACTCTGAAGAAATGGCAAAAACTGTTTTTCCAATATAATCCAAATGAGACAATTCACTTCTTTATACATTTTTGTTTGCCTATTTATTTGCAGTTGCAGTGATTCAGTGTCTCCTAAAGTAACGATAGATGTTTATGATAGTGATACTATCTTAGTTGAAAATGACTATCCAGAACTAGTAGATGAAGATGTTTTAAAAGCCATCCAAAATTTAAATATTTGTTCCTTATCAGATACTAATACCGTTCTTGAACCTTGCGATTATAAAAAGTTTAGAGTGTTTCCAATGGGTCAAGAAATTTCTTCTAAAAAAGGTTTTATTCTTGAAATGAAAGAAGGGTTGTATAATGCTCCAGTTAAACAAGTATTAGTAATTATGAAATCCTTTAACAAGTATAAAATTATTAATCGATATTTTGGATTTTTAATTGAGTATAGATCAACTGCATCAGGTTATAATGATTTGCTGATTGGCTATAAAGATCCTGAAATGGGATTAATTGGTATTCGGCACGAATGGAACAACGAAAAATACGAACCAGTGCATGTTGAGGAGATAAATGGTTACTTTATCAAACCAGAACTACAAGACTCAGTAAATCATTTGTTTTTGAATAGCTTTAGCGCTGGATATTAAATGGTGTTAAATGATAAAATTATATTCAATAATCCTTATTTTACTTTTTGCTAATTCTTGTGCACCGCCCCAATATATTGAAGCTTATAATGGACATAGCAGTGAAGGATTCCATTCAAGAGGTCTGGCAATAAATGACTCGATACTATATGTTTCAGGGGCTAAGGGAAGAGTCACTGTATTTAACATTAATTCTAAAGTAGTAATTGACAGTTTTTCAGTGCCAGCAAATGATTTAAGAGGGATTAAATATCTTAATGATAATTCCCTTTTATTAATGAATTCAGGTGATGATGGTATAGTCTACAAATATAGTTTTGATAAAAAAGTAGCTGACGCAAAATTATTCGTGCCTGGTGCTTTTTTTGACGCCATTAGTATTAATCAATTTGGTCATGGATTTGTGATGGGAGATCCAATGAAAGGCCGTTTCACATTATACAGAACACTTGACTATGGCAACAGCTGGGAAGCACTAGATTCAAACGATCTACCAATGCCATTAAAGAATGAAGCTGGTTTTGCGGCGAGTAATTCTGGTATTTCACAAAATAACGAAACCATTGGTTTTGTGACAGGGGCTTCAGATACTTCAAGATTTATTCGGTCAATGAACGGTGGGTCAGACTGGATAGCCATAAATACACCAATGAAGTCAGGAAAAAGTTTCGGAATATATTCATCTTCTTTTTGGAATGAAGCCGAAGGTGTAATTGCTGGAGGGAGTTATGTTGAAAAGGAATATAGTGATAGTGTAGTTTTTATTACAGCTGATGGCGGTAAAACCTGGGCTAATATTTCATTAGGTTTGCCTGGCTATATATCGTGCATACAAAGCATTTACAACGGTAAATTGCTAGTTGCTACTGGGCGTTTAGGTGCATATTATTCAATAAATAAGGGCAAAAAATGGCTGAAACTTACCAAACAGCCTTTTTACACTGCGCTCATTCAAGGGGATCAAATTATACTAAGTGGACAAAACGGAACATTATCCGTTTTCCACATAAAATAATAAAAACTAGTGTTTACCGAAAATAATGATGTTAGCTTTTCGCTTAGCTTTTTTATTCGTTTTGTACAAAAATTTAATTTTTTTTATTATTCGTTTGTTTCCTGGTAAATCAATTGCAGGTGATTCCGCACCTGCCTTAAATTTTCGTTTAAGCACTTTTCTATCTTCTTGACCATTTCCATATACTACAGTAATATGATGGATAAAGACAGGTTGCTTGAGGATTTTAAACTTTAACTTTGTAAAAACACCTTCTTTAGCACCAAGATGTAACACATCCGATTCTAAAGCTAAATTAATGTTCTTTTCACCAATTAACTCCCAGTCTCCAGGTGCTGATGATACTATAAAAAGTGAAAAGAAAAGCAAGGTTGGCACAAGGGCCCATTGTCGTATATTTTTCATAATATATGGATTTGGTGATGTAATATAATAATAAGACCCATTGTAATTGCAAGGAATTATTGAAAATCTGTTTAAATCCCAAAAAAATCGTATATTTATAAAAAGTAGACCATTTGTGCGTAAACCATATTTAATACTATTCTTTTTAGTATTTAGTTCTGAAATATATAGTCAGAATGTGAAATACTTGGGTGCGGGTCAAACAAACGGTGTATCAATAACAACCAGTTCCGATTTTAAAGCTTATCAAGGTATTTTAGAAGCAAATGGTGCGCAAACAATTAATGGGAGTGGTTTAGTCGGACCAAAGGTAAATGCAGCAAGGTTTTTAATGCAAGCTGGGTTTGGAGGTACTGTTGAAGATATTGAGGCATTGGCTGAAAGTGATATTGACAGTTGGATGACCCAACAATTTGCTTTACCTGCTACTTTATTAATGGATTCTACACAAGCCTTCTTTAATCAGGGATTAGAAAATTTTATAGCAAACGGAGGAGATTCAGCAAGTTATACTTATCGTCCAGACGATAGGCATTGTGATTATGCTTGGTGGAATAATATGATGAATGCTGATGATCAATTAAGGCAAAGAACAGCTTATGCTTTAAGTCAAATACTAGTCATCTCATCCGAAGGTACTCTTGGTAACTATGGTATTGGGATTTCTTCATACTACGATATTTTAATACGAAATGCCTTTGGAAATTTTAAAGATATTCTAAAGGAGGTATCTCTTCATGTTGCAATGGGTAGTTATTTGAGTCATTTAAATAATCCTAAAACTGATGCTTCGGCTAACCTTCACCCAGATGAAAACTATGCACGTGAAATCATGCAGTTGTTTTCTATTGGCCTAAACCAATTAAATATTGATGGTTCACTTAAATTAGATGGAAATGGTGCTCCAATTCCGACTTACGATAATAATGATATTAAAGAGTTGGCAAAAGTATTTACTGGTTTAAGTGTTGCTGAAAGATTAGATGGAGGAAACCTGTATTTCTATTTAGGAATATGGCAAGCAGATTTTACTAAACCAATGATGATGTATGAAGAACAGCATGAAGAAGGAATTAAAACAATTATTGATGGATATGTTATACCGGATAATCAACCAGGTTTAGTTGATATTGATATGGCAATTGACCATATTTTTAACCATCCGAATGTAGGTCCTTTTATTTCAAGAAGACTTATTCAACAATTTGTAAAGTCGAATCCAAGCCCAGGCTATATTCAAACAGTTGCAGAAAAGTTTAACGACAATGGTTCCGGAATAAGAGGAGATATGAAAGCAGTTGTAAATGCTATTTTAACACATGATGAAGCAAGGTCATGTGCAGCTATTTCTGGTCCAAGTCAAGGTAAGTTAAAGGAACCTATTCTAAGGTATACCCAATTTGCAAGGTTATTTGGAGGATTTACACCACATGGAAAAAATAGGTACTGGAATTATGCCTATTTGGCTCAAGAAAATATGATTCAAGCGCCATTGCACTCACAAACCGTATTTAATTTTTATAGTCCTGATTTTGCACCAAACGGATTGATTGGCTCAGCAAATATGGTTGGGCCAGAATTTGAGATTCATAATACAAGAACCGCTATCGGCTATGCTGACATGGTTTACTATTGGGTAGAAAGTGAAATTTTATTCATTAGTTATACGTCAGATGCTCTTAATAGTCACTATACACGTTCTGATTTAAGCTATTTAATAGATCTTGTAAAAGATCCAAATGCTTTACTTGATTATTTAGACATTTATTTATGCAATGGTCAATTGTCTGAACATACAAGGTCTATTATTAAAACTAAATTTGAAGATTATACTAATTCATTACCAGACTTACAGAGTAAAATAAAATTGGCTGCGTATATTATTATGGTAAGTCCGGATTTTACAATATTAAAATAATTAAAATGAAGCAGAAGACAAATCAATCGCGTAGAAATTTCATAAAAACAGCTAGTTTAGCTGCTTTGGGAATGTCGGCGCCAGCTTCTGCTATGGTTCAACTAAAAGCGTTGAACGCCTTAATGAGTGCACCACCAACAATGCCTTTTGGAAATTATAAAGCCATGGTGTTTGTGTTTTTACATGGTGGCAATGATTCATTTAATATGTTGGCGCCAAAATCAAATACAGAGTATGGTCATTATGCTACAACACGATCAAATTTAGCCATTCCGCAAAATGATTTATTGGGCATTTCTTCAAATAATTATGGTTTACATCCAAGTTTAGGTGGGGTCAAGCAAATGTTTGATGATGGGGATTTGGCACTATTATCGAATATTGGTACCTTAATTGAACCGACTACTGTTGCTCAGTATCAAAATGGAAGTGTGCCAATACCAGTTGGGTTGTTTTCTCATTTAGATCAGTACAATCATTGGCAAACTGCACACCCACATATGAGAATTAACAAAGGGTGGGGAGGTCAAATCGCAGATATGATTGGTTCTACAAATGTGAATCAAAATATTTCAATGAATATTTCCTTGGGTGGTTCAAATGTATTTCAATATGGAAATAATACGGTTGAATTTAGTATGAATAAAAATGGCCCTAAACTTCCATTGTACTACAATTCAACTTGGGGAAATAACATAGCAAGAAAAGAATTGACAGATAGTTTACTGTATCATAATTACCAAGATCCATTTCAAAAAACGTATGCAGATACTTTTAGATCCTCGCTCGAAGCAGGGTTAGAGTTTGAAGCTGCAATTAATGCTCTAGCACCATTTGCAACTACATTTTCAACAAGTAATATTTCGAGTGAGATGGAAATGATTGCTAAAACTATTGCAGCTAGAAGTGCCCTTGGTTTTGAACGCCAAATATTTTTTGTTAGACATGGTGGCTGGGATCATCATGACGATTTACTAAGTCGCCACGAATCAGGAATGACAGAAGTAAATGATGCATTAGTTGAATTTAAAACCGTATTAAATGAAATGGGTGTATTTAATGATGTGACTACTTTTGTTGGTTCTGAATTTGCCCGTACATTAACTTCAAATGGGAATGGTACTGACCATGCATGGGGTGGAAATGCGATTGTAATGGGCGGAGATGTGGTTGGAAATCAAGTCTACGGTTCATATCCTACATTACAAATTGGAGGCCCGCAATATATTGATGGTGGAGTAATGGTGCCAACCACGGCTACCGATTCTTTATTTTCTGAACTAGCATTGTGGTATGGCTTATTGCCAAGTGACTTACCGACTATTTTCCCAAATTTGGGTAACTTCCATAATTTAGCAACCATATCAACAAGCAACCCACCACTTGGCTTTTTAAACATGTAATGAAACAACTTATACTATATATCATCATTTTTATCATTATGCCATTTATGGCGACTGCACAATGTTATCCTGATCGACATAGTACGGCATGGTATGAAGGGTGGATTTCTTGTGAAAAATCTGAAAATCCAAATACCACTAGACCAGAATCTCATTGGATAATGTATGATTTTGGAACTATAATGGAAATGTATAATTTAAGTATTTGGAATATTAATGCACCAGAATATCTTGATTATGGTATTCAAACTGCTGAAATTGATTATTCTGAAGATGGCATTAATTGGTTTGAATACGGAGAGGTAACCTTAAGTCAAGGTACGGGTAAGAATAACTATGAAGGTTTACAACTGCTTAATTTTGATGGTAAAAATGCGAAATATTTATTAATTACTTCTACAGCCTCTTTCGGTTCTGAATGTGCAGGCTTTGCCGAGTTAAAACTTGAAGTTGACTCTGTCGAAATTACTGAACCAAGCGATACAACAATTGTTGATCCTATTTTGAAGGATTCGATTTGTATTATTGCTGATGTGTATCCAAATCCTATAGCTGATGATAATGTGCTAAATATTCATTTAATTGAGCAATGTGTTCCTTCTGTCCACTATAGGCTCATTGATGAAAATGGAAGAGTGGTAGTGCCAAGCACACCTATTTCGTTAGATGAAACTGTTGAAATTCTCAAAGGAATAGAATTGGCAGCGGGGGTCTATATTGTAGAATTGACTTCAAATTATGCGAAGTCTGAATATAAAGTCATTAAGCAGTAGAAGAACAGCGTATTTTATTTCTTATATTCGCCTTTCGAAATTTCTAGAAGACAATCGGCTAAAACAGTTTTAGGTAACGACTGAGAACATACTTTAGTAAATTGTTTCTGGTAAAAAGAATAGACAGAAAACAGATGAAAAAGCTATATAAATATTTACTCAATACTTTACCTCGCCCTTTATTAATTCGCCTCAGTTATGTGTTTAGAGTGTTTGCTCCATTAGTTTATAAAGGTGACAAAGTGGAATGTCCAGTTTGTGAAAAAAAATTCCGAAAATTTTTATCATACGGTTCTAAGGTGGCGCATAGAGACAATGTTCTTTGTCCTTACGATTTAACTTTAGAACGTCACCGTGTGATGTGGTTATATTTGAAGAATAAGTCAGATTTTTTTACCAAACCAAATCTAAAGGTCATGCATATTGCGCCAGAGCAGTGTTTTCATGGTCTATTTAAAAAACAAAAAAATTTAGACTATACCACTGGTGATTTATTGTCACCTATAGCAGATTTACATTTTGACTTGCATGATATTCCGTTGGAAGACGACCAGTATGAGGTTATATTTTGCAATCATGTTATGGAACATGTGAAAGATGACTTACAATGCATGAAAGAGTTGTATCGAATTATGAAACCAGGAGGTTGGGGAATTATGCAAGTGCCAATTGATGTGAATAGAAATGAGACTTATGAGGATTGGTCAATTACAAGTCCTGAGGAACGCGAAAAGCATTTCTGGCAATATGACCATGTTAGGCTATTTGGTTTGAATTACCCTAAACGACTGGAAGAAGCTGGTTTTACAGTAGAAATAGTTGATTTTTCTAAAGAATTACCAAGTGAAACATTTGAGCGTTACAGAATTCCAAAATCAGAATTGCTGTATGTAATCAGAAAATAAAACAGCTTAAAAGTTGAGAAAATTTATCTATTTCATTATTATTATTTGCTTTAATATCTCTTGTAATGATATCAGTTCAGATAACAGTCCAATAGTTTTTAATTCAGATTCATTTAAAGAGTTAAATATTAAAGAATTTAAGATAAATTACCCTGATGATTGGGATGTTGATACAACTGGTCGATATGGTGTTTCATTTTTTATCATCAGTCCTCAATCGGATAAGAATGACTCCTTTAAAGAAAATGTCAATTGTTTTGTTGAAAACTTAACAGATAGTTCAATGACATTGGGTAAGTATACAAGCTTAACTGAACATCAATTGACTCAAATGGTAACAGAATATGAGCCTATTCTTAATATTAGAGATTCTAGTATAAATGGTGCATATCAGAATATGGTTTACTCAGGACGTCAAGGTAAAAAGGTCTTAACATTTCAACAGTATTATTGGGTCAAAAATTCTAAAGCAATAGTTTTGACATTAACTTGCGAGAAGACTCAGTACGAAGCCTATAAAATGCTAGGGAAAGCTATTTTAGATAGTTTTACGATCAAATAATAAACTATAGTCTAGCAAATGCGAATAATTTATTATTCATCACAGTAACTACTTTATAGTGACTTCTTCTTAAAATAGGAAGAGTGGCTAGATTTCTTGCATAATATGGGAATGGGCGCGGTAACTGAATAAATTGATCACTTTTAATAATAAGTGCACCAAAACTCATATTTGTGCCACTTGCATATTGTTTGTTTGGATATAGGCCCTTAATCGAGTCTTTTTTGTAATCACGACTGTATCCCTCAAAATTTTGAGCTGTGTCTTCTTGAATAAGACCGAATTCAGCGGTCAAAA
Source organism: Crocinitomicaceae bacterium (assembly GCA_045107045.1). GTDB lineage: Bacteria > Bacteroidota > Bacteroidia > Flavobacteriales_D > Crocinitomicaceae > Putridiphycobacter. Next base: position 36,995 of record JBGCFR010000019.1, read on the forward strand.
ATTGATTAGGTGGTTGTATTGACCCATCTATTTCTAAATATTCATTTAAAAAATCGACACTATCAAGCTGATAAGATTTAACATGTTTTGAGTCATGACTATAAAAGAAATAAACTGGACAAAAAGAAAAGCCATCTTTAAATGCTTTTATAATACTTTTATTCGTTTTTATTTGATCGTTTCTTACCTTATCAGCAGCAGCAAGGTTACCGGCACGCTCTAAAATGGCTATTTTGCGGCTTTTAGTCTGGAGTCTGACCAATAAAACACCTTTTCGTAAATAATTAATATAATACTGCGAAATTTCAGAATTGGATTTTCCTGATAAATTGGCGGGTTGAGCATGGCTATTTAACGAGCAAAAAATTAGAAAAGTGAAAAGAATAAGTCTCATAAAATAGTGTATTTATTTTGATGTCTTTATTTAATATTAGTTCATAATATGCAATACTTATACCAAGTTTCTACCAATGGCATTACCTATTGCTGGTAATGACTGCATCAGCGCCTCAAATTCTGCATGATTTAACTGCTGAGATGCATCCGATTTAGCTGTTTTAGGTGTAGGGTGCACTTCAATAATTAATCCATCTACTCCCATAGCCATACAAGCACGGGTTAAATCTGGTACTCCGTAAGCATGGCCCATAGCGTGACTTGGATCTAAAATAACAGGTAAATTAGTATATTCCTTTAGGTATGCTACACCGCATAAGTCAAGGGTAAACCTTGTTTTTGTTTCAAAAGTACGTAACCCTCTTTCACAAATGGCAACATTATCATTTCCACCTGATAATACAAATTCCGCACATTGAACAGTTTCTTGCAGTGTTGAACCAAATCCGCGCTTAATCATAACGGGTTTAGTTGTTTTAGCACAAGCACGCAAAATACCTTGATCGTACATGGCTTTTGCACCAATTTGAATAATATCAGAATTTTCAATTACTTCGTGTACATGAGTAGCATCTCTTACTTCTGTAATAACAGCTAATCCATGCTGTGATCTCATTTTTGAAAGTAGTTGTAAACCGGCAAAGCCTAATCCTTGAAAGCTGTAAGGTGAAGTTCTTGGTTTATAGCAACCGCCTCTCAGCATGCTTAAATTCATAGATTTTAATAATTCACTTGACGCTTGAATTTGTGATTCCGATTCAACTGAACAAGGGCCAGCAATCATAATGGTATTATTAGTTTTACCACCAATTCTTACATTTCCAAATTGAATCTCACGAGTTTCATTCATGTATTGTCTTGAAGATAATTGCATATCATCCGGAAAAGTAAAACTCTCCAAAACCAAATCTTCAATACCATTAGGTACTTCTTTTAATGAAGATGATGTGATTAATACAAAGTGTGACTTTCTTTCAATGACGAAAGCACCAGCCTTAGCAGCTACTTCATTAGCTTTACCTAAGCCAATTTCTTTTTTTAAATGGATAATCATATTTCTCCTTTAATTAAATTCATAAAGTTAAGTGTACCCACCAGTTCATTGTTATCATTGACAACCGGAAGATACAGTATTGTTTTATTACTGTTTTTGACAAATCTAATCATGTCTAAAACAGAAGCGTTTTCGTTTATTACGAGTGGCGAACTATTAATGATTTGATTCATTTCAATGCCATTTAATTGTTCAATATGTTGCAATAACCCACTTCTTAAATCAGCATTGCCTATAATTCCGTTAAGGATATTGTCAGCTTCCAGAACAGCGGTGAACCCGAGTTTACCTTGGTTCATAGTATTAATGACATTTTTTAGGTTTAATTGATCTCTAAATAGGTAAGGTGACTCGTCTAAGTCTAACATAAAGTCTTTCACCAAAAAGTGCGATTCAATTTCATTTAGTTTCAAGTTTAATAGTGCAGAGCCAATCGTACTTGAATTGAAAAGGTATGATCCAGAAACGGAAGCATAAACTCCCATATTTCTTAAAATAAATGAAACTTCACCATTAACACCACCGTCAACATGAATCCGTTTATTTGGGAACTGTTTTTTAAAATCTCTTATGCGTCTAAAATTTCGACTATCAAATGAGCCACCACTTTCGCCTGGAATAGTGGCCATAAATAAAATGAAGTCAAACCTATCTTTATATTGTTCAAATACTTCTATTGGAGTATTAGATGTAATAGATAAACCAAGTTGACCTTTAAAATCGTTAGGGATATTTAGCGTTTTGTCAGTTAAATCTTCATATTGAAAAGTAACAAAATCAATTTGGTGTTTTTTAATTCCATCAAAGTAAGCTTCTGGATTCCCAGTAATGATATGCAGATCGATTGGAATTTTTGAATTAGATTTCATTGTGGCAACGTCATCAAAAACAGCTAAATTATCCTTACAATCTACATGGATCATGTCTACATAGTTATCATTCAAATTTTGAATGGTTGTGGCCAAAGTATTGATTTTATCAGAGTATATAGAGGCAGATATTTTCAAATTATCTTACTATTATTGGGTTAAAATATGAATCTGTAATTTCAATGACAAAATTACGATTTTTAAAAACGTTTGTACCTATGGCTTCCTCTAAAAATGCAATTTCTTTTAGTTTGCTGTCAGGTACAGATTTTAAACTGTCATTCAGAATCATTTTTAAAACAAAAGAATCTGAATTACTAGTTAGTTTTACCGAGTGTACTTGTGATGGATGAATGAGTTTATTTTCTTTAAAAAAAATACCTAGCGATTTTACGTATTCTATCTGAATCTCCTTACTGTAATATATTTCTAAATTACCAACCTTATGTAATTTACCATTTCCAGATCCACAACTAATTACAATTGCTGCGAATAATGCTAATACGAACCATTTTATTGGTTTCATTTATTTTTATTATTTTGCATTAGTGGCATAATGAATTCTTAATTTTTCACTAAAGAGTTTAAAGATAGTTTTTATGATTGAATTGAAAAATAAAAAATACATAGGAGGTAATAATCGAGTAGCATTGTATGATATTTTTTTACCAGAAAATCCCATTGGAATGATTGTTTTCGCTCATGGTTATAAAGGTTTTAAAGATTGGGGTGCTTGGGATTTAGTGGCAAAATATTTTGTTGAAAATAACTTTGGATTCATTAAGTTCAATTTTTCACACAATGGCGGAACAGAGTTAGAACCAATAGACTTTCCAGACTTAGATAGTTTTGGTAAAAATACGTATTCATTAGAGTTATTTGATCTGGAAAAAATGATCACTATTGCAGATCGCATTTGTGTAGAAAGAAAGTGGCAAATTCCAATTCACCTTATTGGACATAGCAGAGGAGGAGGAATGGTGATTTTGCAAGGAGCTAAGGATGAACGCATAAATAAAGTAGTGTCATGGGCTGGAATTTCGAATATTGAGAATAGGTTTCCCAAAGATGATGAATTAACTGATTGGGAATTAGCAGGAGTGATGTATGTTGCAAATGTTAGAACAAATCAGCAAATGCCGCACTTTTATAGCTTTTATGAAGATTACCTGATTAATAAATCTAATCTAAATATTGAATCCGCTTGTGAAAAAATGACTAAACCATTTATTCAAATACATGGAGATATGGATTTGTCTGTCAGTATTTCAGAAGGTATTTTGATATCACGCTGGACCGATACAAGAATTGAAATTGTAAAAGGAGCGGGGCATACATTCCAAACAAAACATCCATGGGAATCGACGACTTTGCCTGATGATATGAAAGCAGTTGTTGAAAAAACTTTGAGTTTTTTGATCGCATAAATGGTGCTTGACTGATTTTTTGAACTTTTAACGGATATTAAATCCACATAAAAAATAAATCGGTTAACTTTGGCTTTTCAAATTTAAAACATGGAATACCTTATACAGGGCGGTCAATTATTATTAAGCTTATCATTATTAATTGTTTTACACGAGTTTGGTCACTATTTACCAGCTAGGTGGTTTAACATAAAAGTAGAAAAATTTTACTTATTCTTTGATTATAAATTTTCCTTATTCAAAAAGAAAATTAAGGATACAGAATGGGGAATTGGATGGATTCCATTGGGAGGATATGTTAAAATTTCTGGAATGATCGACGAATCCATGGATAAAGAACAAATGGAGAAGCCACCAGAAGATTGGGAGTTCCGTTCTAAACCAGCTTGGCAAAGATTAATTGTTATGATTGGTGGTGTAACTGTGAATTTAATTGTTGGTTGTGTTATCTATATAGGTTTAATGTTCGCCTATGGTGAAGAGGTCATTGAAGTAAGTGAAGCAGAGTATGGGTTTTCAGTTGAAGAGCATTTTGAACAATTTGGATTTGTAGATGGTGATCAGATTATTACTATTAATGGCGAAGTACCACGTGATGTGGCGAGATTAGGTTTAGAAATAGCTTTAAATGGTGCAAGAGATTTTAAAGTAAAGCATCCCAATGGAATTACGGAAACGATTTCTTTGCCCGAAGATATAGACATGACTATGTTTAAGGAAGGGGCTATGCGTGCGTTTGATTTACGCTTTATAGCTGAAATTGATGAAGTCACTCCAAGAGCTGAAAAATTCGGATTAAAAACTGGAGATATAGTTACTTCAATAAATGGTGAAACGGTAAAATTTTGGGATGAGTTTACGACTATTGTTCGTGCTAATCCAGGAAATGATTTAGAGGCCATAGTTAATCGTAATGGGGTAGATGTCAATTTGACTTTGAATGTTGATTCTTCAGGCGCAGTTGGTGTTCGTCCAGAAAGTCACTTTGACGAAAAAATAACCTCTATCTCATATAGTTTTTTTGAAAGTATTCCAAGAGGTGTAAAGGCTGGTTTCACAACACTAGCGAATTATGTAAAACAATTTAAATATGTATTTACATCTAAAGGAGCAACTAGTGTAGGTGGTTTTGGAGCCATTGGTGGATTGTTTGATAAAACATGGAACTGGCAGTCGTTTTGGGAGAATACTGCTCTTATATCTATTATTCTAGCTTTTATGAATTTCTTACCAATTCCGGCGTTAGATGGTGGTCATATTATGTTCTTACTATATGAATTAGTAAGTGGTCGTAAGCCAAATGAAAAGTTAATGGAGTATGCTCAAATTGGTGGCATGATCTTTTTATTAGCTCTGCTGCTCTACGCCAATGGTAACGACGTGGTCAAGCTGTTTACCGGAGGGTAATTGTTTTTTCTTGCTACGAATATTATGTAATACTTTACTTTTTCTTTAAGTAAAGTGCCAATAATGCATTTTTGTCGGCTTTACCGTTTTGATTGAGAGGAATTTCATTAACTATTTTAATGTCGGCTGGCACCATGTATTTTGGTAAGGTCTTTTCCAGATCATTTTTAATGGTGTCTAATTCAACATTAACATTAGGTTGTAACTGAACCAAACTCACAATTTTTTTAACAGTGTCGTTTCTTTTTAAAGGGATTGTAGCACTTTGAAGTATATAAGTAAAGTCATCCAAAACGGACGTGATTTCGTTCAGTTCAATTCTGTAACCATGGAGCTTGACCATATCGTCATTCCTGCCATGGAAAAATAGTAATCCATTTTCCAAATAGCCTTTGTCTCCTGTTCTAAATGCCCTTTCACCATTAATTTTAGTGAACTTAGAAGCATTTAGATCGGGTCTGTTAACATAGCCAGAGGCCACATTTGGTCCAATAATTACAATTTCATCATCAATAATCTCTAGTTTACTTTCCACCTTTGAAATACCAACCGGTAGTGGGTTATGCTGTTCTAAAACCTCATTCGTGATAGTAACAATGGTAGTAGCGACTGTTGCTTCGGTTGGTCCGTAAGTGTTTATAACTCTCGATTTCGGGAATTTTTTCACTAATGTTTTGGCAAGCGGGTGTGGTAAAATTTCACCACAAAATAAGAAGGCTTCAATTTGATTAAATACAGTATTGTTATCAATTCGAGAATAAATTAGCGCAAATGAAGGTGTGGACACCCATACCGAACCGTTGTATTTCTGAATTCTATCTAATAAAAGGGTAGGGTCGCTAGTTTGAGCTTTAGTATTTAAAAGCAGTGTTGCACCCAGTGCTCCAAATGTCATCAATTCAAATACTGATAGGTCAAAACTCAAAGGAGCGGTATTAATCAAAACAGAATTAGATGAGAATTTGAAGTCGTCTCCTGTCATCCATTTTGTAAAGGATTGCACAGCCTCGGTACTAATTTGCACTCCTTTTGGCTCACCAGTGCTACCTGAAGTGAAAATAATGTAAACTAAATGATTTGTCTTCCTTTTAATATCAGTTCTATACGAGGTCTCTAGTGATTTGAGGTGGTATGAACCTTGTGCATTAAATAAGCTTGAGATATTATCAAAATCGATATCACTTTCACTCGTATTAATGAGCAGCTGGCTGCCAGACGCTGAAATGATTTTCTGAACTCTTTCTAAAGGATATATTTCATCAACCGGGATATATGGTATTTTCAACTGCATTAAAGCATATGCTGAAATAATCATTCGAGCCGATTTATGACCATAAAGCACAACAGGATCAATCAAATTGTTTAAGTTTTGTGTGCTAAGGTAGTCCACTAAATGGTCGACTTCTGCTTTGAATTCATGCCAAGTTAATGACATGTCACTTCCTATAACAGCAAGCTGGCTTGGGTGGATATCCAAGTCTATAAATTCTTTATTTTCGAAGCAAAACTTCATACTTATATTAATTTTCCGCTGAATATGTAAATAGCAAAAGCCACGGCATTAAACATTATTAAAATAGACAAAACCTTAACGATTGGAGGTGGTAGCTTTCCGAAAAACACGTCTTTTTTGGTTTTTTTACACCGGTATACATAGTAATTATGAATAACAGAATAAAGTCCAAACAGAATTCCACTTGCAATATAATGCAATTCGAATCCATTCCAAAACCCCATTAATGTGAATGTTAAGAGTAGTGCCACATTTTGACGTTGAATTGAATTCCATACCTTTCTTGATGTAAAGTCTTTGAATAACGGCTTAAAAAAGTAATCGTTTAACCAGTCTCCAAGAGATTTGTGCCAACGTTTCCAGAATTCTTTTGGATTGACTGCCGAAAAGGGTTTGTTAAAGTTAATAGGAACGTGAATGCCTATGAAATTTCCTGCACTAATGGCAAGCAAAGAATATCCAGCAAAGTCAAAAAACAGATACAATAAATAGCTGTACATGTAGGCTACGTGTTGCCAAATTGACTCTTCAACCACAATGTATTGTAAGACTAGTCGCCTGATAGCTTCGGCAATAATAAATTTAAATAAAAGCCCTAAAATGAAATTTTCCCAACCCTTGTAGGCTAGTTCAGAGGTCATATTTTGATATCCGTTTTCTGTATCTGTTTTAAATCGGTTAAACCGATCTAATGGACCAATAAGCAGTGTGGGTGTAAATGCTGTAAAATTGAAAAAATCAATGAATTCGATTTTATGATTATGATGTCTTTCGTCAATATATAAACTAATTACCTTGAAAATCATATACGATAAGCCTGCAATTTGAATAAAGCTCCGAAAGTCTCTAATTGTAATTGATTGCCCTTCTACAGCAATAATACCTAACATTTTTACAGCAAAAATAGGCAGTGCCAAAACAAGCATAGGAAAGATGATATTTTCTTTTTTATAATACTTCCTTAGTAAAAGCACCACACAATAAAGTGCTAGAATTAACACCAAAATATTAATAGGTTTATTAAATAGTAAAACAATATAGATTAAACTGGTGGTGGCTAAGAGCCACTTATAGGGAATGTATTGTTTTAATAAACGCTTAACAATCCAAATAGAAATGACCACAATTCCTAAGAATAAGAAAAAGGCATTATCAGTAAATGGTAATGTTTGGTGCAATTGCATATTTAGAATTGTTGATAAACAAAGTTAATTTTAGATTGCACCTCAATCTCTTTTTCAGGATGCATAATTTGATCAATATCTAAGACGTATAAGTAAAGAAAGCCTACAATGAGACCTAAATATAGCAGTGAATTCCTGCCTATTTTAATTCTTGTTTTCATAATAAGTTTGGTATATGAATTCATTCACTCTCATCCAGCCAAAATCACTCAAATGCATAATATCCTTTAAAATTCCAGGATCATATTCAGCTTTAGTGGCAGCGTACATGTTTAATAATGGGTAGTTTGAATCTGCAAGAACTTGACTGATAGAATCGATTAAAGATAAGTTAATGTCTAAGTCGTTGTATCCATAAGGGTTTAGAGGGATGAATACGAAACTAGCCTGTACATTTTTATGCTTCAGATAGGATACTACCATTTTAAAATCCATAAATTCTCTATTTGGCTCTTTTGGACCTGGTACCGACCACGGTTCATACTCCTTATTGTCTTTGAAAAGGTGTTTGGAGTAGTATTCATTATTAACATAAAATGGATTATTGGTCATTCCTTCTAGTTCTTTGACTTGTAATTGTGACGCATATTGTTTAAAATCACCATTCCAAGGTTTAGACGTCATTTTTGGTCTTAATTGGATGTCGTAACTGAGATTCGAAATTTGAGCATAATTACTTCCTGGCAAATTGCTTTTGAGCTTACCAAGTATTGTATTTATTTTATTTGATGGGAATGTGGTCGACTGGCTTTTAAAATAATCCTGTAGAAAAAGCATTTCCATATTCATACTTGTAAAGTCATCATGGTGAATAGAAATGTACTCTCCAATCACATTTTTGTATTTTGGTTCAATTAATGAATCTGAAATTATTTTTTTAAGCAAACTTGGAATTGCGAATTCTACAAAAGCCTCTGTATTTGTGCCATCTTTTGTAAACCAGCCCGGACTAATAATAATACAGACTTTGCTGTTAGAATTCAAATAACTATTTCCTGCCAATAATTCTATTAAAATGCTCAAGTGCTGATGATAGGCATGGCCTAAACCAAACATTGGAATACCCAAAGAATCTGGAAAAAAATAGTAGGGGCAATTTGGCGAATTTGAAAATTCAGATGATCCAAAAATGGTTAATTGATCAGGGTTTTTTAAGCTAGCGAGAAAATCTATCTCATCTTGCCTTTTATTTAAATTACCAGCTTTGCCAGATAGGTTCTTTTGCTCTCCTGAAATAATCTCATTTGAGACTTTATCTTCGTTTTCTCTTTTTGTCAGTAAAATTAGAGATGAAAAGAGTAATAAAGCAATGCCAATTGGTAAAAAATGAAATACAGCAATTTTCTTTAACATATTTATGCGTCAAGCTTTGATTGTATGTATTTCACAAGAAGGTCTACGGTTTCAAAATGATCTTCAATAATTTCATCAAATGGAATTTTAATATTGTATTCGTTTTCAATTTCAACTGCCAATTCCACTATCGTTATTGAATCTAAAACACCACTTTCCCATAAGGATTCACCTGCTTCTACTGAACTAAAAGCAATCTCCTCAATTTTATCTTGTAAAAAAGCAATCATCAATTTTTTTTCCACGAATATAAGTATTTATATCCAAGCTATTCATAGTTTAATTAGAACTTAAGAAACTTAGTGTTGGAAGCTTATAAGTCGTTACTATCTGATGGATTTAGTAACTTATATTTGTTCCCAAATCTCCTAATTGGAGTTTCAACAAGTCGATATAGAATTTCACTTAACAATATTGTGACTGCAAAGTAAATTATAAATTCTATGATGCTATGTAGCTCTAGTTTTTTTACTTCAAGCAGTATTCCAGGGACAAAATTATGGATTAAGTAAATTGCATACGATAATTTACCACCTCTCATTATTAACTTATTTTCAAAGATTACTTTTAGCGAGCCGTTAAAACCTATAACAAGAAATCCAATTAGCAAAAAGCATAATATTCCGAAAATTGACCTAAAAAACACCCAAGTATAAATTGGACTTGAGCCCGCCGCAATTATCAAATAGGAATAGCTGATCAATAGTCCTGTTAAAAAAATAGTTTTGGTTTTTCTGCTATTAAAAAAATTGAAAAAAATATCTTGCTTGATTTTGAAAAAAAAAGACAATAGTGCACCTAACATAAATACATCCAAACAAGAAAAAGTGTGGATATAAACTGAAAAATAATCGTATGAGTTGGTGAAATCAATATATCTAAAAACGGTAGATGATATGGCAACTAAAATAGCAATAATGATAGTGATTTTATTTTTAAATAATAAAACAATAATTGGCCAAAAAATGTAAAAATGCTCCTCAACAGATAATGACCAGAATTGGGAAAATATATTAGGCCATGATTGTGCTTTGATGATATAAAAATTTGAGGTATAGCTTAGGTTATAAAAAAATGCATCTCTAATTTCTCCCTTGTTAAAAGCAGTCGCAACAAAAAGTACTAAAAAATATAGTGGAAAAATCCTTAGAGACCGTCTAATGTAAAAATAGCGTAAGGCAAAGCCTAATTTGACTTTACTAGATTCAATTGATTGTCGAATCTCGAAAAGCTGATTAGTGATAAGGAATCCACTCACCACAAAAAAGAAGTCTACTCCAATAAAACCAAGTTTTAATTGATTAATAACAGGCAATAAATGAAGCCAATGTGCAGTTAAGACTAAAAAAGCCGAAAAAAATCTAAAACTATCAATTTGTTTATAGTATGTCAGCCTAAAATAGTATTAAGTATTAAAAAGTATTGAATGTCTTTTGACTTATAAGATTCACCCAATTGTCTTCACTTACCGCCATTAAAGTGAAATTATACCGAGAATTTGGCAATAGTTCTGGAAGACCTTTTGTGATATTTAAAACGACATTGGATGTATCATAAAATGTAAAGTCAGTGTCATACGTATAGGTGCCAGAAATAAAGTTTCCTAGTGTATCTGAAACCACTTGGAAATAAATCACATTTTCCTTAATTTTTCCATCTTGCCATTCAAAAGTAGGGGTAATACCGTTTTCTGTAGTAGTCAATATGACGCTATTATATTCCGTAGGTTTTACATTGTTCTTGAGTCTAATTGGAGTGCAGGTGTGCAATTTTCCAGGTGTCTCATAAGTGACAACCCCCATACGTTCCCCATCAAAATTGGTATTTTTAAATTTATGTAAGTATCCGCCAAAAACGGGTTGTTGCGGCAATTCCTTTTCAAAGTATTTAGAAAAGTCAGATGAATCGGCTAAATCCTCACATTCAAAGTACCGATAATTATAAGCCCCATTAATCGGATAGAAAAAAACATCAGTTGGGTAGGTTGTGTTGCTTGATAATGGTGATTGACTCGCCGCACACCCAATTAAATCGGCCTGCTCAAGTGCTTTATTTTCATCTATATAATAACTTAAACTACTTTTGGCTTTTTTTTTGTTACATGATACAGCAAGTACCAATAAAAAAATGGTTAGAAATCGCATAAAAAAGATCTTTTACCAAAGGTACACTATTTCTATTTGAAGACTTTTTAAAGTTTTTTGATATTAATGATTAAATTGGAATGCTATTAAATACTAAATTGAAATTATGAAAAAGGGATACATTATTTTATTTGGATTATTGTTAATTGGAGTGGTAGCCTGCAAGCAATCGGTATATTTAACCATTACCCAACCACCAGCCATTTATTTAACACCTGACTATACTACAGCCTCTGTTGTGAATCGGTCAGTAAGTTCAGGGAAGAAGTCAAAAATTATAGATATCCTTGAAAAAGGCGTGACTCTAGAAGGGAATTTGGATGTGAAAGGCGCTGAAAAAACAATACAAGGTTTGTTTGATAAGTTAAAGGCTAATCAGCAATTGGAACAACTTGAATTATTAGATAGTTTAAAAGTGTTGGATGGTGGTATTAATTCCTTTCCAGTGCCTTTAAGTTGGGATGAAGTTGAAGCCTTATGTAGAGGCAATAATTCAAGGTTGTTATTCTCTTTGGAGATTTATGACACGGATACGAAAGTTGACTATGCCACCACAAAAACAACCCAAAATACGCCTTTAGGACCAGTTCCTTTGCTAAGATACACTGCCACCGTAGCCACTGTTATAAAAATGGGATGGAGAATATATGATCCGAGCCAAAAAATAATTTTAGATGAATTTAGAATGTCTGACCAAATGACAAATACGGGTAGTGGACTAACCCCTGTGAATGCTTTGGCCGCTGTACTAAATAGAGAACAAAGCGTACTTAATTTAAGCAGGTTAATGGCAGCTGATTATGCTGAACGATTATTAGAACACCGTATTAGAGTTTGGCGAACGTATTATAAATCTGGTAGCAATAAATTGAAGATGGCCAGAAGAAAAGCAGTCATTAATGATTGGGAAGGAGCTGCTGAACTTTGGAGCCAGGACATGGAAACGGCTAAAAAGCGAAAAGTAATAGGCAGGGCTACCTACAATATGGCTATTTACGAAGAAGTGAATGGTAACCTTGAAAAAGCATTAGAGTATGCAAAAAAAGCATATGGCGATTATAATGTTAAAATAGCAAGAGACTATGTGGTGAAGTTGGAGAGAAGATTAAACCAGCAACAGTATATTAAGTAGTATTTAGTTAATAGTTATTCAATTGCTAGTTGTTTTTAGAGTCGTAAGTTATTTCTTAAAACAAATTTTATTGCATTAAAAAAGGAGCATTGACAAATTGTCTGTGCTCCTTTTTTAATTAATTTATCTTTTATAGATTATGCAGTAACGCCTAATACTTCAGCCATCTTTTTTCCGATTTCAGCTGGAGAATCTACCACATGAACACCACAAGAACGTAAAATTCTTTTCTTAGCTTCTGCCGTATCATCTTCACCTCCGACTATAGCACCAGCATGCCCCATTGTTCGTCCTGCAGGTGCAGTCACACCAGCAATAAACCCAACAACAGGTTTAGTACCATTGGCTTTAATCCATTCAGCTGCCTGAGCTTCTAAATTACCACCAATCTCTCCAATCATTACTATACCTTCAGTCTCATCATCTGCCATTAATAATTGAACCGCTTCTTTAGTAGTGGTACCAATAATCGGATCACCACCTATACCAATTGCTGTAGTTACACCCATACCAGCTTTTACCACTTGGTCAGCTGCTTCGTATGTTAAAGTACCAGACTTAGACACAATTCCAATTTTACCTTTTTTAAAGATAAAGCCTGGCATAATGCCAACCTTAGCACCATCAGCAGTAATAACACCTGGGCAATTAGGGCCAATTAAAGTACAATCATGTGCTGAAATATATTCCTTAGCAATAATCATATCTTTTACTGGAATCCCTTCCGTAATGGCAATTATTACTTTAATGCCAGCATCAGCTGCTTCCATGATAGCATCAGCTGCAAAAGCTGGAGGCACAAATAAAATACTGACATCAGCACCAGTTTTAGCCACTGCATCAGCAACCGAATTAAATACTGGACGATCAAGATGAGATTGTCCACCTTTACCTGGCGTCACTCCACCAACCACATTGGTTCCAAATTCAATCATCTGGCCAGCGTGAAAGGTACCTTCACCACCTGTAAAACCTTGTACTATTACTTTGGAATCTTTATTTACTAATACTGACATATGTTTTCTTAATTATTTTCGAGTTCAAAAATATAGCTTTGATTTGTTTATAACAAGGTTTTTGATTGATTTTATTCACAATTTAAAAGTGATTAATAATTGCATCACCATTGATACCCTTTATACGGTCATAAAGGTTTTCAATTTGATTTCAGCTATGGCAATTCATACCTTTGTTTAAAACAAATGTTATGAGAAACAATATAGGATTAGACCAAGCAAAATCAAAAGAACTAGCGATACAATTAAACGATTTATTAGCCAATTATCAACTTTTCTATCAAAATTTAAGAGGCTTTCATTGGAACATTAAGGGTCCAAAGTTTTTTGAATTACATCTTAAGTTTGAAGAGTTATATAATGATGCAGTTATTAAAGTTGACGAAATAGCAGAACGTGTCTTAACACTAGGAGAAACACCCTTGCATACCATGGAAAGCTATGTCGCACAATCTGAAATCAAATCCATTAAAAGTGATAATATTCAAGTAGAAGCAGTAGGGCATGTGATTGATAATTTTTCAACCCTTATCAAAAAAGAACGATTGATTTTAGACTTATCTGGTGATGCTAATGACGAAGGTACCAATAGCCTAATGAGTGACTATATTTCTCAGTCCGAAAAAACAGTCTGGATGCTGTCTTCTTTTATGAGGTAGTAGTATTTAAATTAGTAAATTTTAAAAAATGCGGTTCGTTTAGTCTAACCGCATTTTTTTTACCTTAACCGATTCTAAGCGTTAAATAACGGAAAGGTGAAAATGTTTATAGTTCACGTTTCGAATTCTAAATGTTTAATAATTAATTTTTTATATTTGTTTTAACCTGATAATTCAATTTTTAAAATTGAGAGGTGTTTTTATTGGGTTCTTAACAATAATTTGAAAAGAGATATTTATCTTTATCAACTCAATTTCACTGCTATGAAATTATTAATGAAAACATTGTGTCTGACAGTCTCAATCTTTTTATGCAGTTTTGCTTCAGCAACTACTAGAATAGTGACTAACACACTCGACTCTGGTGCTGGATCTCTGAGAACTATCATAGGAATGTCTTGGTGGAATGATACGATTCGTTTTTGCCTACATTAATTAAACGGAGCAAATGATACTATCAAATCAATGAGAATTGCATCAACGTTAACAGGCCATTAACAATCAGTAATAATAAACCTTATAGACTAACATGAAAATTCTTGAAACAGAAAGGTTATACTTAAGAGAAATGACTCCCAATGATGCTGAAAATGCCTATCGTTTAAATTTGGATTGGGATAATATTAAATATACTGGGGACGTTCCATTTGAAAGCATTCAAGAGGCCAAAGCGTTTTTAGAAAATTACACGAGCTATAAAATTGATGGGTTTGGCAGATGGGCAGTTATTGAAAAAAGCTCGAATGAATTTTTAGGATGGTGTGGTCTTAAATTCACACCCGAACTAGATGAATATGATATTGGATTTAGGTTATTTAAAAAACATTGGAGTAAAGGTATTGCCACCGAATCCGCTAAAGCTTGTATTGACTATGGATTTACAAAAATAGGACTCACTCGAATTGTTGGCCGTGCCATGACCGAAAATGTGGGATCAATCAGGGTGCTTGAAAAAATTGGGTTGGTATATAAAGATAATTATAGTTTTGAAGGCGAATCGGGCGTGATTTACGAAATAAAAAAACTGAAATACTGACATCATAATATAACTGATTAAAACGAGAGTTTGAAAAATTAAAATAGTTGAAATAACAAGTAAAATTCACTAAGAATACTTTTCAATATAAATGCCTAATTTTACAAAGCGTTAAGTCAATTCGAAAAAATGAAAAAGATATTTATATTAATTATCATTGGTTTAGGCTTTACCAATTCATGTCAAAAGGGCAAGACCTCAATTTGCAATGTTGATCATAAGCGCTTGACAAACTGCGTGAATTTCTATTGTGGCAATGTTATAGATCTTAACAAGCTAAATAGCAATACTAATTACAATAAAATAGCTGGTAGTCAATTCAATAGTGTAACTGCTGAAAATATAATGAAACCGGAATTTCTTCATCCTAGCAAGAGCAACTATAATTGGATTGAAGCAGATCAATTAGCAGACTATTGTACGTCCAATTCTAAGCGGCTACACGGGCATACTTTGATTTGGCACCAACAG
This sequence comes from Crocinitomicaceae bacterium, assembly GCA_045107045.1. Classification (GTDB taxonomy): domain Bacteria; phylum Bacteroidota; class Bacteroidia; order Flavobacteriales_D; family Crocinitomicaceae; genus Putridiphycobacter. The sequence goes on from JBGCFR010000019.1 coordinate 52,656, forward strand.
CTTCCGCAGTGGATGATAAATTTTGAAGGATCCAAGGCAGATTGGGAAAATATGATGAAAGAACATATATTTCAAATAGCAAACCATTTTAAAGGTAAAGTAAGTAGTTGGGATGTAGTTAACGAAGCATTTAATGAGGATGGAACACTCCGGAACTCAATTTGGAAAAAAAACATTGGTAGCACATATATCGAAAAAGCTTTTCAATTTGCTCATGAAGCAGACCCAGATGCCAAGTTGTTTTACAATGACTACTCCTTGGTATTAAATCCAATAAAGCGAAAAGCAGTGCTTACTTTCATTAATAGTTTAAGATTAAAAGGAGTTCCTATTGATGGCATTGGAATGCAAATGCACATATTTAATGGTTTTCCTGAAAATATTGAAATATCAAATGCAATTGATGATATTTGGAAGAATGGTTATTTAGTGCATATTTCGGAATTAGACATTTCTTTAAATCCCCTTTCCGCGCAAATGCAAGAGGCTCCTCAAAAGGAACTTGAAAGACAAGCTGAAAAATATTTGTATATTTTTAAATCTTTTGATAAAATTCCAGATAAATATAAGTTTGGAATAACCATTTGGGGTGTTGGGGATGATGATTCTTGGATCCGGAGTTATTTCAATAGAGATGACCACCCTTTATTATTTGATGATAATTATCAACCCAAACCTGCGTTTTGTAAACTGATTTCAAACTTATGATTAGACTTATATTTCTATTGCCATTCTTCCTATTGTCAAAAACTATAATGGCTCAGCTTTCAATTGGATATTATCCTATTCAATCAGAAATTTCGTTTAGCACAAACTCGGACCGCCTTATTTGGGGTGACTTACGAATTGCAACTAATACATTTTTCGGAAATATAACAACGGAACCGATTCTAATGGCTAACTTAAAAAGAAATGAAAAGGTAAATTTTTACGGAGGAGTAGGGATGAATTTTAACTTCCTTAATGCAGCTAGCAATATCTCCATTATAAATGGTTATTCTTTGCATATCGGATCAAGAATTAAGCCTCTAAAAAAGTTAAGCAACCTCCAAATTATTTTTGAAGTTTCTCCATACATGAATAGTGAGTTTGATGGTGGATTACTGCGAACTAGACTAGGTTTGGCATATCAATTTGGGAAAAAAAGGAAACATATTAGTGGATAAAAATTGAAAACTTATATGATGATTTCAATCGTTGACTGTATTTGCTTTTTTGCTGCCTTAGTATTAATATCACCAAATCAGTCAAGGCAAAATTTAATTTAAAACTATTCAGATAATTTAAATGAACATCAATAAAGAGGCTATTCAATCATACTCAAACTCTTTGTTAAATACATATAGCGATTTAGCACCAGAAGAATTAAGTTTTATACTAAATGAAGTGACCATAACCAAATTAGATAAAAAAGCATTCTATCTAAATGCTGGAGAAGTGCAGCAGAGTATGGGATTTATTTTTAAAGGCTTATTAAGGAGTTACTATATTGATGAGGCCGGAAAAGAAATAACCGTTTCTTTTATTAAGGAGAATGCCTATGCATCCGATTATAGTGCATTTTTAAGTAGTAAACCATCAAAGTTCTATATTCAAGCGCTTGAGCCTTGTATCTTAGTTAATTTAACTCATTTGTCCATGCAGGAATGTTATGCTAGATTTAAAAATTTTGAAAAGTATGGTAGGTTGGTCGCTGAGAGTATTCTTGTAAATAGACATAATAGAATTGAGAGTTTTTTATTCGAAAATGCAGAAGATAGGTATTTAAATTTTGTTGAACAAAATGAGGGATTATTGAATCGAATATCTCTGACTCATTTAGCCTCATACCTTGGAATTGAGCGTCAATCACTGACTCGAATCAGAAAAAAATTGCTTAAAAAATGATTTCGACACATATGTGTCAGGTTTAAAACCGGAAATATGTGGAATTTTGGATTATTATTAATTTATATGAAAATGATACGATTCAAAAATAGCAAACTTGTAATTTACAAATTATTAATTGGTGTAACCTTGGTCAATCTTGTCTATTCTTGCAGTATGAGCTGGACATTTCATAGACCGAATAAAATGCCAAATTTGGAAGTATTAGAGAATTATTCATTTGAAATAAATAATGATATTGTACGATTGAAATATGATAAAATTAATGACGAAATCATTTTTATTGATAGTAATAGAAATAAATTGCCCAGAGATTATACTATTAAAAGTGAGTTTTTCAAGAGTGCTAGCGGAAATGAATTAAATGGCTGGTTACTGACACCCAAAAATGTAAAACCTAAAACCACTATTTTGCAATTTCATGGAAGTGGAGGAAATTTAATATTTCATCAAAACCTAATTGAACCTCTAGTAGAACAAGGGTTTCAAGTTTTTTGTTTTGATTATAGTGGCTACGGATTGTCAAATGGGAAAGCAACCCGAAAAAACGTTGAACTTGATGCGTATTCTGCATTTGAACATGTCTTAAAAAAAACAGAAGTCAAAGGTACTAATCTTGTTCTGTATGGACAGTCGTATGGGGGATACCTTGCTGCTGTGGTGGGCACAGAAAATCAACAGAAAATCAAAGCAATGGTTCTGGAAGCAGCCTTCACTTCTCACAAAGCTGAAGCTGCTTATACTGTGCCAGTTATAGGTTATATAGTAAAAAACGGAAAAACAACGACAACAAAAAAAATAAAAGAATACCGTAAACCCCTACTTATTATACATAGTATAGATGATAAAAGGACGCCGTTTAAAATGGGAGAGAAAATATACGATAATGCTAATGATGTTAAAGAACTATTTAAAATTGACAAGGGGCATTGTCAAGGATTGACTTACTATTCCAAAGAGATTACAGTCAAAATAGAAAATATGTTAGCCAACTAAATATAAACCATTTCTACTAAATAAAAATGAAAATTATAAAAGCGGTCAGTACTGACCCAATAGAATTAACTGCATTGACGATAGAATCAAAATCACACTGGGATTATTCTTCCAAACAAATTGAAAGTTGGAAAGATAGTTTAACTATTTCCCCTGAATATATTTGTCAAGGTAATGTATACAAATTGATTGATAATAATGATTTGATAGGGTACTATTCCTATATTGTATTGACTCCTAAAAAGGTGAAATTGGATAACATTTTTATCAAACCTATTTTTATTGGAAAGGGTTATGGCAAAATAATGATGAATCACCTTTTCGAATTGTTAAAATCCAATGATTATGAGCGAATTGTGCTAGAAGCTGATTCGAATGTGGAAACGTTTTATCGCCACTTTGGATTTAAGGTCATTGGAAGGTTAGAAAGTTCAATAAAAAATAGATTCTTACCAATTATGGAATTAGAATTATAAAATAAAAAGTCTATATGAGGAAACCTTGCAGGAATCCAACGGTACTAGTAATAAATGAGCTTTAGTTAAAAAGTAAATTAAGTATGAAAATTATTAATTTAATTGTATTGGTTGTATGTTTGTTTAGTATTCCCTCTGTGAGTGGACAAAGCCAGGCTGATCAGTCAATAGAAAAAAATAGTATTTCTGCAAATATATTAGGGACAGGATCTTATTTAGGTATTTCATATGAAAGGTTAATTGCCGATAGAGTGAGTGCTGAAATTGGAATTGGATTAATTGGAATTGGGGTGGGAGCCACAATATATCCGCTAAAAAAAGTAGAAGCAAAACAGTTAAACCCTTTTGTTGGTATTAAATTTACCAATCATGCTATAGTAGATGGTGAGAACAAATCGGCAACTTATTTGCCTATTGGCTTAACTTATTTTTCAAAAAATGACTTAAATTTTAGTATTGATATTGGTCCGTCCTATTTTAATCACAAATCACCAGGTTATATGCCAACACAAGAAGAATTAGATAAATATCCTTTTTCCGATTTTGGTTTTTGGGGAAATTTGAAGATAGGACTAAGGTTTTAATTGCTATGTTTATGACTTAATAGGAACAATTAAGCATTGGTAAATGGCACAATTGGAAGAAAAGATAATTCTTGAAACGGTTAAACGTTTAAAAAGAAATGATTTGTCTTTTCGGATTAAAGACTACTTAAAGTCTAAGCAATTATCAGAAACTGAAATAGAGCTTTACCTAAATGCCGCTAAGCAGAGAGTTAATGAGAAAAAGTTAATAACACTGCCAATAATTAAGAAGTTGATGTTTGGCTTTTGTGTTTCAATAGCATTTATAACGTTGGTGCTCTATTTATTTGTTCTACCAAGCTTTGGTTTCAGACAAACCACAATCATTGCTATAATTGGCGCTATTGTTCTTTCAATAAGTATAGTGTTTTCAATTGCATACTATAAAAGTTGGACAGAAGAAAACTTGAAGTTAACGCTAGAAAATAAAAAGAAAGGAAGCTTTGATTTTTCTGTCATTTTTGTTTTGGTTCCAATACCAGCCGTCATTCTAACTTTTATATTTTCTTTAATTTTGGAAAGCGGAGAAAATAATTTGCTAATCAATACACAGGTAGCGTCCGAAGGGACTATTCTTTCCACTTATTCGAGAACTATCAGTACCTTAAAAGGAGATATTAATTACTCAAGTGTTACCGTCGAATTTTTTACTGAAACTGGTGAGAGAGTAGAAGCTACCGAAGATATTTCTGAATATGAATACAAGAAGTTTTATAAAGGTCAAAAGGTGAATTTAATTTATTCCTCTGAGGATAATAAGAATATTGATTTACTAACTCATAGAAGTGATATTATTAAGTTTACCGGTTCAGAAGAAAGAGAGTTTACAGCCACTGACTTAATAGAAATTATTAATGAATCTGATACAAGTAGAGTTTTAGACCTGTTGAATCACGTTACTTATGGTTGGAAATTTGATTCCACTCAAAATGAGTGGGAAAATTCTTCAAAAAATATGTTATTCACTAAAAATGAAAATAGAATAACTCTATTTATGGGATTGATGTCTATGTATAGATTTCCTGAGCAGTTTTTGGAGTTGGGTTTTAAAGATGTGAAAGAAGGTCCAATCAAACATGCCATGATTCAAAAACAAAGAGTGCTTGAAAATAATGAATATATTATTCTCGTCGAACGCACTCAAGTAATTGATGGTGCTCCTTATTATTTAACTACCTTAGAAAAAAAATAATGCAAGGCTTCACAATTCAATTAAAAGGCTAATTTTATAATTGCTTTTAGCGAAATTTATGTTCGAACATGAAAACTATTGATCAATATATCACCCTAAAAGATAATAGAAAGCTAGGCTTTGCCGAGTATGGTAACTCAGATGGTTGCCCAATCATTTATTGTCATGGTTCTCAAAGTTCGAGGTTCGAGATGCATTATGACATGACATTTGCAACTAAGAACGGCCTTAGGATTATCACAGTTGACCGACCAGGTCATGGCTTGTCAGATTTTAACGCAGTAGGTTCAATACTTAGTTTTGCTAAAGATGTAAAGGCCTTAACTGAATATTTAAAAATTGAAAAATTTTCAGTTGCCGGGATGTCTGCCGGCTCACCTTTTGCGCTTGCTTTAGCTTATTCCTATCCTGAAAACATCCATAAAGTATCAATTATAAGTGGTTTTGCGCCTTTTACTAACCTTAGCAAAACATATCTTTCAAAAGAGGTTAAAATGATGTTGAGCCTTGCCAAGTCATTTCCTCTTTTGCTAAGAATGATGCTCAGAATACAATCTAGACAACTAGCCAAAAATCCTAAAAAGGCGCTGAAAGGTTTTTTAAAAATGATGAGTGTGCCTGATCAAGAGGTGCTAAAGAATAAAAAGGTAGTGGACATTATTGAAACTATGTTTAAGGAGGCCTTTCGGAATGGGAGCGAAGGTGTTGCTTATGAAATTTCAAAGTTATTAGTAAAGGATTGGCATTTTGAATTAAACAAAATTCAAGTGCCAGTTAGCTTTTGGCAAGGGCAAAAAGATAATAATGTGCCAAGCCAATGGGCAAAATTAATGAGAAATGAAATACCAAATGCCACATTAAAAACCTTTCCTAATGAAGGACATTTAATAATATTTGAACATAGTGAAGAAATATTTACAACCTTAAAAGAAGGTTATAACCCTGAATGAAATGAATAATATGAAAGCTCTATTGGTAATTGACATGCAAAAAGGTTCTTTTACTGCTGAAACACCTAGGTTTGACGAAGAAGGGGTTATAAGTCGAATAAATAAACTTGCCAAATTATTTAGAAACTTAAAGTATCCTGTTGTTTACATTCAGCATGATGGTACTGGAAGTGGCGCATTTGAGAAAAATGCAACTGATTGGGAAAATTTGGATGAGTTAGATGTAAATAGTGCTGATGTTAGGATTGATAAATACGTTAATGATGTTTTTTACAAATCTAAACTTCAATCCAAATTGGAAGAGCTGAATGTAAATGAATTATTTATTACTGGTTGTGCTACCGATTTTTGTGTTGAGTCTTCTGTCCAATCAGCCTTGACTAAAGATTATAACATAACAATAGTTGAAGATGGCCATACAACAGGGGAGAGACCTAATTTGAAAGCAGAACAAGTGATTGAACACTATAATTGGGTATGGCGAAACATGGCGCCCACTAATGGACGAATTAGAGTAGTAAAGACGAGTCAAATAATATCCGGATTTAACTAATTTTTAGGTTTTAACTAACTTGTAAAATGAAGAAAACAATGAATCAACTCCATTTTTTAAATAGTATTTTTAAACGAGAAAATTTTAATTCTGATGAGTTAACATTAATAAAAAGTCAATTTGAGACTATAGAGTTTAATAAGAACGATTTTGTTATTGAGAAAGGTAAAGTAGCCAATTACTATTATTTTCTAGAATCAGGGTTTTTAAGGTCATTCACTATTGACCTGGAAGGTAACGATATTACCACTAAGTTCTTTTCTGAAAATGATATTGTTATTGATTGGCATTCGTACTTTTTAAAAAAATCCTGTAAGGAATCAGTACAAGCAATAACTAAAGTCAAGTGTTGGAAAATTAGTTTCGAAAGCTTTATGAAATTATTTCATATAGAGGCATTTAGAGAGGTAGGACGAACAAGACTAATAAATGATTACTTTGAATTAAAAGGACATTCGATTTCTGTTATTGCAGATCAAGCAAAAGACCGCTATCTTAATTTAATTAAGGAAAAACCTAATATAGTTCAAAATGTACCTTTAAAGCATATTGCTACCTATTTAGGAATTACTGATACTTCTTTAAGTAGAATTAGAAAAGAAATAACTTTATAAATTTATACTATGTTTTCTAGTCAATTGCCTATTGCTTTTTCAATTTTATTTCTTTTGAGCTTTGCTTTTCCAGTAGTGATGGTTGCACATTTAGCACGTAAAGCTCAAATCAAGAATGGTTTTAGAGTAGTTATTGGTTTTTACACTGTTTATTTATTATTGGTCAGTCTAGCAAGTTTCGTTGATTTTTTCGATACTATTATGTTACCGCCAAAAATTGTTTTAACAACAACACTTCCATTAGCCATACTATTGACTATAGTGTTTACTACAAAGCTTGTTAAACAGACAAACAAGGTGTTGAAACTAGAGGATTTGGTTAAAATTCATATTTTTCGATTGATTGGTAGTTTTTTTATCATTTTATTTCTTTACGGTTTATTACCTAAAACTTTTGCTCTTTTCGCTGGTGTTGGAGACGTATTGACTGCCATAGGAAGTGTTTTAGTTGTAAAAGCTATCAAGACTAAGAAACGCAATATAAAAAGGCTTGTAGTCGCTTGGAATGTATTTGGCCTAGTTGATATTCTAATCACATCCGCAATGGCTATAATTTTTACAAAATTGAGCATAGATAATGGCACACAAGGTGTTGAGTTTTTAGCCAAATTTCCATTTTGTTTTATTCCTGCATTTGCCCCAGCTACAATTATTTTTCTGCATTTATTAGTATTTCGAAAACTATTCACTAATGAAAATTTCTAATTTTCATTTCTTGTCATAGGCCAAGATTTATCTCTTTTTCTGTCAATACTTTTGTTGTATTATTTATTAATACTAAAAATTATTTAACATGAAAACAGAGCAAACATTTATGATGGTATTCAGGTATACACCCAATTCAGAGTATATACCAACATCCGAAGAAATTAGACAAATGAAAGAGGATTGGGGCAGTTTTATTGGTAATTTGGCCATTAAAGAAAAGTTAGAAAGTACAAGTCAATTAGGTTCAACTGGTAGACGCGTATCTGCAGACCTGACTATTTCTGAAGGAGTCTTTCTTTCGGACAATAAAATGGTAAGTGGTAACATGGTGGTTAAAGCCAATTCTATTGATGAAGCAACAGAGTTGGCTAAGGATTGCCCCATTTTAAAAATGGGAGGCTCAGTAGAGATTCGAGAAATAATTCCAATGAACCATTAATTAACTAAAAAAATGAAGAAAATGATACTTTCAATAATTACAATTGTACTTGTCCTATTTTTAGGAATAGGGCTTTATAATGCTAACAAGTTAAAACATATTCACATTCAAAAATCAGTGAATATTGATGCGGAAATGCAAACCGTTTTTGATAATGTAGTTTATTTTAAGAACTATACTAAATGGTCTCCATTTTATGAAGTTGATCCTACTCAAAAAACGAGTGTTAAAGGTCCTGATGGACAAGTTGGCGCCCAGTTTCATTGGGAGGGAAATAAAGGAAAAGATTTAGGTTATCAGGAAATAAAGCAAATTCGAGATTCAGACTACATTAAAATGGGATGCGATATTCAAAAACCTTTTAAAGCGAACCCTACCTTTGAATACACTTTTACAAAAAATGGCGGTTCAATAAAAGTGGTGCAAGATTTCAATTTAGAGTCTGGCTTAATGGATTCATTCTTTATGTGGCTTTTTGGAGCCAAAAGTAGTATGGAGAAAATGAATGCAAGAGGAATGGAACTACTTAAAATAATAAGTGAAGTATAATTAGATTACTAAGCCTATTAAAAAAGGGGTTGGCAGTTCGTCAAACCCCTTTTTATTTTTTATACTAGAAATACTTTTTAATTCTTTCTAGTTTTCCTTAAGAACAAAAACTTCGTGTAATAGGTGACTTAAAAATTATACATTAAATTTGTAGTCATGCAAAATCTCCAATCTACTGAAACCATTTGTGCATTATCCACAGCTCCAGGAATGGGAGCAATTGCTATTATTAGAGTATCTGGTTCGCAATCTTTTTCAATTGTTGAGGCAATTTTTTCCAAATCTATAGCCGATAAAACATCACATACCGCACATTTTGGAAAGATAGTGGATGGAGATGATATTATTGATGAGGTGTTAGTAACCATTTTTAAAAATCCAGGCTCATTTACAGGTGAAGATAGTGCTGAAATTGCATGTCATGGTTCCGTTTTTATTCAAAAAAGTATTTTAGAATTATTACTAAAACATGGGGCTAGACTAGCTAAGCCAGGTGAGTTTTCCATGCGTGCTTTTATGAATGGTAAAATGGATTTAAGCCAGACAGAAGCTGTTGCAGATTTAATTGCCTCTACTTCGAAAGCGCAACATAATGTGGCTATTAATCAAATGCGTGGTGGGTTTAGTAACGATTTAAAAGCACTACGTCAAAAGTTAATGGACTTCGCATCTTTAGTAGAATTAGAACTTGACTTTTCAGAAGAGGATGTTGAATTTGCGGATCGTTCGCAATTAGAAGCATTAGTTAAAGACATTAAAACAGCAATATCTCATTTAATACAATCATTTAAACTGGGGAATGTCATTAAAAATGGTGTGCCAGTTGCTATTGTGGGCATTCCTAATTCAGGTAAATCTACCTTATTAAATACCTTATTAAATGAAGATAAGGCCATTGTGTCTGATATTGCAGGTACTACAAGAGATGTGATAGAAGATGAGATTCTAATTGATGACATTACCTACCGTTTTATTGATACCGCTGGGATTAGAAAAACTACTGATGAAATTGAGAATATGGGTATTAAACGTGCTTTTGAACAAGTCAAAAAAGCCGAAATTATACTATTGATAGTTGATCTGGTTGGAACTACTGCAGCTGATATTATAAAAGATATCGATTTATTTCGAGGGCAGAACATTCAATCTTACCAAACTTTGATACCTGTTTTTAATAAGATTGATCAAGTAGATTTAGCTGAATTTAAAGAGTTGGAAAGCAAAGGTGTTTTTCTGTCAGCAAAGTTTAAAACCAATAAAGAAGATTTAATGTCGGCTCTGTCTAACGCCGTTGGAACTATTAAAGTAGAAGATCAAACAATTGTTACTAATGTACGTCATTTCGAGGCTTTAACAAAATCGAACGAGTTTATTGAAAGGGTTGAGTCAGGTCTTCAATCTCAAATTCCTGGTGATCTACTAGCCATGGATATTCGTCAAACCCTTTACCATTTGGGAGAAATTACAGGCTCGGTTAGCAATGATGAATTACTTGGCAACATCTTCGCTAATTTCTGTATTGGAAAGTAGACGCAAATTGTTCGAAAATAGAATGTACTTGCAATATTTAATGCTCTAAAGACAACTTAGTTTTCTCGTAGAAACAATTTTAAATGAAAAAATCCATTTATTAATCAGTTGTAGTACTTTAAGCTGTAATGATAATCAAATTCGTTTAAGTTTCTCATTTCCGCCCTATATGATCTGTGTATGCTCGAAGTACCACATCCACATTCCGGAATATTTATTTTTTAGTTATTGCTTTATAAATTTCTTAACAGCAATGCTATTGCCTGAATTATCAATAAAGTTGAAGAAATAAATACCGCTTTCATAATCCCTTGAATTGAGATCAGTTTGGTTGTTTTGAATTGAAATCATTTGAACCAGCTTGCCACTAATATCTGACACAATGATGTTGTTAATGATTTCAGAATCACATTCAATCTTCACATTCTGATGGCTAGGGTTTGGAAAAATACTGATACTTAAAATTGCTTCTTCCTCAATGCTTAAACAGGTTTCAACAGGAATAAGAACACTTGTTGTTTTTTCACAATTGTTAGTAACCGTATACGAAATTGTCCATACACCAATTCCCGCTTGGTTTGGCTGAAAAACACCTGTATTTGGGTCAATACAGTTAATACAATCAGCTGTCCACATTCCGCCAGGGTAGTTAGTTGACAATGGTATAGCTGTTTGATATGAACAAGTATAGTCGGGTGCATTTGTAATTGCTAAATTAAAGTCAGGGTGAACGGTAACATTAATTGGTGTTCTAGGGCTTTCACAGCCAGGCGTTTCAACTTCCCAATTATAGAAAAAGTAGTAATAAGTATTGGCTGTTTGAGCAGTGCTTCCAGTAATTGAAATAACGCCATTTGCTGTAGTGTAAGGATAATTTGCACCAGTATTATTTCTGAATAAATCTGGTGCACTACCACTGGCAACTCCAAGTTGCAGACCGATTCCAACGGGTATCGGCATATCCAAAACTACAGTTTGATATTGCGTAGGTGTATTTGGAATGTTAACAGTAATAGTTTCTAATACTGCACCGGCACTATTTCTTAATTCTATTGTTCTGTTTCCTGTTGATCCTGCTACTACATCAACTGTTTTTAAAGTACAGGCTTCTGTACAGTTAAATATTAAACTTTGATCTCCATTAAAAAAACCACCCGATCCTATAGCGCTAGAGCTAGCTCCAGCATTAAATGATGTACCTGCCTCATAGTCTGATGCAAAATAAGTTGTATTTGCGGATAGGTTTGGCGTGGTGTATGGATTACCTTCTTGAAGTAGAGTTCCGCCCGTAGGGTTAGCATACCATCTTGTTACACCTATGCCATTGGCATTTAAGTTGACAGACTGATTTTCACAGACTGATGTGTCTGGTCCAATTGGCACATCTAAAAAGTCTACTGCAATATAATCAGTAAATATTATAGAATCAATTCCTTGCGCGTTTGTGGTTACTAACTTTACTGTATAAGTTCCATTTGAAGTATAAGTATGAATAGGGTTTTGCAGGTTTGATGAATTTCCATCACCAAAATCCCACAACCAGCCTGTTGGACCATTTACCGAAAGATCAGTGAAAGCAACTATTCCAGAACAAGAAACTGTATCTTGGCTTTCAAAGTTTGCAGTTGGTGGTAGCATTGATAAATAGCATTGCCAATCTAGTTGAAAGCCACTGAAGGTTAACGCTTGGTCAGAATGGAAAACAATAGTTAAAGCTGGCCCAGAAGAGGTGATAAAGGCCGGTGGTAAATCATTATTACAAAATTTACCAATTAATGGTGCAGTTGTCGAATTACCATCATAAATGTCTAAATAATCATAATTACAATTAGGTGGACCATTTCCTGGTTCAATATTAAACATAGTAAAATCTATTCTTACTGAATCAGCACCTAAAGGTGCTAAAGTGATTTGCGCATCCTCTTGGTCGCCATAATTACCTGAATCACCACCTGAGTCAAATAGAGTGCCTACACATGCTGTTTGTGTGGAGCCGATTCCATTTACTGGCAAAGTGATTAAACATGGAAGTGCGCTATCGATAGTAATAAAGTTAGTAAGAACTATAGTGTCAGCACCACAGGAACCACCATCTGCAATTAGGCTTACATCATAAGATCCAATTGTAGCATATGTGTGACTTGGATTGACCGCCGTTGAAGCAGTTGTACCGTCTCCAAAGTTCCACACAAAGCTGGTTCCGTTTAAACTTAAATTCTGAAAATTAACCGTGTTTGGTGCACTGCAAAACAAAGTGTCGTTTGCTACAAAATCAGCCAAAACATAATTTACGTAAGCATTTCCAACACCTACCGCATACCAAGCGTCAGTAGTCGCTTCAACTTCTGGGCTGCAAGGTCCAAATAAATCAACTGCCGATTGAATAGCATAATAGCGAGCATCAGCAAAAGTTGAATTAGGTGTTAAATAGACAGTAAGGTTTCTAAACGCAATTTGACTCGCAATAGTAAATCCTTGGGCAGTGACAGAATAACTATCACCATTGTCATTAATTCCAGAACCACCATCAGTTAACAAATAGAACCAATAATTTTGAACACCGCTGTTTGAATGAACTCCACCATTATCAGGGCCTCCAGCAGGTACCCAATTGTTTCCCATGTAGGTGTCAGGATCATTATAAGTGCCAGGGTTTGATACTGAACGAATAATATTGCCAATATCCTCACCTAAAGTCCAATTCCAATTGGTTGGACGTGCAAAATTTTCAATACATGTTCCAAATATATCACTAAAGGATTCATTCAGTGCACCTGATTCATCTTGGTAAATCAAATTGGCTGTAAAATTTGTTAAACCGTGTGTCACCTCATGACCCGAAATGTCTAATGATACAAGCGGAGTGGTTGATCCACCATTCCCATCTCCAAAGGTCATTCGCTGGCCATCCCAAAATGCATTGTTATAGGTTGCATTGGCGCCATCATTATAGTGAATATAGTTTTTTAGCGCAAAACCAGCATCATCAATACTATTTCTGCCATGCTGTAAATCATAGTAATCATAAGTCATTTCAGAGCCCCAATGTGCATCAGTTGCGTACTGATCAAGACTAGTGTTTACATTATTCCAGTTATTATCTGTATCAGTAAAATCGGTAGCACTGCCATATACATTATTATTATTCATATTGTAGGTTTCAATGCCATTTCCTCTTAGTGTTTCTCTTAAGCGGTAATTGTTTGATGAAACGCTATCTGTTGTAATTGTTCTTACTCCAGAGTAACCAGTTGTAGCTGTTCCTGGAACATCAATATGTTTTATGATTTTATTTTCGAAAATAACAGTATTAGTTATAGCATCTACATAAACCTCAGATCTTGAAACTGGTTTTTGTGCATAGATATTAAATTTATATGCCAGTCTTAACTGTTTTTGATCTAATTTAGGCTGTATATACACTAACTTCCCTTCAGGGAAATAGGTAGCGGTTGGATTATTTGTTTCTAATTTAAGGTGTTCTTCTTCATTTGAATTTTCCCACTTATACGATTCAGCATCAATATATTCAATTGCTTTGTTTAAGGCATTACTTTCAGTAACTGAAGCTGAGTTTTGTAGTGATAAATTGTTAAATGCTAAACCATTTATGGCGTAAACTAAATCATTTTTACTGTGCATGAGAATCATGCTGGATTCAATTAATTTTTGTTGATAGGTTTGCTGAAAACGATAATGTTTATGACCTAATTTATCAACATGTTCATTCAGTAGAACAAAACCATAGTCTTCAGATAATTTGTATACCTTATTCAAAAGTAAAAAAGTATTTTCTACTGAGGTTTGACGGTTTTGTTTAAACTTAATGTAGCTAGGTATATTTGAAAGCCTGTTTGTTTTAATGATCTCTGCAGATGGTATAATTTGACGCGCTTGATCACCTCTTAAAAGGGATTGTCCATTAAGTGGTACGGCATTAAAAATTAACCAAAGGGTAAATGTTGAAAGTATATGTTTAGTCATCATCAATGTCTATTTTAACAAAGATACGACATTACGAGTAGTAAAAAAAAACGCTTGAAAAGATTTTCAAGCGTTTTTTGTTCATAATTGTAGCCTTAACAATAAGGGTTAAGCTTTCTCCTCAGCTTCTGGCTTTGGTAATAAAACTTTACGTGATAATTTATATTTTTTAGTTTTCGGATCAACTCCAATCACTTTAAATTTCAATACATCTCCTTCTTTACAAACGTCTTCTACTTTTTCAACACGTCTGTGTTCTAATTCAGAAATATGAATTAGACCGTCAGTGCCAGGTAAAATTTCAACGAAACAACCATAAGATTGAATTGATTTTACTTTTCCTTCATAAATCTCATCAACTTCAACAGTAGGAGGGAAGGCAATCAATTTAATGCGCTTAACAGCTGCATCCATGGCTTCACTATCAGTTGCTAAAATTTGAACTGAACCTTCGCCAGTTTCAATCTCTGCAATTGTAATAGTGGCTCCAGTTTCTTTTTGAATTTCTTGGATGATTTTTCCACCAGGTCCGATAATAGCACCAATCATATCATTAGGTACAATAAATCCAACAATTCTAGGTGCATGAGGTTTCATTTCAGCTGCGGGAACTGAAATAGTTTTCATCATTTCTCCTAAAATATGTGCTCTACCTGCTTTAGCTTGATTTAAAGCCTGTATTAATACTTCGTATGGTAAACCATCTACTTTAATATCCATTTGGCAAGCAGTAATACCGTTTTCAGTACCAGTTACTTTAAAATCCATATCACCTAAATGATCTTCATCTCCTAAAATATCAGACAAAACTGCAAATGTTCCTGTTTCATCAATTATTAGTCCCATTGCTATTCCCGAAACTGGACGTTTCATTTGGATACCACCATCTAGTAGTGCCATTGTACCTGCACAAACAGTTGCCATTGATGATGAACCATTTGATTCTAGTATCTCAGACACTAAACGAATTGTATATGGATTATCATCACCCTCAGGTAACATGTTTTTTAAACCTCTTAATGCCAAGTTACCATGTCCAATTTCTCTTCTTGAAACGCCTCTAATCGGTCTTGCTTCGCCAGTTGAAAATGGAGGGAAGTTATAGTGTAACATGAATTTTTCAAAACGCTTATCTTGCGCTGAATCTATCATTTGCTCATCTAGCTTTCCACCTAATGTTAGGGTAGTTAATGACTGCGTTTCACCTCTCGTAAATAAAGCTGAACCATGCGCAGCTGGTAAATAATCAACTTCTGACCAGATTGGTCTGATTTCTTCGAACTGACGTCCATCTAAACGGATACGCTCATGCAAGATAACTTGACGAACTGCCGCTTTCATAGATTCTTTAAAGTAAACACTAATAAAAGGCCCTTCAGCTTCTAATTCTTCTTCTGTTAAAGAATCAATGTATTCTTGCTTTACAGCACCAAACATTTCGCTTCTTGCTTCTTTTGAAGGGTTACCTTGGCGAGCAACTGCCATACATTTATCATGTGTACCAGCTTTTACTTTTGCTCTAATATCATCATCATGTGTCTCGTGAGAATATTCTCTTTTCGTTTTCGATTTTTCAACACCAGACGCTAGGTCTAATTGAAACTGACATTGTTTCTTAATTGCATCATGAGCTACTTTGATAATCTCTACCATTTCATCTTCTGAAATTTCAAGCATTTCACCTTCCAACATGACAATGTTGTCAGCCGTACCAGCAATCATACAATCTAAATCAGAGGCTTCAAATTGCTCAAATGTTGGATTGATAATAAATTTACCATCAATTCTACCAACTCTAACTTCTGACATAGGTCCGTTAAAAGGAATATCAGAAACAGCAATACATGCTGAAGCTGCAAAACCAGCTAATGAATCTGGCATATTGACTCCATCAAAAGAAATTAATTGCATCATTAATTGTGTGTCAGCATGGTAATCAGAAGGGAAGAGAGGTCTCAATGCTCTATCTACTAACCTCATTACTAAAATTTCATCATCCGAAGGTCGAGCTTCACGCTTTAGATAACCTCCAGGTATTTTTCCGTTCGAATAAAATTTCTCACGATAATCAACTGTTAATGGTAAAAAGTCTACACCATCTTTAGCTTCCTTATTAGAAACTACAGTGGCTAAAATCATAGTTCCACCAGCTCTCAAAACGATTGAACCATCAGCTTGTTTAGCTAGTTTTCCAGTTTCGACAGAGATTTCGGTACCATTACCTACGTCAATTGTTTTTGTTATTACATTCATAATTTGTGTTTTGTGAACTGAGGGCTTCTTTTATCTCAGTTCTGCTTTATATTTGTATATTATTTACTTTTTCAATAAAAAGGGCAATTGAATAGATCCAATTGCCCTTTTTTATTAATGCTATGTTGTCAAGATTAACGTCTTAATTTTAATTCTTTAACAATTGCTCTATATCTTTCGATATCTTTCTTTTTCAAGTAATCAAGCTGGCTTCTTCTTTTACCAACCATTAATTGTAGTGCTCTCTGTGTTCCAAAATCTTTACGATTTTTCTTTAAGTGCTCTGTTAAGTGTGCTATTCTGAATGAGAATAGTGCAATTTGACCTTCAGCAGAACCAGTGTTCTTTTTGGATTTACCGTGCTTTTTGAAGATTTCTTCTTTTGTTTCGTTTGTTAAATACATGCCAATATTAATTAATGATTCTTATGTAATTTATTTAAGTGGGTGCAAAGATAGTCATTATATTTAAAATTAATGACGACGCTTTGTTCTTTTTTTATAAAACTTTTATTGAACTATGTGGCAATTAGTTTTTGAATAATCGCAAGGCTAGACTGACTTTTTCTTTTAAGTTTTTACGCTCAACTATGAAGTCTAAAAATCCGTGTTCAAGTAAAAATTCTGATCTTTGGAAACCTTCAGGAAGGTCTCTACCAATCGTTTCTTTTACAATTCTAGGTCCTGCAAAACCAATTAATGCTTTTGGTTCCGAAATATTAAGGTCGCCAAGCATTGCAAACGAAGCAGTTACTCCACCAGTTGTTGGATCAGTTAAAAATGAAATGTAAGGCAGTTTAGCATCACTTAACTGTGATAATTTTGCTGATACCTTTGCCATTTGCATTAAGGATAAGCCTGCCTCCATCATTCTGGCACCACCTGACTTTGAAATAATCATGACAGGACAGTTTAAAGAAATCGCTTTGTCAATGGCTCTCGATATTTTCTCTCCCATCACACTGCCCAAAGATCCTCCAATAAATTTAAAATCCATGGCTGCAATCACTATGGTTTCACCATTCATTTTGCCATACGAAATTTTAATAGCATCATTTAAACCAGTTTTTTCTTGCGTGGCTTTGACTCTATCTGGATATTTTTTTGTGTCTTCAAATTTGAGTGGATCCCCAGAGGTTAAACTTTTTGCAAATTCAGTATGTTTTCCTTCGTCATAAAAGAGACTAAAATATTCACTAGCTGTTAGTCTTTCATGATGATTACAGTTAGGACAAACTAAAAGATTTTCTTCGTGATCGTCCTTAGAAATTACTGTTTTACAAGTAGGGCATTTGTACCACAAACCTTCAGGAGTTTCCTTCTTTTCTGCTGTTGATGTTGTTATACCATCTTTAGATCTTTTAAACCAACCCATAATTTTTTTTTAAGTTTAAGCAATAGAGATTGCCTTATCAGCATATACTGCCTGTACTGCTTTAATGATTTCTATACCTTCGGTCATAGGTTTTTGGAATGCTTTTCTACCTAAAATTAGACCTTGACCACCAGCTCTTTTATTTACAATTGCTGTTTTTATAGCTTCTTGCATGTCAGATTGATCGTTTCCAGTCGAAGCGCCACCTGAATTGATTAATCCATTTCTACCCATATAGCAGTTAGCTACTTGGTATCTGCAAAGATCAATCATATTGTCTGAAGATAATTCACTGTACATTTTAGGATGCGACTTCCCAAATCCAATAGCTGGATATGCACCATTTAAGGTTGGCAATTTTTGCTTTATAATGTCAGCTTGAATAGTTACACCTAAATGATTTGCTTGTGCAGTAATGTCAGTAGAAGTGTGATAATCAACACCATCTTTTTTAAAGCCATTATTTCTAACATAGCACCAAAGAATTGTAGCCATACCTAATTCATGTGCTCTTTCAAAAGCTTGGGCAATTTCCACAATTTGTCTTTCCGATTCAGGAGAGCCAAAGTAGATTGTAGCACCAACAGCTGTTGCGCCCATGTTCCAAGCATCTTCAACTGATCCAAATTCAATTTGATTAAAGGTATTAGGATATGATAAGAATTCATTGTGATTTAATTTCACGATAAATGGAATTCTATGTGCATATTTTCTTGCGCATGATGCTAAAACTCCAAAAGTTGAAGCTACAGCATTGCAACCTGCTTCAACAGCTAGTTTAACAATGTTTTCTGGGTCAAAGTAAACAGGGTTTGGTGAAAATGAAGCTCCAGCTGAATGCTCAATTCCCTGATCAACAGGTAAAATAGATAGATATCCTGAATCACTCAAACTTCCAGCACTATATAGCGCCTGCAAACTTCTTAATACTTGTGGGCTTCTATTGGTTTGACTAAAGCATCTTTCAACAAAGTCATCACCAGGAAGGTGTATCATTGATTTTGGAATGGTTTTACATTCATGGTTTAATAATTCTTCTCCTTCTTTTCCTAATAGATCGATAATCTTATTTACACTCATGTTGAAAGCTATTTGTTATTTGGCGCAAAATTAATAAAAGTTTTTTTTAAACGGTCTATGTTGTGTGCCAATTATGAGAATTACTTTATCAATTTGTCGACCAGTTGCATGACAAGTTCTAGTTGTTCCTCTTGATTTAAATTAGAATTATCTATTACAACGGCATCATTCGCCTGTTTTAGTGGGCTAATGGCTCTTGTTTGGTCTAAATGATCTCTATGCTTCAAATTGGCCCGTATCTCATCAAGATTACTTTTTTGTCCTTTTGCTATTATTTCATTAAGTCTTCGTTCTGCTCTAATTTCAACATCAGCGGTCATAAAAAGTTTAAGTTCAGCATTAGGGAATACAACTGTTCCAATATCACGCCCGTCCATCACTACACCGCCCTTTATGCCAAATTTCTTTTGCATTGCAACTAATTTATTTCTAACACTACTTATAGTACTAATTTGACTGACAATATTTGATACTGTTAATGTTCTGATTTCGTTTTCAACATTTTTACCATTTAAGTAGGTGTTACTCTCTCCATTATCATCCGATTTAAAACTAATGTCAATATTAGGAAGAGCCGCAATTACTTGCTTTTGAAGAACGTTTTTGTCCTTAATTATTCCTTGTTCAAGTAAATACAAACTAACAGCTCTATACATTGCACCACTATCCACATAAGCATAGTTTAATTTCTTTGCAATTGCTTTTGCCATTGTGCTTTTTCCGCACGAAGAGTATCCGTCAATAGCTATTGTAATTTTATTTTTCATTAAATTTAATTCATAGTCTTTGGGAACAAAAACTCGTAATGCGTACCATTAACTGTTTCTCTTTTGTATTTTCCTTCAAGTTGCTCAGTTAAAGTGTCAATTAATTCTAAGCCAAATGAGAATTTTTTTTCTTTTAAATTCCATTTTCCATTGTCACTATATAATAATTTAATTTCATTCTTTTCTTCAGAAAAATGGATATCAATTTTCCCAACCTCCATATCTTTAAATCCATGTTTAAGTGAGTTTGAAGTTAATTCGTTTAGCAATAGCGCTAATGGTACCATATGATCAGGGGTAAGATTACCAATGTTAGCCGTAATACTAGTTTCAATAGGAATAGCGATAGTGTATGATCGGATTAGTTCAGAGGTTAGAGTTTTAAAGTAAGCGGAAATATCAATATCAGATAAATTATCAGTTTGATAAATTTTTTCATGAATTAATGACATTGCCATTACTCTATTTGTGGCTTCGCTAAACTGCTTAATTACTTCGGGGTCGCTGATGTCTTTTGACTGTAACCTCAGTAAGCTAGTAATTACTTGCAGATTGTTTTTCACTCTATGGTGAATTTCTTTAAGCATTACAGTCTTTTCTTCATTTTGATCCTGGACTATTTTGTTCTTTTCGCGTAGCCTTTTATTGGCTCGTTTATACTTAATATTGGTAATGTTTTGGGTTTTGCTAAATAGAATTAGAAGGTAGCAAATGGTAACACCACCAAAAAAGATGGTTAAATAATAGTCAATAATCGCAGCTGTGCTATATTCACCAATGTTTTTATAGACTATATTACCTAGAATTTCCTGGTGGAACATAATCCCTAAAAAATTAACAATTACAGTAGCAATCCCCCATATTTTACTAATGGCATAGAAACTATATAGTACAAGTATAATTATCCAAATCATATCCACAAATCTTTCAGGATTTAAGAGCTTGTAAATATTTAATTGGACTAATGCTGATCCCATTACAATAATAAGCTTAGCAATAAAAAAATGATTTCCATACTTTCGCATATACCAAATAGAGAAGCTACTTAATAAAAACACAGCAATGCATAACCAAAAGGTTGCGTTGATGTCTCTTACATGAACCACTATTAGTATTAAAAATAATATGGCATTCAACAAGTTTATTCGATATGACAAAATGAACATAGATTGATTATGATAATCATCTAGTTTCATTCGGGGGATTTTTAATATGTTGTCCATTAACTCCAAATATAAAGGTTAAATGCATACTTTTACAATTTGTAAATATATTTTTGTAGATGATTTCAAATAAAGTGATTTGGGTGACTGGAGCCTCTTCAGGAATTGGAAAAGCATTTGTTCATTATTATAATAAGAAGGGGTATTTTGTTATTCTGTCATCCCGTAAAAAGGATAGTTTAGACCAGGTTGTAAAAGGACTTGATACACCAGAGAATACTTTTGTTCAAGTACTTGATCTAGAAGATTCTAATATGTTTGGGGAATTAACAAAAGATTTAATTGATCGATTCGGGAAAATTGACGTTTTAGTTAATAATGGCGGCTTAAGCCAAAGGGGAAACGCTTCAGAAACTGGTTTGGATATAGATAGAAGAATAATGGAAGTTAATTATTTTGGAAACATTGCTTTAACAAAGGCTGTTTTACCATTCATGATTTCTGCTAAATCGGGTCATATTATTGTTATTAGTAGTATTGCCGGTAAGTTTGGTTTTTATTTAAGATCAGCCTATTCAGCTTCTAAACACGCTTTACAAGGTTTTTATGAAAGTTTACTTTTGGAAGAAGCAAAACATAATGTTTTTGTCACTATCGCTTATCCCGGAAAAATAAATACTCCCATTTCTGTTTCAGCACTAACCGCTACAGGGGATAAGCATGGAGAAATGGATCACAATCAGAAAACTGGAATGTCTGCCGAGAAATGCGTAGCATTGATAGCAAAAGCAGCAGAAAAGAAGAAGAAATCAATTGTGGTAGGAGGGAAGGAGACCAAAGCGGTATGGATAAAAAGAGTATTTCCAAGTTTATTTTGGAGAATTATAAAAAATCAGAAAGCAACTTAAATGACTCACAGTCCAATAGATTTTTATAACACACAGCTTAAAATTGTCTTAAATCGTATAAATAATACTAAAAGTAAACTTTTGTATTTATCGTTGACGAGGCTTGCTGTTTTTTTTATAATCATTGGATTGATTTATTTTTTTTCTGATTCCAAATTAATCTTAGGTATTGGTTTGTCCCTATCCTCGGTTATTTTTTTGATGGTTTTATCTTACTATACTAATCTTAAAAAACTTAAATCACTGCTTGATAACAAAAAGGAAATTCTTGAAAAAGAAATTAACTTTATTTCTAAGGGGCAAGCAAGTTTCGATAGTGGATCTGAATTTATAAACAACAATCATCCATTTTCAAGTGACATTGATCTCTATGGGCAAAGTTCATTTTTTCAATATGTCAATAGAACTGTTATTTCTGAGGCCAAGCGTATGTTAGCATCTATTTTAGGAGCAAATGAAACCGGTCATATTTTTCAAAAACAAAATGCAATTCAAGATTTAGCATCAGACCCTGAATGGCGATTAAACTTTAGTGCAAAATCTACTTTGGTTCAACAAAAAATTAATCATTCTGTTATTTTTGATTGGTTAAAGAATTATAAGGCAATAATCCCACAATATGTATATTGGTTATCTTTTTTAATAAAAGCATTAAGTTTAATTACCTTAGGCTTGTATATATTCGATTATGTAGGTTACCTTCCATTAGCCGCAGTGTTTTTTACCGGCCTGTTTATCTCCAGTTTATTCGTTAAAAAAATCAATAAAACCAGTATCCACCTAAGTGAATTAAAAGATACGTTTGGTAATTATAGTGATCTAATCGCTCATATCGAAAATAAGACTTTTGATAGTGATTATTGCCAGAATTACAAGGCAAAAATTAAATCAGACAATATAGCTGCTAGTCAATTGATGAAGCAATTCACAAAGTATTTAAGTGCTTTAGATCAAAGAAATAATATTCTTTTTGCTGTTTTAGGAAATGGACTCTTTTTGTGGGATTGTACTCAAGTTTATAAAATCGAAAAGTGGATTAATGAGCATAAAGAAAATGTTCGGAACTGGTTTGAAACTATTGTTTGGTTTGATAGTCAAAATAGTTTAGCTAATTATTCATATAATCATCCGGAATTTACTTTTCCTGAAATAATAGACGATCCCAATTTATTAATTGACGCCAGAAGCCTAGGTCACTTTATGCTTGATCCTAAGAAAAGGATTGATAATGATTTTAAAATTGATAGACAAAATTTCACTGTAGTTACAGGTGCAAACATGGCAGGTAAAAGTACTTTTTTACGGACTGTTTCTAATAGTATCGTATCGGCAAATATAGGATTGCCAGTATGTGCAAAACACTTTAAATACAATCCGATAAAGCTAATAACAAGTATGCGTAATACTGACTCACTGAAAGATGATTCTTCTTACTTTTTTGCAGAGTTGAGTCGCTTAAAAATGATAATTGAGGCCATTAAAATTGAACCATATTTTATTATATTAGATGAAATCCTGAAAGGAACAAATAGTAAAGATAAAGAGCAAGGATCTATTCAGCTAATGCAAAAATTATCTGAAACAAGTTCATCAGGTTTAATAGCCACTCATGACTTGGGACTATGTGAAATAGAGAAGAGTTTACCTAATATTACTAATCAATATTTTGATGCGGAAATAGTGGATAATGAATTGTATTTTGATTATACTTTAAAAAATGGTATTTGTCAAAATATGAACGCCTCCTTCTTACTTAAGAAGATGGAAATTATTTAACTATTTATTTCCTCAGACAGCTTCTGTTTGGCATAAATTGAAGCATAAACGCCATTTTTGGCTAGCAAATCGTCGTGATTTCCAATTTCAGCAATAGTGTTATTGTCAAGAACTATTATTCTATCTGCATACTTTATGCTTGAAATTCTATGACTGATAATAAAGCACGTAGTATTTTCTAAATTTTTTTGAATTGATGTTAAAATCAATTCCTCAGTTTCATTATCAACTGCTGATAGACAATCATCAAAGACAATAAATTCAGGTTCTTTTATTAATGCCCTTGCAATTGCAATTCTTTGTTTTTGTCCTCCAGATAGATTAATTCCCCTTTCGCCTAGAATAGTGTTGTACTGGTTAGGGAACTCCATGATGCTATCATGAATTCCGGCCTGTCTTGCAGCTTTAAATATTAACGCATCATCTATTGATTCACGATTAATGCCGAAACTAATATTATTTTTTATTGTATCGGAAAAAAGAAAGTGTTCTTGGGGTACATAACCAATTGATTTACGCCAAGCATCTATATTCAATTTTGTTAAGGGGACACCATCTATTTCAATATTTCCTTTTGTTGGATCAATTAATCTTAATAGTAAATAAGCCAAACTAGATTTTCCAGAGCCGGTTCTTCCAATTACACCTATGGTTTCTCCTTTTTTTATTTCAAAGTCAACCTTTGTTAATGCCGTTACACCAGAATTCTCATAGGTTAAATCCAAATTATTTAGTTTAATACCTGATTTAAAATTGACATCTGAATCAGAAGAATTAATTACTTCTGGGACTTCTTTTAAAAATTGATTAATTCTTTCTTGCGAAGCAGCTGCCCTTTGAATCAATGAGGTTACCCAGCCCACCGAAGCAAATGGCCAAGTAAGCATATTGATAAATATAACAAACTGAGCAATTTCACCACTATTAATAATTCCTGCCTGTGCCTGTTTAATGCCCAAGTATATTGTTAATATATTGCTCAAACCAATAAGAAAGATAATGGTAGGCATAAATAAAGCATTTGTTTTGGCTAGTGATAACGAAGCTAATTTATAAGTGTCAGCCTGTTTATTAAAATTGCTGATAGATTCAGTTTCTTTAATGTACGACTTTATAACTCGAATACCAGAAAAGTTCTCTTGAACAAATGTTGATAGTTTTGATTGTTCTTTTTGAACTAATGTACTTCTTTTATTAAGAGTGAAGCTTACGAAATAAATTAGAACAGACATAATTGGCAATGGTGCCAAAACATAGAACGTTAAACTTACACTTACCTGGAGCATCACAATAATAATTAACGTAGACATAATGACCAAATTAATGGTGTACATAATGCCAGGTCCTAGATACATTCTAACTTTAGAGACATCTTCACTTATCCGGTTCATTAAGTCGCCGGTTGCATTTTTTTTGTAGAAATTGAACGATAATTTTTGATATTGATCGTAAATTTCATTCTTTAAATCGTACTCTATAAATCGAGACATTTTAATTATAGTTTGACGGGTAAAAAAGAGAAAAACACCTTTAAGCAGTGAAAATAGTATGTAGTATCCAGCACTTATGAGCGCAATTATTAAAACGGCACTCAAAACAATATTTGCCTCATTTAAGTCAGAAGCCACCAAATCATTGATAGTGTCTCTAACCACTCCAGGCATCATAACTCCGAAAATATTAGAGATAAAAATGAAGAGAATACCTAGTATTAGATACCTCTTATATTTTATCAAAAATTTATTTAAATAATAGAGTGATGACATTATTAATGATTATTTTTGCAACAAAATTAACAAAACTAAGCCACCATTTAGGCATTTAAAATAATAAACTTCCGATTTATGTTTGAAGTAAAAGATATAAAAGATTCTGAATTAGCAACGAACCCAGTTGTTGAAAGAATGTCACAGTATAATCATGAACAATTATTGTTTTGTAATGACAATGCAACCGGTTTAAAAGCAATTATTGCAGTTCATAACACTGTTCTTGGACCGGCACTAGGTGGAACAAGGATGTGGCAATATAGTAATGAATTAGAAGCCTTAAATGATGTATTGCGATTGTCAAGAGGTATGACTTATAAAAATGCTATTTCTGGATTGAATTTAGGAGGAGGAAAAGCTGTAATTATAGGAGACTCAAGAACACAAAAGAATGAGGCATTGTTTAGACGTTTCGGAAAGTTTGTTCAAAGTTTAGGAGGAAAATATATTACAGCAGAAGATGTTGGTATTTCTCCACAAGATATGACATGGGTAAATATGGAAACAAATCATGTGGTTGGTTTACCTGGTAAGAGTGGTGACCCTTCGCCAGTTACAGCATATGGCGTTTATATGGGGATGAAGGCAGCTGCAAAAGTTCAATTTGGATCAGATTCTTTAGAAGGAAAAAAAATTGCGGTTCAAGGTGTAGGTCATGTTGGGGAATATTTAGTTGAGAATTTAACCAAAGAAAATGCAGAAATCTTTATAACAGATATTCACCAAGACACATTGAAACGTGTTTCCCAAAAATATGGTGCTAAAGTGGTTGGTTTAGATGAGATATATGATATTGATATGGACATTTATGCGCCATGTGCCTTAGGTGCAACAGTTAATGATGATACGCTATCTAGATTGAAATGCTCTATTATTGCTGGTGCAGCAAATAATCAGCTTCAAATAGAATCGAAGCATGGTGAAATGTTAAAGGCAAATGGGATGATTTACGTTCCGGACTACATGCTAAATGCTGGTGGAGTAATTAACTGCTTTGCAGAAGTAAAAAATTATTCGGCAGAATGGGCAATGGCCAAGGCAGAAGATATTTATCAAACTTCATTAAGTATTATTAATCGCTCAATTGAGGGAGGCTTACCAACCTATAAGATAGCTAACGCTATGGCGGAAGAAAGAATTAACGCCATAGGCAAAGTAAAATTACCTTTATAATGTTAAATAGAAGACATTTACGGATTAAAGCATTACAAATATTGTATGCATTTTATCAAACAGAAGATGCTGATTACCAAAAGTTTGAAAAAGAACTATTTGCATCCATGTCAAAAATGTATGATTTATATATTTATTTTTTACTAGTATTTGAAGAATTACATGACTTATCTGAGGCTAAAATTGAAGAACGACAGCAACGAAAAAGAGCGACTGAATCTGATTTGAATCCTAACACTAAATTTGTTGACAACAAAATTTTACAAATTCTAAAAATCAATCTTGAATTAAAGGCTAAATCTGAAACTAGAAAAATTAATTGGCAGTCAGATACAAAGAGAGATTTAATTCTTAAAATGAGTAAATCGATTTTTGAAAGTGAAGTGTATGAGGCTTATATGTCAAATGAAGATCATTCTTTTGAAAGCCACAAGCTGTTTATCATGGAGCTTTTTAAGACTGAAATAGCAAATTTTGGTCTATTGCATGATTTTCTTGAAAATGAAACAGTTTATTGGCAAGACGATATTGATTTAGTTTGCAATATGGTATTAAAAACCATACGAAATATTGAAGAAGCAGCAAGCGAAGAATTACCATTAATGCCTTTGTTTAAAGACGAAGAAGATGAAGTACGATATGTTCAATGCTTGATGAGGAACATTGTTGAAAAAGATGAAGAAAACAATAAACTGATTAGTAAATTAACAAAAAATTGGGACATTGAAAGAATAGCTAAAATGGATATTATCATCTTGAAAATGGCTATCACTGAATTGGTTACTTTTCCGTCAATACCTGTTAAAGTATCGCTTAACGAATACATTGAAATCGCAAAATTTTATAGCAGTCCGCAGAGTAAAGTTTTTATAAATGGAGTTCTTGACAAATCTATTATTGTTTTAAATAAAGCAGGAAAGATTAATAAGAGTGGAAGAGGACTACTAACCTAAAAAAAGAAATATGAAAAAGATAATAATAATTTTGACCATTTTATTGATGTTTGCGAGTTGTACTAATAACTCTGGACAAAATTTAGAGGAAAGAAAATTGAACTATGCTGAAATGTTGGATAAGCCAACTAGTATGGAATTTGAGGAAATGGTGCTAGACTTTGGTACTGTTAAAGACGGAGAAAAAGTAAATCATACATTTAAATTTACTAACACTGGTGAAGAATCCTTAATTCTGATAGATGTAAAAGGATCTTGTGGTTGTACTATTCCAGAAAATTGGCCGAAACATCCTATTTTACCGGGTGAATCAAGTCAAATTGATGTGTCTTTTGATTCAAAGAATAGAGTTGGTAAAGTAAGAAAAACAGTAAGAATACAAGCAAATACAGACCCTTCAAAAACGACTCTAGAAATTATAGGAGAAGTGATTGAAAAAATTTAAACAAAAATTATGAATTTAACATTATTACAAGCAGCCGAAGGTGGCGGAATTGGACAGTTTTTACCTCTAATTTTGATAGCGGTAGTCTTCTACTTTTTTATGATTCGCCCACAAATGAAGCGATCGAAAGAAGCTAAACTATTTAGAGAAAACTTAGCTGTGGGCGATAAAATTGTGACAGCTGGAGGAATCCACGGTAAAGTATTAGAAATTAATGACACAAATGTGCTAATCTCTATTGAAACTGGAAAAATGAGAATTGAAAAGAGTTCTGTTACCAGTAATGAAAAAGAACAATTAGCGAATCAAGTAAAGTAATAGAATAATACTATTTTAAAGAAGCCCAAGCAATAATTGTTTGGGTTTTTAATTGGCATATAAATTTTTCATTATTATCGCTGACCAAAAATTGAGCTCCCAACCCTCACCATAGTGCTACCTCCGACAATTGCAAGTTTATAATCGCCACTCATACCCATTGATATTTCCTTAAAGCTTGTATTGTCTGAAAAATGACTTGTCTTTAACTGATCAAAAATTGATTTTAAACTTTTAAACTCTGAAGAAATAATTTCTTGATCATTTGTAAAAGTAGCCATGCCCATTACACCTTGAATGGAAATGTTATTTAAGAGTGAAAAATCCTTACTGTCAAGCATTTCAAAGGCACTTTTTAACGAAAACCCAAATTTACTATCTTCCTTTGCAATATGAAACTGTAATAAAATATTAATGACTCGATCGTTTTTTTTCGCTTCACTATTTATTTTTGATAAAATTTTAAAGCTGTCAATGGAATGAATCAAATCAACAAATGGTGCAATATATTTTACTTTATTCGTTTGTAAATGACCAATAAAATGCCATTCAATGTCTTTTGGCAGGGCCTCATATTTTTCAGCCATTTCTAATGCCTTGTTTTCACCAAAAATTCGCTGTCCTGCATCATAGGCTTCCAATAACAATGATATAGGTTTGGTTTTAGAAACGGCCACTAATGAAACTGAAGCAGGTATACTCTGATTGATATGCTTTAATGCTTCTTTAATCATCTAATGGGTAAATGGTCAGCCCACTTCTTAATTTGGGTTCAATCCAAGTTGATTTAGGGGGCATTATTAAATCGGCATCAGCTACTTTAATTAATTGTTGTGGTGAAATAGGGTAGAGTGCAAATGCAAGCTTAGCCACGCCCTTATCAACAGCTTTTTTTAAGCCTTTCATCCCTTTGTCTCCACTAATAAAGTCAATCCTGTTATCGGTCTTAATGTCTTGGATATTTAAAATTGGGCGAAGCACCAATTGAGTTAAAATGTAAGTATCTAAACATTTAACTGGATCATTTTTATCAATCAAGTGATCTTTAACTAGTAAATTGTACCATTGATTATCAAGATACATACTAATTTCGCCTGATTTTTTTGGTGACAATAGTTTAGAATCAGTCGCATTTATTGTAAAGCTTTCTCTCAATGCTTCAATAAATGCTTTCTTCGATAAGCCATTCAAATCTTTTACTATTCTATTAAAATCTAAAATGTTTAATCGTGATTCAGAGATAAAGAAAGCTAGACTGTGTCTGTTCAGCTCTGTTTTTGGGTTAGAGTTTTTATAGTATCTATATGAGGAGGCACATCTATGATGTCCATCAGCTATATAAGTTTCATTTAACTTTCCAAACGCTTTTTGTACTTGTATAATTGTACTTGGGTCATCAACAATCCACAATTCATGCTTAATCTTGTCAGTTGTTGTGTATTCATATTCGGGTCTTACTTTGGTTGTGTTTAACAGTACAGAATCAATATCTGCTTCATTTTTATGAAACAACAAAACAGGTTCAGCATTAAACTTTACAGTATCCAAATATTTTGAAAATGTTTTTTCGCGATTAGTGAGTGTATCTTCGTGTTTTTTAATTTTGCCAGACTCATATTCGTCTAGATCTGCACCACCAATAAACCCTACATATTCATGCGTTTCTGTGGTTTGTCTATAAACATATAGAGCATCATTTTCCTCCTGAATAAAAATCCCTTTAGAAAAAAACTCATTAAACTTCTCGCGTACTTTCATAAATCTACTGATAGTATTTGGTTTAGTCCTATCTTTTTTATGAAACTCAGGGTTAATAATATGAATAAAAGTATATGGATTTCCTTTCAATTTTGCAGCTAGCATTCTTTTAGAATACTCATAATAGGGTTTGGTTGCTACCAGCTGTGCTTTGTCCCTTACCGGTCTTATAGCCTTAAATGGAAGTATATTTGTCACGCTTGTTTTTTTTGGCGAAGATAAAATAATTAATAATAAGTTGATACGAGATAGTATTTAAAAAAAATTAATAAATTTGAAGTACATCAACCATGTACAGACTATGAGTTTTAAAAAGGAATCAAAAGATAATTTTACTGTAGTAAATGCAAATATTGAAAAGCTAGATTCTTCTAATGCATCTGAATTAAAAAGCGAATTTGTTTTGTTAAACAAAAGTTCTGTTAATTCAATTGTTTTAAATCTTGAGAAAACGAAATACTGTGATTCTTCTGGGCTTAGTGCTATTCTAATTGGAAATAGACTTTGTAAAGATTCTGGAGGTACATTTGCAATTAGTGGTTTACAGCCAAACGTTGCTAAAATGATTCAAATATCTCAATTAGATAAAGTGTTAAATATTCATGATTCAGTAAAATCTGCTTCATCATTTATCAATAGTGATCAAGAAACTAGTCAATTGTAGTAATAATTAATAAAAGTATAAAGGCCTTTTCAAGGCCTTTTTTTGTATGGTTAAATTTGAAAAAATATCTCCAAGTTTTATTAAAGCGATTAAAAAAATGGTTAGTGATAATAGCATTTTTGTTGATCAAACGAATCTTGAGAAACACGCGCATGATGAAACTGAAGATTTAAATTACTTGCCAGAAATGGTTATTAAACCAGAGAGTACTTTACAAGTTTCTAATATCATTAAGTTATGCTCAGAATTTAATATCCCTGTTACACCTCAAGGTGCCAGAACAGGATTAAGTGGTGGTGCGTTACCTATTTTTGGCGGTGTTGCTTTATCACTAGAAAAATTGAATTCTATTATTGATATCGATACGGATAATCTTCAAATTACTGTTGAACCAGGTGTAATTGTTCAAGAGTTGCAAGAGGCAGTGGTGAAATTAGGGTTGTTCTACCCACCTGATCCTTCGAGCAAAGGTTCTTGTTTTATTGGAGGCAATATTGCTGAAAATGCTGGTGGACCGAAAGCGGTTAAGTATGGCGTCACAAAAGATTACGTTTTAAATTTAGAAGTAGTATTGGCAGATGGCTCTATTATTTGGACAGGTGCCAATGTATTAAAGAATGCAACGGGCTATAATATAACTCAATTATTGGTTGGTTCTGAAGGCACATTGGGAATAGTCACTAAAGCTGTTTTAAAACTCATTCCTCTTCCAAAGTTTGACCGATTACTATTAGTGCCATTTAAAAGTATTGAAAATGCCGCTCAAGCAGTAGCTGCCATATTTAAAGCCGGTATAACGCCAAGTGGGTTAGAATTTATGGAACGTGATGCTATTGAGCGGACTATCAATTTTATGGGGGGAAGTCAAATAACAATAGATGATGATGTTTTAGCTCATTTATTGATTGAAGTAGACGGCAATGATGAATCTGTTTTAATGGATGATTTAGAGGATATTTTAAATGTGGTTGAATCATTTAATTGTGGAGAAGTATTATTTGCTGAAGATCAGGCTCAGAAGGATAAATTGTGGGAAATTAGACGAAAAGTAGGAGAGGCAGTTAAATCGCATTCAACATATAAAGAAGAGGATACAGTTGTGCCAAGGTTTAGATTGCCCGAATTATTAAAAGGAGTTAAAACTATTGGTGCATCTTATGGTTTTAAATCGGTCTGTTATGGACATGCCGGTGACGGAAATTTGCATATTAATATCATCAAAGGAAATTTGTCAGATAAAGAATGGAATGAATCATTGAAAGAAGCTATTAAAGAGATTTTTGAGTTAACAATTTCCTTAGGTGGAACAATTTCTGGAGAGCATGGTATAGGTTATGTGCAGCGAGATTATATGACTATTCCATTTAATTCTTTGCAATTACAATTAATGCAGCAAATTAAAGATGTGTTTGATTCTAAAGGCATCTTGAATCCTGGAAAAATATTACCACAATAAAAAAGGTGCTATACCATAGCACCTTTTTTTAAAACTTTGATATTATTTTATTTTTTAATGGAATATATTAACCGTTCCTCTAAAATCAAATACTTCACTGGTTACTGTGTTAGCGGCTTCTATAAGCCACACATAAGTACCATTTAATACTGTAGAACCATTTGCGAGGGTTCCATTCCAAACGGCTTCTGGATCAAAAGATTCAAATACTAAATCTCCCCAACGGTCATACACTTGTAAATGGTATTTGTATTTATCAATGCCATCAATGTAAACACGCCAATCATCATTATTGTTGTCTCCATCAGGAGTAAACGAATTCGGTGCATATATAACCACTTCGTTTTCTACAACCGCAATACCAGTGACTGAATGGACACAGCCATGCTCACTTGTGGCTATCAATTCAATTGGATATTCACCTGAAACACCATAAGGGTATGATATTCTTGGGTTTTCAGCTATTGAAGTGACAGGTTTGCCACCTTTCATATTCCAAACGTAAGTTAAACCATCTCCACTTGATTGATTAACCATATCGAACTCAGGTTGGAAAATAGTCGCTTTTTCTGGTGTAATATAAAATCTTGCATTCGGAATAGGATCAACTGTAATATGTTGAGATAACGTTTGTGAATTTTTACAACCAAATTTCGACTGTACTTCTATAAATAAATCATATGTTCCTGCATAATCAACAGTCATAGTATCAGTTCTGCTGTTTGGCGTAAACTTATTAGTTAGATATAATGATTCGCCAGCTAGATTAAAGGTGGCAACATGAAATAGTGAATCTATTGTATTTAGTGTAAATGCAATTTTAGCATCTGGCTCACAATTTTCAATAATTTCAGAATCAAACTCAAGTGTTGGTACAGTATACATAAATGCAGTAGCACAGGCTATTTTTGGTGTCGATTCGCATTCATCTGTTACGGTAACGCAGTACTCAGTTTCAGATGGAGGATTTAAATTCAAAAGTGGTGTGCCCCAATTTTTTGCGGCTCCATTCGCTAACCATGCATAATCATAGCCTTGGTGGCCACCTTCCGAAGTGACAGTAATACTGAAAAAGTCTTCAGGACATATTCTTCTGTCTTCGGTAAGCGAAATACTAATTGGGTCATACATTGAAATTTCAATGGTTAAAGTGTCAGATGAGCAATTCGCAAAGTTTGACGCATGAACAGTTACGGTAGAATCAGTGGTGGGAAATACGGATTGATTTGGCCCTTGATTCACTGTAAAATTCCAATTGTAGAATACTCCATTTGGTGTAAAAGCAACCAAACTGGCTTCTCCATTTTCGCAAACAGTCGTGTCATTTGAAGCCGTAATTGTTAACATTGGTGGATCTGTCAATGTGATTTGCGAACTAAAAGAACAGCCAGCAACATCTCTTGATATTACATCATATATGCCAGAAGTCAGTCCAGTAAAAATATTGCTTGGATTCCAAGTTACACCATTGTCTATGCTGTATTCAACAGCACCTAATGTTCCAAAAGTGTTGATGGTTAAACTACCATCATTGTAGCCAAAGCAAGTAGGATCTTGGAAAGCAACTGTATGAAATTCCTCTGAAAAAATAATATTAGTGGTATCAGTCACATCAGGACAGACATGATTAGTATCTACTTCAACTAATACTAGGCCATAAGTGCCGGCGTCATTAGTGGTAATTAGGGGATCAAGAGTCGTATTGTTTGGTGAAAATGCCAGACCATTAACAAGTCCAGGGGGATAAACAACTGTCCAATAAAAATCAGTTGTTGTATTTCCCAAAACTCCATCAAGAGTCAATAATTCGCTATTGCAAATAGTATCATCTAGTCCTGCATAGGTAGGTAATAAAGGTGTATTGACATGAATATGTGCAGAATCTATCCAAGAACTATCTGGTGATGTCCATGTTAATTGATAGGACGTAGTATCAGTTGGATCAAAACTCACGAATGGAATGGCTATGGTT
>JBGCFR010000002.1:0-90736 GCA_045107045.1 Crocinitomicaceae bacterium
AGAAATCATTAAATCGATTATGGATAAGAAAAAAGTACTTTTTATTTCTCAAGAAATTCAACCTTTTTTACCATCCTCTACCATTTCAAGTATAGCAAGAAAATTACCTCAGGGAATACAGGAGAGCGGGAAAGAAATCAGAGCTTTTATGCCGAGATTTGGATGTATAAATGAGCGAAGACATCAATTACATGAAGTAATTAGATTGTCGGGTATGAACTTAATTATAGATGATATTGATCATCCATTAATTATTAAGGTGGCCTCGGTGCCACAAGCAAAAATTCAAGTTTACTTTATTGATAACGACGACTTTTTTAAGAGAAAAGCGACTGTTACAAATAGTGATGGCGAAGATTTTGAGGACAATGATGAACGCGCAATGTTTTTTAGCCGCGGCGTTTTGGAAACAGTTAAAAAGTTAGGTTGGAAGCCAGATATCATTCATTGCCATGGATGGATGTCTGCATTTGCAGTCCTATATGTTAAAAAACTGTATGCAAACGATCCTCATTTTGCAGATGTAAAAATAGTATATTCAGTTTACGATAAAGATTTTAACAAAAATTTGAATTCTA
The DNA here is from genome assembly GCA_045107045.1 of Crocinitomicaceae bacterium. Lineage (GTDB taxonomy): Bacteria > Bacteroidota > Bacteroidia > Flavobacteriales_D > Crocinitomicaceae > Putridiphycobacter. Next base: position 579 of record JBGCFR010000002.1, read on the forward strand.
GACTCACAGAAAAACTTAATTTTGACGGATTCAAACCTGAAGACTACAACAGTATAGGTACTGGTAGTTTTTTAGAATTGAATAAAATGGCCATGTCTCTTGCAGATGGGGTTATTCAAGGTAGCGAAACCATTCATGATGAGTTAAGCAAATTCATGGAATCAGAAATTAGTGTTCCAACTCTTGAGTACTTCCCAGAAGAAAATAGCGTGAAGCCAGTAGATGAGTTTTACGACCTCTTAGTAGGTGAACTAGTTGAATAACATGACAAAAAAAAACACTAATAAAACATGGCGGAAAGTTTTCAAACTTTCCGCCACTTTTTTGATTGCCTTTTTTATTTTTTCAAGCTGTAAAAAAGAAATTTCTTCCGTTGGAACAGATATCAACCCAAATGGTTTAAATATTGTCACTCAAGATACCTTTACTGTAGTTACCAAAACTGTTATCACGGATAGTTTAACAACTGATGAAACTTCAATTAATTTACTGGGTGGATTCAATGATCCTGAATTGGGTAAAGTTGATTGTGGAATTGTCACACAATTAAGGTTGTCATCTGAAGGGCCGAATTTTGGTGATCCAAATGATATTAATGTCGATTCTGTGGTTCTTTCGTTCGTGTATGACGGTAAACTGCATTATGGTGACATTACAGATCTATCATTCGAAATATTACAAATTACTGAACTTTTAGATAAAGAAGAGGACTATTATAGGTATACTCCAATATCAACAACAGGAAGCAATTTGATAATTCCAGGTACTGAGTCCCAGAAGGCGAAGCCACAGTCTATTGTTGTTTTGGCTGACGATACATTGGTACCAATGCTCAGATTTAATTTAAAAACAAGTTTTGGAGAAGACCTGATTAATAATGCCGACCAAATGAGTACCAATGCTAATTTCACCAACTTTTTTAGAGGGATATATGTTAGAGCAACAAATCTGAATAATTTTGATGAAAATGAAGGAACTGTGCTTTATTTTTCTCTACTGGATGCGTTATCTAATATGGTACTCTACTATGAAATTGATGGCGAAAAGAAAAAATTTACTTTCAATATTAACAGTAATTGTGCACGCTTTAATAAGCTAGATTTTGATTACTCTGGAACACCTTTAGCGCAGAGTATAAATTCTGAAGCTGCTGCTCAGGAAAAAATTTATTTCCAAGGTAGTCATATTAGACCCGAATTTCATTTCCCTTTTCTTGATAAGTTTAAGGATGAACGTAATATTGTTTTAAATAGAGCTGAATTGGTTGTTCCTGTTCAAAATTTTGAGAACAGCCCTTTTGACCCTTCAACAGCATTATTCATTGGTAGAATTAGCACCAATTTTTTGATAACACTGACATATGATTATTCAAATGGAAGTACTGTCGATTATGATCCTATTGCTAATGAGTTCCGTTTTAATTTAACCCGCGATTTGCAACGGGTAATTTCAGGTGAAATTGAAAATACTGGTTATCGTATTTTTACAACTTCATTTTTTGGATCCACCATTGAACGTATTATCTTTAGTGGGCCAAATAGTATTACCAAAGACAAAACAAAACTAGTACTTACCTATACAGAATATTAACTTATGTGTGGAATTGTAGGATATATTGGGAATCAAAAAGCCTATCCCGTATTAATTAAAGGTCTATCCAGATTAGAATATAGAGGTTATGATAGTGCAGGAATAGCATTGATGACTGAGGAAAATGATTTAAATATTTACAAAAGGAAAGGCAAAGTACAAGACCTTGTAGATTTTATTGGTAGTGAAACTACCAAAGGTCATTTAGGTATAGGACATACACGTTGGGCAACTCATGGTGAACCAAATGATATCAATGCACACCCGCACTTTAGTTCTGATGGAAACATTGCTTTAGTTCACAACGGGATAATTGAAAATTACGCTATTCTAAAAGAAGAACTAATAAAGCGCGGGCACTCGTTTAAAAGTGAAACTGATACTGAAGTATTGGTAAGATTGATTGAAGAGATTTATACAAAAGCGGACACGAGTTTAGAGGAAGCCGTTCGTTTAGCCTTAAACGAGGTTGTTGGTGCTTATGCCATTGTAGTCATTTCAAAAGATAATCCAGATAAATTAATTGCGGCTAAAAAAAGTAGCCCATTAGTCATTGGTTTAGGTGAAAACGAATATTATATTGCATCAGACGCGACACCAATTGTAGAGTATACTAAAAATGTAGTGTATTTAGAAGATGAGCAAATTGCAATTATCAATAAAGACCATGGCTTTAGAATTATTAGTATTGCCAATAAGGAAATAAATCCCTACGTTCAAGAGTTAGAATTACAATTGGAAGCACTTGAAAAAGGCGGTTATGAGCATTTTATGCTTAAAGAAATCTATGAGCAGCCTAGAGCCATTCATGATAGTTTTAGGGGACGAATTAATGCCAAAGAAGGTTGGGTGTCTTTAGGTGGTGTTAAGCCATATATTAAAGAGATTGCCAATGCAGATAGAATCATAATCATAGCGTGCGGTACATCATGGCATGCCGCTCTAGTTGCTGAATATTATTTTGAAGATCTTGCAAGAATTCCAGTTGAAGTGGAATATGCTAGTGAATTTAGATACAGAAATCCTGTTATTAAAAAAGGTGATGTGGTCATTGCCATTTCGCAATCGGGAGAAACTGCAGATACATTAGCTGCACTAAAAATGTCGAAAGAAAAAGGAGCGTTTTTGTTTGGTGTTGTTAATGTGGTTGGGTCTACAATTTCACGAATTACAGATACAGGGTCTTACACTCATGCTGGGCCAGAAATTGGAGTAGCATCAACAAAAGCTTTCACAACTCAAGTAACACTATTAGCCATGATGGCTATGATGCTTGGTAAGGAACGAAATACAATTCCAGCTAAACGTTTCAAAAAATTGTTATCTGACATGGAGGCATTGCCGGATAAAATTGAAACTTTATTGGAAAGTAACAGCGAAATTGAAAAAATTGCAGCGAAATATAAAGATGCATCAAATGCCTTGTATTTAGGAAGGGGAACTGCTTTTCCAATTGCTTTAGAAGGCGCCCTAAAATTGAAGGAGATTTCATATATCCATGCTGAAGGATATCCAGCGGCGGAAATGAAACACGGGCCAATTGCATTGATTGATGAAAACATGCCAGTTTTTGTCATTGCAACAGAAGGTGAAAATTACGAAAAAGTAGTTAGTAATATTCAAGAGGTAAAAGCTAGAAAAGGAAAAATTATTGCAATAGTTACCCGGGGTGATAAACAAGTAAAAGCCATAGCAGATCATACCATTGCAATTCCATCTATAGATGAGGTTTTAGTGCCAATTTTAGCCACTATTCCTTTGCAGTTAATCTCTTATCATATAGCAGTAATGCTTGGTAGAAATGTAGATCAACCGAGGAATCTAGCGAAGTCAGTGACAGTAGAATAGCTAGATTATTTTTAGACGTATTAATCAATTTCAACCTCAATACCATCAGACCTAGAGATCTGGTTTGATGGTATATTATTTACCAAGTAATAAATCATCCCACTGAGAACGCTAACGATCACAATTTTTCTGATAAGTCCCCAAGGCACTTCTCTTCTGAATCGTTGATGTTGCTTTAGATTAATTTTTGGTCTATCGTTTTGGTCAATCTTCATCTTCTAACTCAAATAAATCATTAACTGATTTGCTAAATACATTCGCCAATTTTAAAGACAGGACTGTGGATGGCACATAACGGTTTTTTTCAATTGAATTAATCGTTTGACGCGAAACTCCAATTCTTAACGCTAAATCCTCTTGCGTTAAATCCAAAATGGCCCTTTCTATTTTAATACGATTCTTCATGCACTGACCCGTTTTAATATTATAAAACTAAAAATTTGCATGGTTAATAGCTGCCATAAAATTACAAAATCTCCAACAGGTCCAACTTCTGTTTGTCTATTCATGACTATATGAACTAAATAATCAATAATTGGTAACAAAAGAGCCATAGCAACCCCGATTAAAAAGGCCACCATAAACGACTTCATTCTCAAATTCGCAATTCTTTCATCTTCAATTTTTTCTTTGGAAAATGAAATAAGCAGTAGTCCGACTAAAATGCCATGTTTTAAAATTGTTCTAAATAGCTCACTATCTATCAATGCCTTATTTACTATAAGCATCACAAATCCTGCAATCACAAATATTAATCCCACTTTTTTAAAGTAATTTGGCAATTGAATTCTGCTTAATTTTTCTAATTTACTTTCACTACATTCAGCACTTCTCATAACTACAAGTTTATTTTACATAATGTCAAATATACTTTACATTTGTCAGTATTCCAAAATAATTCTTGTTTAGTAAAAAAATTAAGCCAATTCACAAAAAATAAACTGTGCATAACTTTAGCACAATAATTGCTTTATAATTCATAGCTCACCTATTTTTGCATCATGATGAAGCCTTTTGGTATTATACTCTTAATTCTTTTACTTTTTTCTGTAAACATTTACGGGCAAAGTGAAGCTCCTGGCGACTCCGTTAATGGCCCTGCTGCTGAAAGTCGTTTTGTTTTCGATTATAACTACTACAAACTCCGTTATACTGAAACCGATTTAATGTATAAGATAACAGATAATAAAGGTAATGGATTTGATAGTTTATATGGCACACGCAATATGCGACCCATTTTACATGGTGTGGCCTATAGAGGAGGAGCAAATAATTACTACCATTTAACTGACAAACGAAATAACCATAATCCACTACCAAATGATGGCATGAAAAACTTATGCAAAGAAGGTTTCTCTGCTAGTATTTATTTATATCGTGAAAATTTTGAAACAGCTCCTTTGGGTGATACTTGTTCATGTATTGATAACGACACAAATGCCTTAAAATACTATCAAAAAGATTATTTTGACGACCAGCATGTACATGATATGGTTGAGTTAGTATACCATTCAGCTGTAGATAATACTGTTGGTCCTATTTACCTGCATTGCTGGAATGGATGGCATGCATCAGGTTTTATTTCGGCCGTAATTTTAAAGCAGTTTTGCGGTTTTTCAAATTTTGAAGCAGTCAACTATTGGGATTTAGGAACAGATGGAGCCAACACAAGTCCAAGGTATCAATCTCAGCGTGAACGTATCAAAAAATTTGAACCCTATCCAGAGTTTGCAATACCCGATACTTTGAAAGCCTGCTTATGTCCACCAATGCCAGATAATATTGACAGCTCTGCCTTGCATATTGAAATTGAGCATTTAGTGATAGTTCCAGAAGCCATTCCTGTTGGATATCAAGTAGTTCTTTATAACGTAAAATTTGGTGCTGGTAAGACCAGTTTTTCTAATATCTCAACTAATATCGATATTCGAAACTTAAAACTTGCCTTAGACACAGATCCAAATTTAAAAATAGAGGTAGGTGGCTATACTGATAATTCAGGTAATACAAATAGTAATATTGCAATTTCAAAAAAACGTGCAGAATTCGTTTATAATTACCTTATAAAAAGTGGTTATGATGATAGCAGATTAAGCTACAAAGGTTATGGACCTAAAAATCCGATTTACAGTAATCGATATAAGTCTACTCGGGAAGGGAACAGAAGAATTGAAATCAAAATCCTATCAAAAACCCAGCATAGTAGTTCTAAACTAGTTGATGAAACCCCAAGGGTTGAGGTCATTAATGAAACACCTGAAACTGCTTATCTGAGCTACTTTTTGAGCCAACAAAAACTTCCAAAAGCAGAACAAGTACTTAAGCAATCAAATTTTATTATTGATAGTTTACAATTTGCATCAGGAAGCGCGGAACTGCCTGTTGCGGGAGTAGCCATAAATTATATAACTGATTTGTTATTGGTTTTAAAGGCGAACCCACAATTGAAAATTCATGTTCATGGTTATACTGATGCCAGCGGTATAGCTGAAAAAAATGATACATTATCTGAAAACCGTGCTAAAGCTGTGTATGATTTCATGACTCAGCAAAATTTGGAGTCTAACAGAGTTTTCTATTCTGGTCATGGCTCCGATTCGCCCATTGCGCCAAATGCTTATAAATGGGGTCGAGATTTAAATCGCCGTATTGAGATTGAATTGGTGAGTGATTGAGTGCTACCCTGAAGCTACGCAGGTTTTCTAGATAATAGTTATGGGTTCTACAGCAGTCACTTTCTGTCACTTCAAGTGATTCGAAAATGCGATAGCTTTTTTGAATATTAACGGGAAGTATTTAAACTTAAGCCGACCTTTATTATATGATTAGCATTATCTTTGCCGCATGAACACCAGTGAATTCAAAAAACAAGTTGCTGAATCATCACAAATATCTGACTTACTTCAACTCAAAGCAACTGAAAACGCAAAAATATCCTTAAAAGGTATTTATGGTGCATACACCTCCATTTTTATGGAAGGTGCCATCGATCAAATTAGTGGTCATCATTTAATTGTACTTTCTAATCAAGAAGAGGCCGCCTATTTTTTAAATGATTTACAAAGCCTCAGCAAACAGGCTGCCAACATCCTATTTTTTCCGCATTCCTATAAAAAACCATATCAAGAAGAAGCAATAGATAATGCCAATGTGGTTGCAAGGGCTGAAGTATTGGAATTCATTAACCGAGACAAAAGTGCGATAATAGTTTCTTATCCTGAGGCTTTAGTCGAAAAAGTGATCACCAAAAAACAGTTTGCTAAAACCATTTTAGAAATTAAAAAAGGTGAAAGTTACTCTATTTCTTTCATCAATGAATTACTCATTCAATACCATTTCGAAAAAGTTGATTTTGTATATGAACCAGGTCAATTTGCTGTGAGAGGTGGAATCATTGACGTATTTTCTTACTCTAATGACCAGCCATATAGAGTTGAATTTTTTGGAGATGAAGTCGATACTATTCGAGTGTTTGACCCCACAAACCAATTATCGACTGGAAATCACACCCGTTTAACTGTAGTGCCAAACGTTCAAAATTTTATTACTGAAACCAAACGGGCTACAATTTTGGAATTCATGGGCCCAAACACCCAACTGTGGATTAACGATTATTTATATACTAAAGGAATTTTGGAAAAAGAATATGATAAGGCTCTTGAAGTCTATCACAGCCTTCCAGAATCACCTGTTAAAGCAGCTCCACCAATAGATCTTTTCTTCGATAAATCAATATTTGACCAGCAGTGTAAAGCTTTGTCATTAATTGAATTTGGGAGTCAGGAAGCATTCCATGAGCATAGTATTCAATTTAACATTAAAGCCCAACCCAGTTTTAATAAAAATTTCGATTTGCTGATTGAAAATTTAAATGACTTAAAATCGAAAGGTTATAAAACTATTATTGTTTCTAACCAGCCGAAACAAATCGAAAGAATTTATTCCATTTTTGAAGATTTGCAGGCCAACGTAGAGTTTACAACACTCAATTTAACTTTACATGAAGGGTTTGTTAATCATGATTTAAAATTAGTTGTATATACTGATCATCAAATATTTGAACGCTATCACCGCTTTAAATTAAAAGATGGATTTAGAAAAAATCAACAGGCACTTACTTTAAAGGAAATTTACAACCTGAACCGAGGCGATTTTGTAGCACATATTGACCATGGAATTGGACAATTTTCTGGTCTAGAACTTATAGATGTTAACGGAAAGCCTCAAGAAGCCATTCGTTTAATTTATAAGGACAATGATGTGTTGTATGTTTCAATTCATTCATTACACCGAATTTCGAAATATACTGGCAAAGACGGAACCCAACCAAAAATGAATAAAATTGGGTCACCACAATGGGATAAGGTTAAAAAGAAAACGAAAGCACGTGTTAAAGAAATTGCCTTTAACCTAATTCAATTATACGCTCAACGTAAAGCGGAAAAAGGCTTTGCTTTTGCCCCTGATAACTACTTACAAAATGAACTGGAGGCTAGCTTTATTTACGAGGATACTCCTGACCAGTTAAAGGCAACAGTTGATGTAAAGGCTGATATGGAGTCGGAAACACCAATGGATAGATTAGTGTGTGGTGACGTCGGTTTTGGGAAAACTGAAATCGCTATTCGAGCTGCCTTTAAGGCTGTGTGTGACAATAAACAAGTTGCTATTCTGGTTCCAACTACTATTTTGGCACTCCAACATTTTAAAACATTTTCTGATCGATTAAAAGAATTTCCTTGCCGAGTTGACTATATTAATAGATTTAGATCTTCTAAGCAAGTTGCCGAATCCTTGCAAAAATTAGAATCAGGTGAAACTGATATCATAATTGGCACTCATAAATTAGTCAGTAAGAATGTAAAATATAAAGACCTTGGCTTAATCATTATTGACGAAGAACAAAAGTTTGGAGTTGGCGTGAAGGACAAACTTAAAACTTTAAAAACTACGGTTGATACGCTGACATTAACAGCTACCCCTATCCCAAGAACATTACAATTTTCATTGATGGGAGCTAGAGATTTATCAATAATAAATACTCCTCCACCAAACCGACAGCCTGTCGACACACAATTAATAGGGTTAAATGAAACCCTGATTCGTGATGCAATTGCTTATGAAACTAGTCGAGGTGGCCAAGTTTTTTTTGTACACAATCGTGTTCAAAATATTCATGAAGTAGCCGGAATGATTCAACGGTTATGTCCTGGAATTAGAGTGGCTGTTGGACATGGACAAATGGACGGCAAAAAGTTAGAAAATATCATGATGGATTTTATTAATCACGATTATGACGTCCTTGTAGCTACTACTATTATTGAGTCAGGAATTGATGTGTCAAATGCCAATACAATTATGATTAACCAAGCTCAAAATTTCGGGTTAAGTGACTTACACCAAATGCGAGGGCGAGTTGGCCGATCTAATAAAAAAGCGTTTTGTTACTTGATTTCTCCACCAACTCATACTCTTCCTAGTGATTCAAGAAAACGCTTAGAAGCACTAGTTCATTTTTCAGATTTAGGGTCTGGTTTTAATATTTCAATGCGAGATCTAGATATTCGAGGTGCAGGAAATTTGCTAGGAGGTGAACAAAGCGGGTTTATATCTGACATTGGTTTTGAAATGTATCAAAAAATACTTAACGAAGCTGTTCAAGAATTACGGGAAGAGGAGTTTAAGAACTTATATGAAGAAGACCCTAATATGGAGGATCGCGAATTTGTATCAGATTGTATACTAGAAACCGATTTAGAATTACTAATTCCTGATGACTATGTCAATAATGTGTCTGAAAGGCTTGCACTTTACCAAACTCTAGATAATTGCAAAAACGCAAATGAATTAGACGCTTTCAAAAGTGAATTGAAAGATAGATTTGGAGACATTCCAAATTCAGTCAATGAGCTTTGTCAAAGTATTGAAGTGCGTTGGATGGCAAAAAACATTGGACTCGAAAAGTTGGTTATTAAATCTAAAAAAATGATCGGTTATTTTGTGTCAAAACAGGATTCCCCGTATTACCAGTCTCCAAGGTTTACGAAAGTATTGAAATTTATACAAACTAATCCTCCTAACTGTAAAATGAATGAAAAAAATAATCGTTTGAGGTTGGTGTATACAAATATTAAAAGTATTGAAAATGCCTTTTTCGAACTCAACAAATTATAGATTTTGAATAAAAAATAACGAATGTTTTAACTTAGCAAGATCTTCTTCAATTCACATTTTTTTACTTTTTTAAACATTAATTCAGAATCTTATTGTTTAAAGTCGCATATTTTATGTATTTTTATGACCATAATCTTAATTTAATCTTAATATGAAAAGAAATTTACAATTTTTATTTGTGTCAGCATTTATGGCTTGCACAGGTGTATCGTTTGCTCAATCAGCAGAAATGTCACCAGATGCAGGGACATTTGTTGCTTCTGATGACCGAGCTCAGTTTGATGTACAATATCAATATAACATTGGTGCAACTGGATCAATAGGTCAACAAGCTCTAGCTGGTATTGCTTTAATAAACAATGAATTTATCGTATCTCAGTGGAACACTGATTCTATGTGGGTTCTTAACTTTGATGGAACTAGAAAAGCAGGTTTCGTTGTTCAAGGTGTAACTGGAATTAGATCTATTACTTATGATGGAACTAGTGTTTACATGGGTGGTGCAGGTACTTCTATTTATCAAGTAGATCCTAGTGATTGGTCATTGATAAATGTAATTAACATTACTACTACTTCTAACGCTGAATCAAGAATGTGTACTTATGATGAGACTTTAGATGGTGGAAATGGTGGTTTTTGGATTGGAGATTTCGGTTCAGATATTGCTTCAGTTAGTATGACTGGTGCTGAGTTATCAGTTATTCCTTCAGCTACTCATGGTCTTGCCACTTATGGTGGAGCATTCGATAACTATTCTCCTGATGGACCATGGTTATGGGTATTCTCTCAAACAGGAGCTAATACTTGTGAAATTGTTCAGGTGGATCCTTCTACTGGTGTGCCAACTGGTGTATCTTTAGATTACTTTACATCTGCTATGATGGGAACAACTTCTTCATTAGCTGGTGGTCTTTATATTTCTAACGAGTCAGTTAACGGAACAAACTCATTTATTGGTCTTGGTCAATCAACACCATCAAATGAAATATTTAGTTTAGAATTAACTGCTAGTTCAGCAAGTATCTCTAAAACTGAGTCATTATCATTAGAATTATATCCTAACCCTGCTACTGATATGGTTAGAGTATCTTCAAATGACAAAGGAAACATGAATGTTGCAATTCACGATATTACTGGAAAAAACGTAATGTCAACTGTATTGTCTAACAACAATCAAATTGACGTTTCTAATTTAACAACAGGAATTTACTTAGTAAAGGTATCTCAAAATGGTGCTACATCTACTAAGAAATTAGTTGTTGAGTAAAGACTACTTAAAAATTTACATTATCAAAAAGCTAGACTCAATGAGTCTAGCTTTTTTGTTTGCAATAACATTCCAGTTCTGGCAAACTGAGCTATAATTTATATTATCTTGTCACCTTTATTATCCAATTACGGCTCTAAATACATTCCATGAGAATAAAGATTCCTCAGTCAAATTATACTAATTATTATGACGCAGCACGCTTTAATTTAACTTGGAATTTAACCCTAATATTGTCTGTTTTTCTTTCAGTTCTTTCTACCATTTTAGTATTGATAGATAGACCCGCTGCTATACCCACCCTAGCTGGTTTATTTATTAGTTTCAGTTCGCTATTAATACTTAAAACATCAGGAAAATATAAATTAACTGCGATTACATACAGTATTTCAGGTTTACTATTAAACCAATATACCCTTTTATTTTTTCCAGAAGCACTTCATTTTGCAGATCCAATATGGATGATAATAACTGTACTTTTCACCTATTTTACACTTGGTAAAATTTGGGGCAATTTATGCCTTACATTAAGCATTGTTGGTTCTTCTATATTTATTCTTTTCTTCTTTAACGAAAACTTGGAACGGATGGATATTGGAAAAATTGAAAATTTAATTGTCTTAGTTATCAATTTTAGTATTTGTTCAATCATTGTGGCATTTTTAATATTTCAATTTTTAAAATTAACCCAATACGCAGAAGACAAGTATGTTGCATTAACTGATACTTTAAAAAGTAAAAACTATGAAAAAAGTGTCCTTTTAAAAGAAGTACACCATAGGGTTAAAAATAATTTACAAGTAATTATCAGTTTGCTGCGATTGCAATCAGCAAAAGAAGATAATTCCGGTTCTTTCTCGGATACAGTAAGTCGCATTCGATCAATGTCGCTAATACATGAAAAAATGTATCAAACAGACGATTTTGCAAACATAGATTTAGAAGAATACCTACAAACTTTAAGTAATGAAATAATTGACTCAAGCTCAATTGACTGCAGAATAGAACTGTTTATTGAATCGGATATCAATTCCATCAAGATGAAGTCACTAGTACCCGTTGCCTTAATATTTCATGAACTGCTAACTAACTCAATTAAGCACGCCTTTAAAGGAAAAGAAGAAGGAAAAATTACTATTGATTTTACCACAAATGAAAATCAATTAACCGTTATTTATTCAGACAATGGAAAATGGTTAACTCCAGTAAAAGAAAATTCTCTTGGTATTGAATTAATTGATTCATTGACTGATCAACTAACTGGGTCATTTAAGATTGATAAAAGTAATGGAACCAAATACACTTTTCAATTTATATTTGATTAGTTTGCCAGAAAAATCAGTGATTCATCTTCAGTGCCCACCATTGCCCATTTTTACAAAAATATTTTTCGGTTCTGTAAAAAAGTGCAACGCTTCAAATCCGCCTTCACGTCCGACGCCAGATGCTTTTACTCCTCCAAATGGAGTTCTTAGGTCACGCACAAGCCATGAATTAATCCAAACTATGCCAGAATGAAGTTCATCTGCTATCCTATGCGCTCTTGTTAAATTTTCGGTCCAAATAGTCGCCGATAGACCATATTGAGTGGAATTAGCCATCATCAACGCTTCTTCTTCAGTATCAAATGGTGTAATTGTCACAACTGGTCCAAATATTTCCTCTTGGTTTGTTCTGCAATTATAGTCTAGGCCTTCAATTACTGTTGGACGCAAATAATAACCGTTTGCATATTCACCATCTAAGTGCACTTGCTTACCTCCTGTTAATATTATACCTCCTTCTTCTTTTGCAAGTTCAATATATGACAATACTTTATCCATATGTGGTTTAGATACGATTGCACCCAATTTTGCATCCGGATCGGTTGGGTATGACACTTTTGTTTTCTCAACTTTTGCTACAAATTCATCTCTAAACTTATTGTAAATTGATCTTTCAACAAATATCCGCGAACCACATAAACAAATTTGTCCCTGATTCGCAAAACTTGATCGCATTGTTGTAGACAAAGCTGCCTTAAAATCACAATCTGCAAATATAATATTTGGGTTTTTTCCCCCTAGCTCTAATGATAGCTTCTTAAACATTGGTGCCGCAATTCCTGCAATAACTTTACCTGTTTGCGTACCACCAGTAAAAGAAATAGCTGTAATTTCGGGATGACGAGAAATGGCATCACCAACATTCTGACCCAATCCATGTACAATATTCAGAACACCTTCTGGCATTCCCGCATCTATACACGCTTTTGACAATAAGAAAGCCGTCATTGGTGTAATTTCAGATGGCTTTGCCACTACGCAATTTCCTGCAGCTAATGCTGGTGCAATTTTCCAGGTAAATAAATACAATGGCAAATTCCATGGTGAAATGCAGCCAACTACCCCTATTGGTTTACGAACTGTATAATTAACTCCTAAACCTTCCATATAATGAGACTCGGAAGCATAATGCAATATTGCTGTTGCAAAAAACTTCAAATTACTTATTGCTCTTGGAATATCAACTGCTCTTGCCAATGCTTCAGGTTTTCCATTATCTAAGGACTCAGCAGCAACAAATTCATCCATTCGCTCCACTATTAAATTGGCAACCTTAATCATAATATCCGATCTTTCCTGTTTTGGCATATTAGACCAAATTGGAAATGCGTTCTTTGCAGCTTCTGTTGCCATAGCAATATCTTCAGATTGAGAATCTGGTATATATGAGTAGACCTTTCCCCTACTAGGATCCATATTATCAAGATACTTCTTTGATTTTGGCTCCATTAATTTCCCTGCAATATAATTTTGTATCTGAATCATTTGATATTGTTACTAGTGGTTTGCTAAGGTATAAATTTAGTTCTTTATGTCATTCTGTTTACCATTACAAACATTTGAATTAAATTTCTTTGAATAATTCCTTGAATTTAAAATACTAATCTTTTGCTTTATGGTCACATACAACATATTTTAATTAATCACTGTTTCGAATCCCTCCAATCATTAAAATTCATAAATTTGTAAATTACCACTAAAAAAAATGAAGATGGAAAATGTTTTAGAAGCTGGAATGATGGGACCTTGGCAAATTGGATTAATTGTTCTTGCTGTTTTATTACTTTTCGGAGGAAAAAAATTGCCTGAATTAATGAAAGGTATGGGAAAAGGCATCAAGGGTTTCAAGGATGAAATTAAAGGTGATGAAAAAGAGGATGACAAAAAAATTGAAGAATAAATAAATTTCAATGTATCATTCTTTTAGCGACATACAAAAAGCTTTAAACGGTGGCAGTAAAGCATTGGATATTGTAAACCACTATTTAAGTAAAATTGAGGATAACAAGCATTTAAATGCTTATTTAGAAGTATTTACTGAATCTGCAAAAGCCAAGGCAAAAGATGTCGATAAAAAAATAGAAAACAATACTGCTGGTAAGCTTGCCGGAATGGTGATCGGAATCAAAGACAATATGGCTTACAAAAACCATAAAGTGTCTGCATCTTCGAAAATATTAGACGGATTTGAATCTATTTATACAGCAACAGCATTACAAAGGTTATTAGACGAAGACGCTATAATTATCGGTCGGTTAAATTGTGATGAATTTGCCATGGGCAGTTCAAATGAAAATTCAGCTTTCGGCAATGTATTAAATCCGGTAAACGAAACAAAAGTCCCAGGTGGGTCATCAGGAGGGTCGGCTGCGGCTGCGGCTGCTGGACTTTGTACTGCTGCTTTAGGAAGTGATACAGGAGGTTCAATTCGTCAACCTGCCTCTTTCACTGGTGTTGTAGGCTATAAGCCAACTTATGGAACCATTTCAAGGTACGGATTATTAGCATACGCCTCTTCATTTGATCAAATTGGGCCCTTTACAACCAATATAAAAGATGCCGCCTTATTAACTGAAGTAATGGCTGGAAAAGATGATTTTGATAGCACTGCACTTCAAAAAGATATTACTTCAATTCCACTGCGGGCAATTGAATCTGGGTCATTAAAAATTGGATATATTCAAGAGTGTTTGGACTCAGAAGGCCTAAATTCTGAAATTAAAGAAAAAATGTCTGCTTCTATTTTGAGGTTGAAAAATGAAGGTCATACTGTTGAATCGGTTAGTTTTCCATATTTATCCGAAATGGTTCCTACTTATTATGTTTTAACAACAGCTGAAGCATCTTCGAATCTAGCCCGGTATACTGGTGTGCATTTTGGTAAGTTAGCAGACAACGTAAAAGGTGTAGAAGAAACATATAAAAAATCACGTAGTGAAGGTTTTGGACCAGAAGTACAACGTAGAATTATGCTTGGAACTTTCGTGCTTTCACATGGCTACTATGATGCTTATTATACAAAAGGACAAAAAGTAAGGAGAGTCATCCAAAATAAAACAAACGATCTTTTAAAGGGTTATGATGTATTATTGTTACCAACAACGCCAGATACTGCTTTTGAAATAGATGGTGTTAAAGATAATATTCAAATGTACTTGCAAGATATTTTTACCGTTCAAGCAAACCTAGCAGGAAATCCAGCTATTTCATTACCTGTTGGACAGCACTCAAATGGTTTGCCATTTGGTATTCAGTTGATCGGAAAACATTTTCAGGAAAGTGAATTATTATCTATTTCCGATTATATGATGACACTTTTAAAGTAAATTATTTATGCTAAAAAGTTTGTTAATATTCACTATAGTATTGGCAACAAATATTTTGTTTTCTCAACCAAAAAGTAATACTACTGTTTTTATTGATACATTTCAAACAGAAGCTTTTCTGTCTACCGTAGAAAACTCTTTGTTTGAATACTATAAAGAAGCTTGGGGAACTAAAGAGGCTTATGGTATGCTTAATGAATTTGGATATGCAGACCAGTCAGCTGTAAAATTTAGTGATGACATCTACCTTGATAGGATGCAAACATTAGCCAAAACGACTCCCTTCAATGCGATAAACAATCCTATCATTTTAAAAACAATCAAATACTTTGTAGGAAAAAGAAGCCGCTATACGTCTGTTATTATTGGCCGATCGAAACTATACTTCCCAATGTTTGAATCGTATCTGGTAAAATACAATTTACCATTAGAATTAAAGTACTTATCCATTATAGAAAGTGCATTACAGCCCTCAAATAAGTCTTGGGCTGGGGCGTTAGGTTTATGGCAAATAATGTATCGAACCGGAAGGATGCTAGACCTGCATAATGACTCTTATATTGATGATAGAATGCATCCTGAAAAAGCAACCGACGCTGCTTGCCGATATCTAAAATATTTATACAATTTATATGGCGACTGGAACTTAGCATTATCTGCCTATAATTGTGGGCCAGGAAATGTAAATAAAGCAATTAGACGTGCTAACAATCAAACAAATTATTGGAAAATTCGACCATTTTTGCCCAAAGAAACACAGCAATATGTTCCAAACTTTTATGCCATGCTATATATGATGACGTATTATGAATCTCACGAAATTATTCCAAAACCAGCTATGGTTTACCTGCATGAAATTGATACGGTGTGTTTAAAGCAATCTGTTAGAATCTCTCATATCGATACTATTCTTGGCATTTCGACTGAAGATTTTAAAAAACTCAATCCACAGTATAAAACAGATATTATTCCAAATACAGAGCCCGTTCAGTGTATTAAAATTCCAATTGACAAACTCAATGATTTTTTTAGATTAGAAGATAGCCTGTATAGATATCAAAGTTATTTAGATTCCATTGGTGAAAATTATGTCATTCTTGAAAAGAAAAAAACTCACCTAGTAAAACCAAGTGAAACACTTGCTGACATAGCCTTCATATATGAGTCTTCTCCTCAGAATATTCGTGAATGGAATGGGTTGAGAAACGCTACGATTTTTCCAGGGCAAAAATTAATTGTAATGATTCCCGAAAAAAGAATTATTCAAACGTTTGATCAGTCAAATGTAAAGACTCAAAAAACGAAACAAACCAGTACTTCAACTATCACATCTGGTTCATTTAAGTATTATACCTTAAAGTCTGGAGAAAACCTTTGGACGGTTAGTCAAAAATTAGGCATACCTTTTGTTGATATTCAATCATTAAATAGCGGTTTAAACCCTAAGCGCATGAAGCCAGGACAAAAAATAAAAATCGCACAGCTTTAAAATCATTTATTATGAAACTGATCTATTTACTTTTTGCCGTTTGCATTATTCCTTTAATAAGTTGCCAGTCAGCCACACCAGTAACAGATTCTGAAGACACACCCAAAACGCATGTTAGCAGCAGTGTTAGTGGTACTCTTCCTTTAGCAACAGGGCCAATTGGACGTGTTCTGATTTCGGTAAATGATAACCTATGGGGAGGCGATATGAAGGCATTGTTTATTAAGCATTTTTCAAAAAATGCTAAAGGTCCATACATCAGTGCCGAGCCAGTATTAGATTTTTTTCAACAAGACCCATCAAAAATAAATGCGTTAGGATTAAAAAATAGAAATATTTTAAAAATTATATACTCTCCAGAAAGTGAAATTACAGAGACCGAAGTTGTAGTAAAGAAAAACTACAAATCGCAAGGCCAGATTTATATTGTTGTAAAAGATTCTGATAAAAACAGATTGCTGGCATTTTTCGA
Organism: Crocinitomicaceae bacterium; assembly: GCA_045107045.1. Lineage (GTDB taxonomy): Bacteria > Bacteroidota > Bacteroidia > Flavobacteriales_D > Crocinitomicaceae > Putridiphycobacter. Next base: position 18,070 of record JBGCFR010000002.1, read on the forward strand.
AAACGAACTACCAACTTATATTGCAGTATTCGATAGCCAAGAAGATGAAAGGCTTATTAATAAGTTTGCAGCAAACCCGCTCACTGGCTTTAAAAAAGCGGCAAAAGATCGATTTGGAATTAATATTTCTGTTCCTGCCAAAGCCAATTTCGAAACCGACTTGGACAGTATTATTTATGCTTTAGATAAGTATAGTAAAACTTTTGCTGACAATCCTAAAACTGGCGCTAAAGGAGGTACATATTGGGCAAAAAAAGGTATTCTAATATGGGACAGTGAAATAAAAGATGAAAGTAGTTTTACTGTTTCGAAAATTTTGCAAGAAAGAGATAGCACCTTAAAATATGCCGTTAAAGGAGTTGTTTCAGATAGTTATATGGCTACTGAATATCACAAAACTCATGCTCCTATTGCTTCAGAAATTATGGTAGGAAACGCAAATGCTATGCTAATTGAAGGCTTGTGGAAACATGCTGGTAACCCTGCGGCAAGTGGTGGTGGTCCATTTTTACAATACGCAATTGAGCATCCATCAAATGGAAAAATAGTTCATGTAGTGGTTTATATTTATGCCTTAAATTTTAATAAACGAGAATTGTTAAGAGAAGCAAAAGCCATTTTAAATACAATAGAAATTATTGAATAATTAAGGTTGCTGAAAATTAGGATTAGAGATAAAGCTATCATCACTAAGTGACTTTAAAAAAAAGACTAGTGCTTTTTCTTCTTGATCTGTTAAAAGACGATCACCATCAGGATCTAGATGAATTAATGGATCAAGGTATTCTGACACTCTTATTTCTCTACTGTAATGCTCTACTACTTCCTCAAGTGTTTCAAATCTACCATCATGCATATAAGGTGCCGTAAATACTAAGTTTCTTATAGATGGTATCTTAAATTTACCTAAATCTGCAGCATCTCCTGTAACAGCAGCTTGACCTGAATCACTTGGAAAAAAATCCAACCCATTATTACGAAAATTAGTATCTGGGAAAAATGCTCCGAAGGGATAACCGTGACAATCTGCACAACCTCCTTTACCTTCATCAAGATATATACCTCTCCCATTCTTCATTAATTCGACCTCATCATACGAATAGCCAGTTGTTTCGCCATTAAAATGTCTATCGTGTGGAGAGTTTCCTGAAAGTAAAGTCCTTTCAAATTGAGCCAATGCTTTTACCACTAATGTTGAATCAATAACTTTAGTGCCAAAAGCTGCCATAAATAAATTTGGGTATTTTGTGGACATTTGCAATGCTTCTACAGCGTTTTGCCATGTATTATTCATTTCAATAGGATTGGTTATCGGCTCGAGTGCTTGTTCTTCAAGCGTTTTTGATCGTCCGTCCCAAAAAAAAGAAGTCCCCCACGCAAGATTAAATAAAGGCATTGCATTTCTGTCTCCTAAAGTTCCTGTTATCCCTACACTAAATTTCACTGTGTCCGAAAAGCTATGTGCTACAGAATGACAAGATGCACATGATTGAGTATTGTCAGAGGACAAAAGTGTTTCATAAAATAATTCTTTGCCCAATTCAATACCTTCAATTGTCATTGGGTTATCTGAAGGGCTTTTGATTGGTGGCACAAGATTTAAAACTTTAGGGTAATCTATCTCATAGGGCCTAATAATTGCTGTTGCTTGAATCTGATCTTTCCTGCAACTAAAAAACAAAATAAATACCACTAAAGAATAAAATACTTTTTTCATGTGACTAACAATAATACAATATTATTTGCTAAATACAGAAGGATAGGTAATTAAGAAATAATCTTTCGAATTATTACTCTTGGAAATCAGGATTTGTAATAAAACTCTCATCACTTAAAGATTTTAAGAAAAATACTAAGTATTCCTTTTCAGTCGAGCTCAAATTAACACCTCCATCATCCACATTTTTCATTAATGGGTCAATATATGGTGACGGCTGTAAACCTGCACTATAATGCTCAACCACTTGTTCAAGTGTTTCGAATCTTCCGTCATGCATATAGGGTGCTGTATATATTAAATTTCTAATGGATGGTGTTTTAAATTGACCCATATCGCTCATATCTCCAGTAATAGCCGCCAGCCCTGAATCAAGTGGCATAACATCTAACCCATTGTTATGAAACATATTATCAGTAAACAAAACATTAAAATCATCACCATGACAGTGAAAGCAGTCTCCTTTTGACTCCTCAATAAATATTCCATAGCCTGCCTTCATTTTAAAATCATCCCCTGGTGAATAACCAGTTGGCTCACCCCTTAAGTATTTATCATAAGGAGAATTACCGGAAATCAATGTTCTTTCGAATTGAGCCAATGCTTTTGCAACTAGTAAAGAGTCAATAATCTCTGTTCCAAAAGCCGCTTTAAACAAAAGTGGATAATCAGTCGTTGCTTGCAAAGCCGCAACGGCTGCCTCCCATGTATTATGCATTTCAATAGGGTTTGTGACTGGGTCTAAAGCTTGTTCCTCCAAAGTTTTTGAGCGACCATCCCAAAAAAGAGATGGAGCCCAACCTAGATTAAATATCGGCATAGCATTTCTAGTACCTTCTATATCATCAATGCCTACACTAAATTTTAGCGGATCAGTAAAACTGTTTTCAGAAAGGTGGCATGTGGCACAAGCTTGTGTATTATCGGCCGAAAGTAATTTCTCATAAAATAACTTTTTCCCCAATACAACACCTTGCACTGTCATTGGATTATCCGCTGGAATTTCCATTGGAGGAATTCTCGCAGCAATTACTTCCGGATATTGAATTTCATATGGTGTGATCTCCGCTGTTGAAATAATTTGATCTTTTCTGCAGCTGATAAAACCTACTACTAAAAAAAGAATATAAAATACATTTTTCATGCTATTAGCAAAGTTACAACTTATTAATTAAACTAAAATATGACTTATCTTTGTAGAGTATGAAAAACCAAGTGAATTTTGATGATTTAGATCAGGTAGATTACAAAGTGGCATGGGATCATCAAGAGGTGCTTTTCAAAAAATCAGTTGATCTAAAAATAGCCAAACGTGATGGTAAAACAAATGAGCTTCCTGATCACCATTTGTTATTTTGTGAGCATCCTCATGTATATACCTTAGGAAAAAGTGGATCTGAACAGAACTTGCTAATAAGTGAAGCTATTTTAAAACAAAAAAAAGCGACTTACTATAAAATTAATAGAGGAGGAGATATAACCTATCATGGTCCTGGACAATTGGTTGCCTATCCAATTCTTGACCTCGACCAATTTTTTACAGACATTCATAAATATATGCGCTACTTGGAAGAGGCAGTGATATTAACCATAAAAGAATTTGGCATTATTGGTACACGTGTAGAAGGTTCTACTGGCGTTTGGCTAGACGTTGATACAACTAACGAAAGAAAAATTTGCGCTATGGGTGTTAAAAGCTCACGGTGGGTGACTATGCACGGCTTAGCCTTAAATGTTAACCCAGACATGACATACTTTAACAATATTGTACCATGCGGAATTACTGATAAGGCAGTAACTTCAATGGCCAAAGAGTTAAACAAGCCCATCACTATGCAGGATGTTAAACCAGTTTTAAAGTCTAATTTAGCCAAGGTTTTTGATTTTAATTATAAATAAATTCACTATCTTTCTTATATGAAAGGCTTTCTTAAAGTACTAAAATATTTTGGCTTACTAATCATTGCATTGTTGATTATTGCCAATTTAATTATTCTTTTTTCGGGTCGATTATATATTTATAAAGCCTTAAGCGCCACATATTTTAGAGGTAATTCAGGTCCTTCTATTTACGATCAAGAGGTGTTTAACAGCAGAATAGTTGCTAAAGGTGTTGCTCATGCGTGGAAAACTATTGATCAAGATCGAAATGTCACATTAAACAAAACTGACTTATCTTTCATTGAATCACTTAATCCATCATCATTTTTAGTGGCTTGGGGAGATACTATTATTTACGAAACATACTGGAATGAGCACGATAAAAATAGCATCAGCAACTCATTTTCAATGTCAAAATCTGTTGTCGCTTTGCTCATTGGAATTGCAATTGAAGAACAATTAATTCAATCAATAGATGAACCCGTTTCAAACTATCTTCCAGAGTTTTTAGGTGAAAAATCAACTATTACGATTCGGCATATTTTAACTATGAGTTCAGGGCTTTCATGGTCTGAAAATTATGCCCATCCATTTTGTGATGTTGCGGAGCTATATTATGATACAGATGCTAGAGACCTAGCCTTAAATAGAAGAACAATTGAGGAAGAGCCTGGATTGGTCTGGCGCTATAAAAGTGGAGATACTCAAGTGCTAATGTATATCCTTGAAGCAGCTACAGGAAAAAAAACAGCAACATATGCTTCAGAAAAAATCTGGCAAAAAATTGGTGCTGAATCTGACGCAGCTTGGAGTCTGGTTGATCAAGACAATTCAGAAGAAAAAGCATATTGCTGTTTATATGCAACTACTAGTGACTTTGCACGTTTAGGAAAACTAATTAATCAACATGGAAAATGGAATGGCAAGTCAATCGTGGATAGTAGCTATATTGCGCAATTCAGAACATTGGCCCCGCTGGTTAAAGGCAATGGCAAACCAAATCAATTATACGGTTTTCAATATTGGATATATACCGGGCTGCCGTATGAAGTTTACTATTTTAGGGGCATGTTAGGACAATATATTATCTCAATTCCCTCAAAAAATTTAGTAATTGTTAGAACAGGAATGGGAACACTTGAAAATGGGGCTAATCAAGAAGATTGGCCAAACAATATTAGCCATCCAATAGAAGGACATAGACTGGAATTGCCAAATTATATTGAAATAGGTTTATCAATTTTGGAAAAATATAAAAAGAATTAGTGCTACTTTTGCATTCTAAAATACTCCCAATGCGAAAAGACATAGTCGTACCAAAAGTAGAAAATATAGGTATAGCCATAATTCAAGAATTAAATGATGAAAAAACGGCTCAGGTTTACAATGTTTACCTGATCAATTATAGCAATCAAACTTTAGAAAACGTGCTTGTTAGTTCAAAAGGTTATGGAGTAGACCCTAACAATGGAGAAACTGTAAAAACCTCTGTTTTAAGGCATAAATTAAGTGATTTATCACCAAAAAGTTATGCTAGAATTGAACCAATAATTGATACTTTATTTGGCTTATCAAATGAGTATTGGTTAAGTTACTATATTGGCAAAGACATTTATGATAAAAAATATATTTTTCTCCCTGAAACCATAAATGAAACGCATTTTATAGATATTCCACTAATTGAAAAAAAAGGCGTTATTATTAAATAAAAAACGCTTAGGTTCCATTTTACCTTAAATTAATAGGCCATACCACTGAATCAAGAATTCAATCGAGTAAAGTTTTCATAGCTATAATTCAATATTTTTTTCTTAGCTTAACCCCAAAATCTTAATTTGTGCATGATGAAAAAATTTTTACTCATTATCATTCTATCTATTTCAAGCATAAATTTTGCCCAAGTTTTAAATGGACAGCCAAGTGAATTTACACCAATTCATGGCAGAGCTGCTGGTTGCAATCCTCCTACCGCTTCCACATTTTTAGAGTTAAATAATGTGAAGGCAATGATTCACACTGCAGGGAATTTATGGCAAATTCCTAATCGAAATTTTTGTCATTATGAAGTCCCAAAAGGTTCTGGAATTATGGCATTATTTACCTCATCATTATGGTTAGGTGGAGTAGACATAAATGGTCAATTAAAACTGGCTGCATTAAGATATAGAAATGGACAGGACTATTGGACAGGACCTTTGAATACAACTGGCGAAGCGGAAATTATCCCAGAAACATGTAATCAATATGATCGCCATTTTAAAATCACAAAAGAAGAAGTTACACTCTTCAATGCATGGTATACAGCGGGAGTTAACGATCAAGAGTTCGGCACTAACACACAGGCTGAAAATTTTCCTAATTATACTATACCCGAATCAATTTTAAAATGGCCTGCTCATGGTGATGTATCAATAGGACAGCCCTATTACTTAGCACCTTTTTACGATAATCCATTAGCACCAGGTGGTAAAAATGGACTCTATGACCCTGCTAATGATGGAGATTATCCATGGTACGATATCAATAAGTCTATTGAATGTAAAAACTCAAGAGAAGTCACATTATATGGAGATGAAACTCTCTGGTGGATTATGAATGATAAAGGAAATATCCATACAGAGACTGGTGGTGAACCACTGGGTATGGAAATTAGAGCCCAAGCTTTTGCCTTTGCTACTAATAATGAAATAGATAATATGACTTTTTATAATTATGAGTTAATTAATCGGTCTACACAAACATTATTTGAAACCTATTTTGGAGTAATGGTTGATGTAGCACTAGGTGGACCGAACGACGATTATGTTGGCTGTGATGTGTCAAGAGGTCTTGGTTATTGTTACAACGGAGATAATTTTGATGGAGACGAAATGGGCTTTAAAGGTTATGGTGATATGCCAGCAGCGGTAGGTGTTGATTTTTTTGAAGGTCCGTACCAGGACAATGATCAAATTGATAACCCATTAACAGAAAATACAATTGCAGCCATTAATCAAAATGGAATCCCTTATGAAGGTCTTGGCATAGGATATGGTGATGGAATTATCGATAATGAAAGATTTGGAATGCGTAGGTTTTTATACTACAACAATACAGGAACTGGTAATGTCGATCAAACCGACCCTCAAATAGCTATAGACTATTATGCTTATTTAACGGGTTATTGGAAAGATGGTTCTCGATTTGTTTATGGAGGAAGTGGTCATGCATCAGATGCAGGGGCCAATACTTCAGTAAACGCAGATTTTATGTTTCCAGGTGATACCGACCCTTTGGGTTGGGGAACTGGTGGAGTACCACAGCCAAGTTGGACAGAAGAGTCTTCAAATAATACACCTTATGATAGACGTTTTGCTCAATCTGCTGGACCATTTATATTAAAACCAGGTGCTGTAAATAATATTACTGTTGGTGTCGTTTGGGCACGATCAACAACTGGTGTTCCTTTCGAATCTGTAAGAGACCTACAAAAAGCTGATGATAAAGCACAAGCTCTTTTTGATAATTGCTTTCAAATTCTAGAGGGACCACATGCTCCTGATATGAAAATTCAAGAATTAAAAAATCAACTTATCCTCACAATTAGCAACCCTAAAGGCTCTAACAATGAAAACGAATCTTACAAAGAAATAGATGCAGAAATCGTGAATGTTGATGATGACCCTGACTTTGATAATTATTATCGTTTTCAAGGCTATCAAATTTATCAATTGGCAAGCTCTGATGTTGCTTCGAATGATTTGAATGATATTACAAAAGCAAGGCTTGCCTTTCAATGTGATATTGAAGATGACATTACAACTCTCATCAATTATACGTACGACTTAAATATGGGCGCCCAAATACCGCAAGTTGAAGTAAAAGGAGAAAATGAAGGTATTCAACATTCGTTCCACGTAACTGAAGATTTATTTGCCACAGGCGACCGAAAACTTGTCAATTTTAAAAAGTACTATTTTATGGCTGTTGCTTATGGGTCAAATATATATAAAGAATATATTCCTGGGGATGTTTCTGCAATCAATGGTCAAACCAAACCTTACCTAGGAAGCAGAAAGGCAGCATTTGGTGAAATCAAGTCTTATCTTGGAATTCCTCATGAAGCTAGAGTTGAAGGATTGGGCACTACTTACGGCACATATTATGGCTGGTCTCCTAAAATTACACAATATGAAGGTGTTGGTAACGGGGGAAGACGGTTAGAACTTAGTGAAGCAAGTGTTGCTGAAATATTAAAGAATAATCAACTTAAAAATATTGAATACAAGCAAGGTTTTGGGCCCATTGATGTAAAGGTAATTGACCCTCTCAATCTAAAGTCAGGTGAGTATACTGTTTTGTTCAACAAAGATGCTGTTATTACTAGAGGTGCAATTATTGATACCTCAGGCTGGAAAATAATTCGCAATGATAATGGTGTTCGAGACACTATTATCAGTCCAAATGTGCTCAAAACGAATACCGAATTATTATGCCCAGAATGGGGTATTTCAGTTAGTATTAAACAAACTCCATACTTAGGAAATAAACTGACTGCGCCAACATGGGAAACGACCCCAATTTACAGTGACATCAACTTTTCGGATTCAGCTAAATTATGGTTGACAGGAATTGAAGACTCCGATAACAATTATTCAACCAATTGGATTCGGTCTGGGTCAAATACTAAACCTGATACTGATGACCCTAGCTGCAGTCCAGATTTATGGATTACCAACCCTTGCTACTATTACGACAGAGATGTCTCTGGTGATTGGAAAGAAATGCTAAGTGGAGCTATATCACCATTTAAATATGTTGGCTTTGAAATTGATGGTATGCCTATGGGAAACCCTGGTGATAATCCAAGTACCGACCCCAATGAGGGATATCCTAAGTTTAATAGTGCTTACTTTAAATCTTTGCCGATTACTGGCTTGCATGATATCGATCTGGTTATCACTTCCGATAAAACAAAATGGACTAAATGTCCAGTAATAGAACTCAGTCATAACGAAGATCAATCTGTTGGTAATTCAGATGTTTTGGAATTAAGAAATCAGACCTCGGTTGATAAAAACGGTAAGGAAATTAGTGGAGAAAAGGGAATGGGATGGTTTCCCGGTTATGCTATTAGTGTTACAACTGGTGAAAGACTTAATATCGTTTTTGGAGAAAACTCTTGGCTTAAAGGAGAAAACGGTGCCGATATGCTTTGGAACCCCTCTGAAAATATTTCGAATCCTACTGGCCAACCATTGCTTGGTGGTATGCATTATGTTTACATTTTTGGAACAGAAAATGACATGCCAGCTTATGATGAAGGCAAATACATATATACTGAACTTGAACAACAAACCAAATCTGGACATCAAAATGTATTTAAAAACTGCATTTGGATTTACGAACCATTGCTACGTCAAAATCATGACTTATATGAAACAGATGTGATCATTAAAGCAAGGACTTCAAAACCATATACTATCAGGAATAATAATGATAGCAACAACGGTTATCCTCAATATAGGTTCAATATTACCGAAACAGAAATGGCTCGAAATGGAATGTCTAGTGAGCTTGAATCTCTTTTAGATATTATTAATATTGTCCCTAATCCGTATTACGCATATAATGCTTATGAATCTTCTAGATTAGATAAGGTTGCAAAAATCACCAACCTTCCTCAACAATGTACAATACGAATATTCAATATGTCTGGTCAGCTAATCAAGCAATTCGAAAAAGACGCAGATCAAACTTTTATCGATTGGAATTTAGCGAATACAAAGGGTGTCCCAATTGCCAGTGGAATATATATTATACACATAGAAGTGCCTGGTATTGGAGAAAAAATTCTGAAGTGGTTTTGTACTATGCGAAAAGACGATTTCGACAATTTATAAGTCTCTGGTAAAATAAAGTTTGCTAAACATGTTATGATTTGTCTTAACTATGTATTTTAGCATTTTTATGAGCGCTGCTGTTAAATCGAACCCAGACTTTACTATCCTTCTGCCTTGTTATAATCCAATTAATGGTTGGGCCGAAAATGTGGTAAAGACAACACGTGAAATTGAATCAGAACTTGGCGTTTCAGCTCAATTAATTATTGTCATTGATGGGTCAATTAAAAACACAAATCAAGAGACTTTAAGCTTGATTAGGACTTCAATTCCTAATTCTACAATTATTGAATATTCTGATAATAAAGGTAAGGGATATGCCCTTAGACAAGGTGTAAAAGCAACTATTAACTTTCCTATAGTTTACACGGATATAGACTTTCCTTATACAAACAAAAGTTTCATTAATATTTACAAGGAATTGACCAAAAGTTATGATGTTGTTCTAGGTAAACGGGACACGTCTTATTATGACAAAACACCTTGGATTAGAAAAGTTATTTCTAAAAGCTTAAGGGCTGTTTTAAAATATTTTTTGCGGTTGCCAACTGATGATTCTCAATGTGGCATTAAAGGTTTTAATGAAAAAGGAGCCAACGTTTTTTTGGAAACTAGAATTAATCGATTTCTGTTCGATTTAGAGTTTGTTAAACTGACAAGCAAAAGACGTTTAAAATATAAAACAGTGATGGTAGAATTAAAACCAAATATCGTTTTTAGCAAGGTTAACTTTAAAATATTAGCAAAAGAATCACTTAACTTTATTAAAGTACTATTTAGAAAATGAATTGGCTTTTAGTCTGAAGTTATTATACACCAAATAAGCCTCTCCCTTTATCTTTTGTTCTTTAAATAGTGGTGTGTCGTTTTGTTTTCTAATTAACAACTCATCTAGAATAAACCATTTCTTATTTTTATTACCAGATAAAAGAATTTTAGTAGACACCACAGAATCACTGACAGAAAAAGGGATCTCAACCATTAGCCAATCACCAACAATATGGTTTGATTCCCTCATACTATTTTGTTCAACCCATTGGCCATGGCTATCTTTAAACGTTTGCTCAATAACAGCCAATTGATCGGCTCTATCAATTCTAAAATTGTACCAAAAACTACAGATATAATCTCCTGTTTTCAGCTTTATATTTTCCTTAATAATATGGAAACCATTTTTTTGAGCAGCAAACGCCCCCTTTCCAGCAAATGTGTTCTTTTCACTTATCGAATCGAATGAATCATATACATACTCCACTTGTGCAGTGTCAGCATACCAACCATCATCTAACTTAATGTCCGCTTTACCAAATTTGGCTTTAACCTCTTTAAAATAATAAGAGTCATTCCATTTTTCAAATGAAAAATCATAAACGGTAAACTCATCATTCTTATAAATAGACTCTGAGCTATAAACCATCCTCATCTCATCCTTATTTAATACTCCTTTGTTTTTTACCAACATCACTTTGACATCACTAGGCAATAAATGGTGAAATGTTTTTTCTACAAATTCCGGTGAAAATAAATTATGGAACGCTATAGCTTCAGTCACTGAGGTTCGTGATGAAACTGTGTTCAACAGTGGCAAATTTGTGTGATAGCTCAATAAAAAAGAGTTGTAACTTGACTTCTCGGAACCCAATAAAAAGATATTCTCGCTTGATAGATGGGAAAATGGTAGAAATAAAATGGCATCATAATCTTGTGTTTTCGTCCAATTCACCAAACTGTCCAGTTCAGCACTTAAATGTTGTTTTTGAAAAGGATTTTCTTGTCTGGATATAGCTTTAGACACACCAATATGTAAAGGATAAAACTCTAAAACTGAAAAAGCACACCCCAAATAGAAAAAGACCTTAAAATATAGATGTTTGGTGCTTTGAAGCATTATTCTGTATAAAACGACAATTGAAATTATACTTGCTATATAAAAATACACCCATACAAATCTACCTAATACCCTAAACTGCTGCAAGGAACCCAATACGTCAACAATCCACCTTAAAAAACTATATTTCAAAGGAAAACAAAATGAGAAAAGTAATACCAAATGCCCAACTAAATACATTTTTCCAGCAGGCGTTTTGATAAGGGATTTAAGATTAATTTCTTTTCTGTTTTTAAAATAATAGCCAATTAAAAATAACATAATTGAAATGACAAAAAGGCCAAGATAGCTCCAAGACTCCCACATAGACATACGCCAATTCAAGAGGTGTTTAATTTTGTTCATTGGGCCATGATGAGGGACTAATAATGAATTCCATTTAGCATACATTGCAAAAAAGCCGGTTGGACTTCCCATTCTATCTACATGGGTATCAGTTAAAAGAATAATACCTCTGAACAAGCCAATAGCACTTAAAATGGAGAGTACCATTTTAAAGGTTATTTTTTTCCAATTTTGACGATCAAAAAACCAAAATACCATGGCGTAGAACAAGCCAAAAACAGCCAAAATGAGTCCCAAATATGGATGTGTGAAAAAGAATATAAATAGAGTTATAAATATCAGCAGAGGCCAAATAAAACTTTTCGAATAACTTGTTTTCAATATCAAATACCACATTAATGGAATCGCAAAACTATATGATAACGATAAATGTCCTGTTAGTCGAAAAACTTGTGGTGCTAAAAAACAAATGCTTATGGCAGCAAAAAAAGACCAAACTCCTGATACTTTATAGTGCTTAAATATTTTATAAATCAATATTGCCGCCAAAGGAAAAGATAATAACATTAGCCCATTCAGAATACCAACTCCTTGATTTACGAGACCTAATTTTAAAATAATATAGGACAAAAGTGGATGCGCATCAGTATATACAATATGCTCATAAAAAGGATAATTCATCCCCTTAAACTCCCAAAAGTTCACTCCATTCTTGGCTTGAAACATATAGGTGTAATAGTTTTTAATACCATCGCCATCTGGTGCAAAAACATAACCATTTAGATTTAATAAAACTTTATGGTAAAATAAAAATAATATGGCTGAAGTAGCAATGAAAACCGAGTAAGCACTATTTAATAGTTTATTCATTACTTGAAAAGTTTATAAATAAAAATTTGATTCGTGTCGGCCACATACTGCAAGGTAACATTTTCAAATGCAAGAGAGTCTTTTTTTTGTGGAAGTGCTTTATTGATAATTGCATATTTTGCTCCCATATTCATTAATTTTTCAGCCGTAAACGCTTTATAATAGGTCTGAAAACCAGACCAACCCTTCCTATTCATCAACATTAAAGCATAAGTTGGTGATTTATCAGAAAAAGCGAATATGAAGTCATCAACTCCTACTCCGTGCCTGTTCAAAAAGGAATCTAACCCCAGGTATGGTGTAAAATTTTCTACAGCATTAATCCTTGGAACTCTTAATCTTCTATTCCGCTCATGCCAGGAGTTAGTAGACCCTAAATAAACCCCGAGTAATAGCAGTGTTCCTAAACTATAGCTCACCCATTTATTAAATTTTAGTCTTACTGTATTCGCAAAGTATAATAAAGTTAATGGCACTAAAAATAATAGTGGAAATATATAGTAGTCGTGTTGACGGAGCATTCCAAATAACAGGGTAAAGAAAGTTACTGACCCCAATAAGCTAAAAATAAAAAAAATCCGATTCGTCCAATTTTTTCGTTCTGATAATAGTATTGTGATTATTGCAATAACTATTATTACCCAATAATAGCCCTCATGAAAATAGGTGCTCAACCATTTGGTTTCAATTTTGCTCCAAATACTTTCACGATTCTCTAGTGTCTCATTCCAAATTGGTTTCAATTTAGCTAAAAAATAATGACTTTTTACAGACTGATTATACCAACCCACATACAAAAACCAGAGTGCCACCATTCCAAATGGAATCAACCAAATGACTATTTGTTTTAGCTTCTGCTTTTGTAACAGAATATATATAAAATAGGTAATTAAAAAAGCAATATATGGCACCAAGAAAAAAGGTTTCATCATGCCTGATAATGAAAAAAACAAAAGCGCAAAAACTAAGCTCTCGTTGCGTTTTCTTCTGAAATATGAACTCAAAAAATAGAACCCTATAAAACCGAAATGCAGCGCTATTGGGTCCGGCAAAAACTCAATACAATAAATTACATAAGTCGGAGACAAGAACAGCGCTAAGGGAACAATCAAACTTAATAAATAGTTTTTTGTGTAATCTAGAGCTATTTTAAACAGGGCAAATTGTCCAAAAAACATAACCACTAGCCAGTTTATTTTTAAGATAATATCATGATTACCAAAAATGGTTTTTTGTATAGCAACCAAGTAATAAAATAGAGGAAACTCAGCGACTGCCTTCCCTCCAGAGTTCATTTGATTGTAATAAATACCATGATCAAAAAAATTAAGTCCATTAAAATAGTAGTTCATTATCTGCGCATACGTATCCGTTTTACGCCAGTAATGATAACCAGGAATCATATCGTTTAGACCTCTGTTTAAGTGTAAGTTTACTATACATAACCAAAATACTACAGCAAAAAGTAGCCACTCAATCCATCTATTCTTATTAATATATTGACTTATTTTATCCATTAAAAACGGTGGCACTCTCTAATAATTCAAATTGAAATGTATCAGCATTAATAAAAGCTTTTGCGCCTACTGGTAAATTAAACTTATTTTTTACATGCCCAAAGCTAGCACCCATATAAGCTGGAGTTCTTGTATCTTTAAAATACTGATGAATAACCTCAACTAGACTAAAAGACTCTTCAGGAAACTCTGGATTACATTTTCTAAAAGCACCCAAAACTATCCCTGATACTTTTTCAAACACTTGATTCGATTTCATTTGCCATAACATTCTATCAATACGATAGGGTTCTTCTCCAATTTCTTCCAAACATAATATTTTTCCGGTCCAATCAGGTTCATAAGCTGTGCCTATTAAACTGCAGAGTACTGTTAAATTTCCAGCAATAATTTCGCCCTCTGCTTTACCGGGTGTTAAGGTTTTTAAATTAACTTCTTCAACTGTCGCATTAATGAATTCGGTGCGTTTTCCTTCAACAATTGTACTATAAACATGTTGTGTTGAAAAATCATTCCAACTTGAATAACCAACGGGTCCATGAAAAGTAATTAAACCCGTTTTTTCAGTTATCGCGATTAATAAAGATGTAATATCACTAAAGCCCATTATAATTTTTGGATTTCGTCTAATCATATCATAATCCAAAAGAGACAGAATTCTACCACAACCCCAGCCTCCACGCATGGTGAAAATAGCTTGGATATTTTTATCTTCAAAATACTGATTTAACTCAGCAGCTCTCATTTCGTCGGGTCCAGCTAAATAGCCATTTTTTGCGGATAGGGTTTTGCCTAAAACAACTTTGAATCCAAATTTTTTAAGCATTTCAGTCATTTTACTAATATGCTTTGGACTAAATACAGCACCCGCAGGTGCAGTAAGGGCGATAGTATCGCCCATTTTGAGAGCTCTTGGTACTATTTTTTTTAAATCTGTAGGTAAAGACATAGGTGACAAGCCTGCTAAACCTGCTGTTAAAATACCTGAATTTACTATAAACTGCCGTCTTTTCATAAAACTTAATAACGGCTAAATTTACAATTAATTTGAAAAAGGGGCGCCTTTGGTTTATTCTGTTCAAAAACAGTTAACGACCAATTAAAATATTAAATTGAACTATTTTTAATCAATCGGTTTCAAGTTTAAAAATTATTTAAACCGGAAACCAACCTTTTCTATACTTAACTCGTCTCTTCTTAAACCAAACAAAAAATTATGAAGTTAATTAAAGTCTATAGAACAAAACCTTGCGTAGCTGTCTGCTGCTGTCGCGACCAATTTCTATGGTAACTTTGATTCACTTCAAGACCACTATAATTACTAGTCCGACAAAAATTTGTCGGACTTTTTTTTGTCCAAAATTTTAATATTACCTAAATGAAAACTCTTTTTAATTCTTACATCAATGCCTTTAAAGGTTTATCAACCTCAGTTTGGTGGTTGTCGCTAATTACACTCATCAATCGCGCCGGTACCATGGTGGTGCCCTTTATGTCTCTATATCTCACTGAAGACCTCAGCTTTAGTTTTACTGAAGTTGGTTGGATTATGTCTGCTTTTGGCGCTGGATCAGTTATTGGTTCGTGGCTTGGTGGACAATTAACTGATAAAATTGGCTACTATAAAGTAATGGTATTTAGCTTGTTATTATCAGGACTGCTATTTATTGGACTACAATTTTTACATACTTTTACAAGTCTTTGCTTTGGTGTCTTTTTACTGATGATTGTTGCAGATACTTTTCGGCCCGCTATGTTTGTGGCTTTATCCGCGTATAGTAAACCTGAAAATCGCACCCGTTCACTAACGCTTATTCGTTTAGCAATTAACTTAGGTTTTTCTGCCGGACCTGCAGTTGGAGGATTCATCATTTTAACAATGGGTTATGGCGGCCTATTTTGGTTAGATGGCATTACTTGTTTTATAGCTGGTATTCTTTTAATAAAAGTATTAAGCCCTAAAAAAGCAAATGCCAGTCCTTCTGAAATGGCTAATAATCCTCAATCTGCTTATAAAGATGGGGTTTTTTGGATATTTGTAATCAGTATGTTTCTATTTGGATTCATCTTTTTGCAATACTTTTCATCCGTTCCTCTTTTTTACAAAGATGGTTTTAACCTAACTGAATTTGAAATTGGTTTACTTCTTGGTGCTAATGGTTTTCTTATTTTTATATTAGAAATGCCATTGATTAAGTGGTTAGAAAGTAAAGAATATCGAAAGGAGTTTCTCATATTTCTTGGTGCTTTTTTAACTATGCTAAGCTTCTTAGTGATGAATTTGAGCGGTTGGATAGGTGTTATTTTTATTGGAATGGTTTTAATGACTATTGGAGAGATGGTGGCCTTCCCTTTTTCTAATGCTTTTGCAATGGAACGAGCCAAAAAAGGAAATCAGGGTCAGTACATGGCTTTTTATAGTATTGGCTTCTCTTTTTCGCACATTTTTGGTCACAATGGGGGTTTGCAATTAATCGATAAATACGGATATTTTACTACATGGAATGTGATGATTATCATTGGATTGGTAAATATGCTTTTGCTTTACTTTTTGATGAGAAAAAGGTCTTGACATTGATTACCATATAATATAGTTAAGCTCCATAAAATAGAATACTGTAATCTTTTAATTCTCATATGGCGAGTTACAAAATTAGAAAATAGATTTTTGCAACCGATTTAAATTTTAATATGGCTTCGTTTAGAAATTTAAGGGCAGCCTGTTTATTAACAATTGATAAAGGTAATGTTGAGACATTCCCATAAGTGGCAGGGAGATTAATATTGCGCAAATTACTTTTTTCATAATCGATAAGCATTGAATAAAGCTAGGCATTTTCTTGGTTTTCTAATAAAATTATAAAAAACAAATGTTCTATTCAACAATCAATTTTTGGCCAATCTCATCTAGCATTACAAAGTAGACTCCTTTTGTTAAGTATGAAATGTCAATTACTTCCATTTTTCCAATATTATTTTTTTCAAAAACAACTCTTCCAGCACTGTCAAATATTTTAATATTTGATGTATTTTGAATTGTTAATGTGCTAGAGGCGGGGTTGGGATAAAAGAATTGCATCAGACTAGAAATTTCATTATTGAACCCTAAAGTGGAGGGCTCAACAATTATTATGCTTTTCATTCCCATTCCTGCATGGGGTACACAAATATTGTAATATGTTCCAACGCTATTTATTGTAAACTTATTCGAAGTTGATGGTGCACCAACCCCCACATAAAAACCGCCATTATAATTAGCGTTATTATTCACCCAGTCTATAGAATCAACCTCTGTTATGCTGTGATACCCATTATTAATCAGCTCAACGGTATCACCCGCTTCAATATACAAAGTGTCAGGTGTATAACCAAAATCATTAGCGGTTAAAGAATAAATGTTTTGGGCACTACTTAAAATTGAAATAAGTAGAAACGAATATAACAGAATAAATTTTTTCATGGCTTAATCTCTAGGCATTAATAAAATCAAAAATAGACAATTTTAATCGAATAAAACCTAACTCTAATTTCAGATGTAATACTCTACATACATTTAGATTTCCTCTAAAATCGATTTTCCAGCTGATCTATCTCCGCTAGTCCAAATCCAATCCTCAAAAAGTCTAATTTTTCCGTTAGGTAAAAATTCAGGTTTAGAATGACAGATTCCAGTCATTAACTCTCCTTTTGTATTCACTTGATGGTATCTCATTTCTATATTTCCACTATCGTCTACTAACCCAATTAAATGCCCTCTTGCTATTTTTCCCCCCTTATATTCGGATGTCAAAATATTCCCTTCCTGTTTGTAAATAAATATCGTTTCCACTGTGGTTTCGCCGTTTTCACTATTTTGAACTGGTTTAAATTTTTTATTGTTAAAATCAATTTTCATGTCATTTAAATGTTAATGAAGCAGTATTTGCACAATTTAGTGAATAGTAATTACATATTTTGTTGATAATAATCTAAAACATGTTTTGGGACTTCCATTTTTTGTGGTAAACCCTCATCAGCAATTGGGTACCCTGCTATTTGCTTTAGAGGCACTAAACCTGCCCACACTTCTAAATGATAATCTTCAGGTTCGTCACCAACACCTACGTCTCTAATTTTTGCAGAAGCAGTTTCAATGGTCATTTCAACTACTAAAGTCCTATCTAATTCTTTCTGATGCATTGGCCTGATGCCATTCCAACGTCCTTTCATCATATGTTCCATAAAACATTTTAGAGCGGCCTCTTTTTTAGTGTTATTTTTTATTTTCTTAACCGAACCAAACAAAGTAACTGAACGATAATTAACGGAATGATGTAAACCGGAACGTGCTAAAACAAGAGCATCTAAATGCATAACTGTCATACTTACCTCTTTGGCTTCTATTAAAGTAAGCAGCATTCTATTTGCCTGTGAACCATGTAAATAAATTTTATTTTCTTTTCTTCCGTATGCCATCGGTAAAGTAATAGCTCTACCTTGATACACATAGCTTATATACCCAATAAAACCAGTGTCCAAAATGGTGTTAATTTTGTCAACATCATAGGTCGCTCTATTTTGACCTCGCTTTATTCTGTTTAATTTCGATTTAGAATAGTCTTGCATATTTATAGTTTTAAGAAAATAGAATACAGCTACTTGCCTTATCTTTTTTCCGGTGGAATACTCTTAAATTCTTCAGTGTTCATATTTGCTACAATTAAGTTTTTAGGTTTAAACACAGGGTGTATAGAAGCTGGGTATTTCTCAATTTCCTTTTTGGGCCTAATAGGACGTTCACTGAAATTTCCTGAACAACTGGGGCATACATTTTCAAAAATTTCGAAAGCACATTCTTTGCAATACGTACATTCAAAGGAACAGATCATGGCATCAGTAGAAGTATTTGGTAAACCTTTATTACAGTGCTCACAGTTTGGTTTAATCTCCAACATATCGCAAATTTTTATAGATTTTATCTGTCAAAAATACTATATTGTTGGTCTACCATAGTAGTCCAGAGTTAATATAATTGATAGTCCATGTTCCCATATAAAACAAGTATAAAACTAAACAGAGACAGCAATCAGTCACTCTATTTACAACTATCTAATCAAATTATTCAGTTAATTAAAAACCGGGTTTTACTACCCAACACTAAGCTTCCAGGAAGCAGGTCTTTGGCTGAGCAATTAGAAGTTCATAGAAAAACCATTGTGGCCTGCTATGATGAACTGCTAATGCAAGGTTGGGTAGAAAGTGTTCCTAAAAAAGGAACATTTGTACACAATAATTTGCCCCGGTTACATCAACAAAAACTAGGCGACTATGAAGATTCTGGACTAGTAAAAAAGCCCGGCTTCCCCTTTTATAAGAACGATATTTTGACGGCAAAACGACTAAATGAGAATCAAAACCTCATGTATTTAAATGATGGCGTTTCGGATGGCAGATTGGCGCCAATTGATGAGATAGCAAGAACATATAGAAGGATTACAGCTAAAAAAAATGCATTTGAACACCTGTCTTATAGTTCCACATATGGCAGCAGTTCTTTACGAGGAGTTTTGGTAAATTACCTAAATACAACCCGAGGTTTAAGAATTACTAAAGAAAACATACTTATTACTCGAGGAAGTCAAATGGGAATTTGGTTATCGTCTCAATTATTGCTTAAAAAAAATGATACAATTATAATTGGTAATACAAATTATGTGTCGGCTGATTCTACTTTTTTAAATCAGCAGTCGAAATTAGAAAGGGTCTCGGTAGATAAAAATGGAATTGTAACTGAAGATGTTGAAAAACTTTGTAGAAAAAAACGAATTAAGGCTGTCTATGTGACCTCTCATCATCATCATCCAAGCACTGTTACCTTGTCTGCAAAACGAAGAATTCATCTTTTGAACCTTTCTAGAACTTATAATTTTGCAATAATTGAAGATGACTACGATTATGATTTTAATTACGATCATGCCCCTATTTTGCCGCTGGCAAGTCATGATACAAATGGTAACGTAATTTATATTGGTTCTGTATGCAAAACTGTAGCACCTGTTTTCAGAGTTGGGTATCTAATTGCTTCTAAAGAATTTGTTGATGAAGCATCTAAATTAAGAGGGTTTGTTGATAGGCAAGGAGATGCTTTACTAGAGTTAACGTTTGCAGATTTTATAAAATCAGGAGATATGGATAGGCATATTCGAAAGGTGATGAAAATTTACAAGCACCGCCGTGATTTGTTTTGTAAACTTTTAAAAAATGAATTAAGTGATTTCTTTGAATTTGATATTCCAAAAGGTGGAATGGCAGTTTGGGTAAAGTTGAACCCAAGTTATTCTTGGGATAAAATATCTGATGTCGCAAAACGTTACGAACTAGAGATTGGAGATTGGAAGAGATACGATATGGCTAAGTTTAGACACAATTGTATTCGAATTGGCTTTGCAGCTTATAACGATAACGAAATTTATGAATTAGTAGGTAGGCTCAGAAAAACGATTGATGAGATAATAGACGCTAGATAGATTCTATAAAATGTAAGTTTTCCAAATAAACTTAAAACATTCAATTACTTTTCGGAAGTAAAATAAATGCTAATTCACCATTCTATGATGGATAAAAATCAAACTTCAATTGTACGCTTTGTTGTTTTTTTTCAACTTCGTCGTTTAAATTGGTGATTGAAATACCCAATAGGCGGACTGACTTTTTGAATTCCTCTTGGTACAAGAGTTCTTCAATTATCGGAAAAAAGCTGGCTTTTGACTGTAATAGTTTGTCTTGTGTTTTGCTTCTTGTGATTTGGGTAAAATCGCTAAATTTCACCTTTATAGTAACTGTTTTGCCTTTGTTTTCGCTTTTAAAAAGCCTTTTTTCAAGCTCACTGGCTATATCATCCAGTTTTTCAAGCATAAAGCTTTCGCTAGTAATATTTTGACTAAATGTTCGCTCAGCTCCAATTGATTTTCTGGTTCGGTTTGGTTGTACTTTACTATGTTGAATTCCCCTAACAATATTAAAAAAGTGAGTCCCTGATTTGCCAAAATTAGTCGTTAAAAAAGCTTGAGTATGTTGTTTTAAATCGTAACCAGTGTAAATGCCCCATTCATTCATTCTCTTAGCTGTCGCTTGACCCACTCCAAAGAATTTTTTTATGGGTAATCGCTCTAAAAATTTTAAAACTTCAGTTGGGTGAATGGTTTTTTGACCATTAGGTTTGTTGATATCACTTGCTATTTTTGCAGTAAACTTGTTAATTGAAATACCTGCGGAAGCTGTTAAACCAGTTTTCTCAAATATTTTTTGGCGAATTTCTCTGGCAATATCATTCGCAGACTCCATCCCTTTTTTATTGACGGTTACATCAATAAAAGCTTCGTCTAACGACAATGGTTCTACCAAATCAGAATATTCAAAAAATACAGATCTGATGACTTCTGAAACCTCCTTGTATCGATCAAAACGAGGTTTTACAAATATTAAATCATCACATTTACGTTTCGCTAAAACGCTTGACATGGCAGATCGGACACCAAATTTCCGAGCCTCGTAGCTAGCGGCGGCAACAACACCTCTTTTGGCACTGCCGCCAACGGCCAACGGCTTCCCTTTTAGTTCTGGATTATCCAATTGTTCAACAGATGCATAAAACGCATCCATGTCCACATGAATTATCTTTCTAAAAGGCCCTTCAAGCTCCATTTTTAAAACAAACTATTTACCAGTACATTTAGCATTAGGGTCTTGACAACAGCCGGGTAAAACATCAAACGCACTTGAATCTCTTTCCATTTCATCAGCATGGTAACCAATAGAAGTAATTAATGCCTTCACATCTGTTGATGTCATCTTTTTTGTTTTAAACCTTACCGTTACTATGTTGGTTTCAAGATCCAAATCTGCAAATTTAACGCCTTTGGAATAGTTCAATTTGTTTTCAATTCGCTCCTCACATTCGCCACAAATCGCACTTGTTTTAATTTTAATAGTTTGATACTTGCTTGGTTTTTGTGCGAACACTATTGTCGCGAAACCCAAAATGATAGTTAAAAATATAGTTTTCATAATTATTGTTTTTTGTGTTTAATAGTATAATGTAATCCAGCATAAATATTAATGCCAGTAATTGGTGCCCATATCTGAGACGCATCAAAATACGAACCAAAAGGGTCATCTGATCCAATAATAGCTCGTTGCTGAGTGTAATTTAGTAAATTCTCACCACCTAAATAAAAGCTTATTTTTGGTCGGTTATAAGAAATCTGGCTGTTTACTAGCCAATAATTTTCCGACTGTAAAGCTCTGCGGTAAGGAGAAGGGTTATTAACTGTACTTGGCAAGCGTTTTACACCAACCCAATTTCCCGTAATGTCAAAATCCCATTTTTTATTTTTTGTGCCATAACCTAAATTTAACAAAACCCTTTGCTTAGGAACAAAAGCTCGTTGTTGCAATTCTCCTGCAAATTCAGCTTTGACGTCATAATATTTGTAGGCAGCTCTCAGCTCTAATTTCTTTATAGGCCTAATGCTTAGCTCGGCCTGAAGGCTATGAGAAAACGAAGTACCATCAGCATTATAAATATGCAGTTCTGATGAATTAATGTCCATATCGGTAACCACTTGATTTAAAAAGCTAGTGTAAAAATAATCCAAAGTCAAAACACTCACATTATCGTTTGTAATAAATTTTTGAGTAAAAGTTAAGCCCCCATTTAAAGCTTCCTCAGGCAATAAATCTGGTGAAACCATCCATTGCCTATTACTGGCCATTAAACTTGTATAGTCCGCATAAGGATTAGATACTCGAGTTCCTTTTCCTGCACTAATTCTAAGTGCATTTTGAGGGCTAATATTCCATTTGGCGTGCAAACGAGGAGAGAAAATATTTCCAAATAGATTATGATAGTCATCTCGAACACCTGCAACAACTGTCAGTTTTTCTAAATAATGGTAGGTATATTCAAAGAAAACACCTGGCACTATTTCGGTCTTTACAAAGCTTGAATCACGAAATGTCTGGTTATAATCATCAAGAATAAAACTTGCCCCCGTTTTATAAGTATGGTTTGTGTTGCTAATAATATCGCTATAAATGGCATTCATATATAGCTTTTTTTGTTTGCCTAAATAGGTATTTGGTCCAAAGTTATTTTCAGTTGAATGAATCTTTCCTTCTACAATAGTACCAATACTAGATTGCTTTCGTTTTTTCGGAAAAAAACCATTTTTAGCAAAAACCTCAACATCCGTTGTGTTTAAATCAATGCCATACTTTAGCTGATCGTTATTTGATGGGTCATATCCCAATTGTCCTCCTAATTTATCGATATAAATACCTCTGATACCAAATTTACTTTCCATATTTTTACCACGACGTTCCCAGCGATTTAAAAATGCACCTGAGAATCCAGTTGGTAAATCTTTGAAACCGTCTTTATTTTCATCAATTTCAACAAATGTATTCGCTAAATTCAAAAAACTCATTGTTTTCCACTTACCAAAAGACTGGCCTCCATGTATATTCAATTCAGCACGTCCAAAACGATTTGCATAGGTGTTTATATACAGTTTTTCATTATTGCTAGGTTCTTTAATCTGTAAATTAATTAAACCTGCTACTGACTCATAACCATTTACAACCGGTCCTGTTCCTTTTGTTATTTGAATTGACTCAATCCATGTTCCAGGAATGAAGCCTAAACCATATGATGATGACAACCCTCGTACCAAAGGAATGTTTTCCCATTGAATTTGAGCGTAGATACCATCTAAGCCCAACATTTGTATCTTTTTTGCACCAGATACAGCGTCTGAAAGGCTAACGTCAACCGAAGCATTTGTCTCGAAAGATTCTGACAAATTGCAACAAGCTGCTTTTCTCAATTCTCCTTGACCAATAGTTTCCGTATGTCTAGCACCCATTAAGTCAATTGATTTGCCTGTGCTTTTTCCTTCTACTTCAATGGCACTTAATGTATCATCAGGTGCTAAATTTACAAGCAAGTTTTTATTTGAAGACTTGAGTAATAGCGTTTGACTTTTAAATGCAACTTGCTCAAAAGTAATAGACAAGGGAAAATTTTTTGCGCTTATACTAAAAGCGCCTTTAGCATCTGTTCTTTCAATATTTTCTTTCCATTTTATAACCGTAAATGGAACGGGTTCTTTTGTTGTATTATTAATTACCTTTCCTATAATATTTTGATTGTACCCTAGAAATGAAATAATTAAAAATACTATCGTTATTTTTAATTTAATCATATGATTGATTTTAATTTAAGTTCACTACTACTTGTGTTCTTAATTTTAAATCAACCAGTTTTCGGTTTTGATAGATAAAAAGCCTGGTGTTTTTAACTGTTTCGTTTTTGCGAAAAAACCTTTGTTTTTTATTTGCCAAACAAAATTGTTATCTGTTTTTTGACCTAAATCAGATAATAAAGGCTTTATTTTTCCTTTGTTTTTGACCTCAACTTGCTCTGTCTCTTCTAATTTAGTTATAGTTTGGTTTTCAACGCAACAATCTCCGCTACAAGGTTTAGGTGTTTTATCTTCTTGCTTTTTTGAGCAACATGAATGTTCAATCTGTTCATGTCCTTGGCACGCGGAAGTACTGTTCGTA
The DNA here is from genome assembly GCA_045107045.1 of Crocinitomicaceae bacterium. Lineage (GTDB taxonomy): Bacteria > Bacteroidota > Bacteroidia > Flavobacteriales_D > Crocinitomicaceae > Putridiphycobacter. The sequence continues at coordinate 42,715 of JBGCFR010000002.1, forward strand.
AATCCAAAAGAAAATACGACAGCCAATAATAAAAAGAAGAAACGATACACTTGTTTCACATTACAAAATTACGTTTTTTTATTTTTACATTAAAATTCATTATGCTAATTATTGTAAACCTAGTAAATTTGCACCACAGTTAAAATCTATTTCTTATGCAAGTACCAGTAACTCTATATGCCGAAATGACACCTAATCCTTTAACCATGAAGTTTGTGTCAAATAAACACTTGGTTTTATCGGATAATAATGTGGTATTTGATAGTCTTGAACAAGCAAAAGGTTATTCTCCTTTAGCTGAGGCCTTATTCAATTTTCCTTTCGTTGATGCTGTTTTTATGGCAACAAACTTCATAACTGTTACCAAAACAGACAATATTGATTGGGATTTTATTGTAATGGAATTAAGAGAATTTATTCGTGAATGGATTGCAAGTGGAAAAGAAGTAATTATTCGAATGCCCGCCCCAAATGAACCAGGTAAAATTCCTTTAGAAGAATCAAGTCATGAAATTGAAAGACCCACTTTTGAACCAAGTGATTTAGATGGTGCTATTGTAAATCTACTGAATGAGTATGTACGACCTGCGGTAGAAAATGATGGGGGCGCCATTGACTTTATCGGTTTTAACGACGGTAAAGTTTATGTTGAATTAAAAGGTTCTTGTGCAGGCTGCCCTTCATCAACACAAACTCTAAAAGGCGGTATTGAAACATTATTAAAAAGTAATTTGGAAGATGTAACTGAAGTTGTTGCTTACTCTTAAATAAGGTTTAGTGCATTCATTAATTCGTTTCTATAAGCACCACCAATTGGAATCGTTTTTTCAATTTTTTCTAGTTCTAAACTAGGGTATTCAATTGAGGTAATTTTGTCTATTCTAACAATATAAGACCTATGCACTCTTATAAATTGATCATGAGGTAATTTTGATAAGATATCTTTCATTGAACTGTGAAAAGTATATCTATTGTCAATTGTAATTAATGAAACGTAGTCTTTTAATGCTTCAACATAATACACATCAGAATTTTTGATCTTAACTAATCTGTTGTTTGATTTAACAAAAATCAAATCAGAAGAAGGTTCCTTATTCTCAATTAAGGAATAGAATAAGTCTCTCTCTTCTCGTACCTTTTTTTCTTGAGAAAATTTATACAATGCCATTTCAATGGTTGTATGCAAATCAACATCTTTAAATGGTTTTATGATATAACCATAAGGTTCAGTAACTTTTGCTTTTTCTAGAGTGGACTTATCAGCATAAGCAGTTAAATAGATAACAGGAACACTTATTTCTTGTTTAATCTTTTCAACCGTTTCAATCCCATTCATTTCGCCCTTTAACATAATATCCATCAAAATAATATCAGGGTTTAATGTTGTGGCTAATTCATAGGCCTTTTCACCAGTTGCTGCGGCACCAATAATGGTGTAACCAAGCTTCTTTAAACTGTGTTGAATATCTTTAGATACAATACTTTCGTCTTCAACAACTAGGACATTTAATTTTAACATGGGGATTTTTTGAGTTCAGTCAAATGTAATTAAATTTATTCGTAACTCTAAGAAAATACGTATTTGAATCAATCAAAATCTTCTGAAACCCGTTCGCCATTTAGCTTAACTATTTTACCATAGTAATACTCTATAATTTCAACTATTTCTCCTTTCGAATTAAAATACTTCCAAACACCATGCTGAGCTCCAGCTTTGTATTTGCCTTTTATCTGTAAAACCGTATTATCATGATAGAATCTGTGTTGGCCTTTTGGTTGGCCTTCGTCATATAATCCTTCAAAAGCCTTAACTCCATTTTGATAATATGTTACCCAAAGTCCATTTTTTAATCCTAATGTATACTGGCCTACCTCTTTCGACTTTTCTACATAATAAAACCAATCGCCTTCACGTAATCCCAAATAATAGTCTCCTTTAGTAATTTCTTCACCGGATTCATTATACTCTACAATTGTACCCTCTAGTTTACCTTTCTTATAATACTCCTTGGCTCTAAGCCCCCCACTCTCATAATACCAATACCAAGTACCACTGTAAATTCCAGCATTATATTTTCCTTTTTGTTGTATTTTTCCGTTTTTATAATAGTAAATCCATTCACCCTCCTTTTTTCCGTTTTCGTATAAGCCTTTTGTCAAAACTTCACCTGATTTATAAAAATATTTCCATTCACCATTGTAAGTACCATCATTTAGAATTAAACCTTCAGCTATTATAGTATCATTGTCATATAAAAATCCATTAATAAGGTTACCATCTTCACTATATAAACGAAACTGACCATTTTTTTTCCCTTTAGTAATACCTCCAACTAGTTTCTCCTTTGATGTTCCTGGATAAAAATCTTTATATAAATCGATTAAAGGAATATCTCTTGAATTATTAGAAATACTATCCATAACCATATAGTCAATAGATTCTAAACTACCATATTTATTATATTGTTTATATAATCCATTTAATTTACCATCAATGTAGTTTCCTTCGCTTTTAATAACACCGTTCTTATAAAAACCTCTCCAGTATCCTGTCTTTTGACCTTCGTCATCAAATTGATTGATAAGCAGTTTTGCAGTCAATTCACCCTTTTGGAAATATAATTCTTCTGAAATATCACCATTTTCATTGTAGACTTTAGACTCCCCTTCTTTACTTCCATCAATATAAGATTCAATGCTCTTTACTGAACCATCAGGAAAATAAGTTGTTTTATCATTTTGCAGTGTATCATTAATATAAAAAAGTTCTTCTGTAATTTGCCCTAAAGAATCATATAACGTGGTGCAACCATTTTTAAGATCCATAGAATATTCAGAACGTTGTTTTAATTTTCCATTGCTTGCATAAAAAAACCATGTACTATCACTTAACCCATTTATTTTATATCCTAATGCTTTTAAATTACCTTTGATATCATATGTTTTCCACAAACTATCCGGCAGACCATTTTTAAAATACCCCTCACTTGATTTTATTCCGTTGGTGTAATAAAACGCGTTATATCCATTCGGATCGATAGTTTGCCCCCAAATTGAAGAATAAAAGAAAAAGGAGAATAATATAATATAAAAAACTTTTTTTTTAAATAAAAATCTTTTATTACTCTTATTAGTGTTGTTGATAAGTGAATAACTTATTTTATATTTTTGTTCTAAATTCAAATACTTGTTTTTTTAACTATTTGTGAACAGTAAAATTATCGATTTTATTAGGATAGTTACTGTTATTAACAAATTTACTAAAATTTGAATTGTGAATAAGAATAATTTTTTGTTCCATGATTTGCTGTGTATAAGTCCAACCTAAAAACTGTGTTTATAAACACCATTTATCCAAAATTTATTCCAAACCAAATAGTAAATTGAAAAACCTAATATTTTTTGTCATTTTTACCACATAGTGTAAAGAAGTAACTAACATGTTATAAAAAAAAAAAAATTCACTAAAATTTTGTAAGACAGGATTTTAATTGATTTGGTGAATAGTAATACAAATTTATTAACATTTATACTTAAGCTTTAATTTCTCTTAGTTAAGTTTTGGATTAAAAAATAATTATCTTTGATGAAAACCCTGAAATCCCATGACAAATATAATTCCAATTGGAAATGATCACGCAGGATATGAGCTAAAGCTATTTTTGCAAAATTATTTAACAGGAAAAGGTTATTCAATAAGAAACTTTGGTTGTGACTCAAGTGATAGTATAGACTATCCTGATTATGGACACAAGGTAGCCGAGCATGTTAAGTCATACAAGGACATGAAAGGGATTGTTATTTGTGGTAGCGGAAATGGAATTAATATGACTGTTAATAAGCATAAAGAAATTAGATCTGCTTTATGCTGGACAGAGGAAATTTCAAAATTAGCAAGACAACATAATGATGCAAATGTTCTAGCTTTACCAGCAAGGTTTATTTCAAATGAATTAGCCATAAAAATTGTTGATGCTTTTTTTGAAACGGAATTTGAAGGAGGAAGACATCAAAAAAGAGTTGACAAGATTCCTTGTTAAAAAAAGGTTTTATTGAACAAGCTCGTTCAACAAGCCAACTAAATCAGTTTTAAACTTAGTATAATGTTCTCCAGTAGCTGGGCCATTAAAGCCAGTGTGCACCTTTACTGTTTCTCCTTTTCGATTAATAACTATTAATGTTGGAAAAGACATGATATGGTTTAGCATAGGAAATAGTTTAGCTGCCTCCTTTTTTTGAGCCGGTCCACCCAATAAGATCGGATAGTTAATACCCAACTGTTTTTGGTATTTAATGAGATGGGCCATTCGTTCCTTATCTGTTTTACCCATTTCAAAACCTACACCAAGAATATTAACTTTATTGTGATATGTATTGTTTAACTCTTTTAGAAATTCGGTTTCATCAGTACAATTTGGACACCAACTTCCAAAGATTTGAATTATTGTAGGCTTATTGCTGCTAAGAGATGAAAAGTGATATTCTTTTTGATTAGTGCTTGGAAGCGTAAAAACTATTGCGGAATCATTTGTTAGGAAAGTTAAACTATCAGGGTCGTGTAATGTGGCAGATGGGTTTTTAAATGCAGTCCATGTGGTTTGGTAGTGGTTACCAGAGTAAAACCTACCAACTAAAGAATCGTTTGAATTCAATTTTGCTGTAAATAGATAACAATGAGTACCATCAAAACAAGACAAATACATATTGTCATCAACCACATTACCCGAAAGAAATCTGTAATCTCCTGTTTCAGATCGAAAAGTTCCTGTTAATGATCCCTTGCTGTATTTAAAATCTCCAATTAACCTTGTTGGTTTACTATATTGAATGGTTGTTTCCCATTTGCCCACAAAGGCGCTGGGGTTTGTACTTTTTGTCTTTTTATGTTTTCTTGTGGCCACAAAAGGAATTCTATAATTTCCTTTCTTAAAATAATTTTTCCAGTAACCCCTGCATTCGTTTTTTGAAATAAAAGTAATAAAGAGACTCGAATGATATAGTGGAAAGTCTGCCACTAGTGTATCATTTTGATGGGTAAAAGGGTTTAATTTAATCCTCTCTTCGCCATTCATAAGTACCAAGTTTTCATTGGAAACGAGTGCATTAACGGTAATTTTGTGTGTGGAAGTTATACTTAAATGAAACTGCCATTTGCCATTTTTTATTGAATTCGCTTTAGCTTGAATTGCGAAACTTAAAACGCAAACTAGGGTTATTAGGGTTAATTTCATTTAGTATTAATCAGTAACTACAATCGACTAAAATATTATTTTTACTGGAGTAATGCAACTTTTAATATTACATTTAAGTCTTACTATTGAAAAGGTAAAATGACAGACGAAGAACTTATAAAAAAGTGTACGTGCGGAGATTTACTGGCTCAGAAAACGTTCTATGAAAAATTTGCTGGCAAAATGTTAGGTGTTTGTTTAAGATATATGAATGGCAGTGATGAAGCGCATGATGTCTTGCAAGATGGATTTGTGAAGGTTTTTGATAATTTAACGAAATACCAAAAGAAAGGATCCTTAGAAGGTTGGGTAAGAAGAATAATAGTGAACACAGCGCTTGATCAAATAAGAAAAAACAAAAAGTTTATCGATAATGTTGAAGTGAACTCGGTGAGTTACTTGCTAAACGATACAAGCTTTATTGTTGAAGAACTTGAGGCAGAAGATCTGTTGAAAGTCATTAATGATTTGCCAGTAGGATATAAGATAGTTTTTAATTTATTTGCAATTGAAGGCTATTCACATAAGGAAATTGCGAATCAACTTGGAATTACTGAAAGTACATCTAAGTCGCAATATTCAAGGGCGAGAAAAATTTTGAGAGCGGTGTTATTGAAAAACGAATACGTAGAAGAAGGTGAAAGATAATTTAGATATTGATAAACTATTCAAAGACAAGTTTGAGAGTTTTGAACCAGCGGTTAACTCACAGGTATGGCAAAATGTTGCCAGTTCAGTTACTGCTAGTAATGCAGCAAGCGCAGCTGGAGGAATGGCTTTGTGGTTAAAGGGGATAATGTTTGGTGCAGCAGCCACTTTAGTTGGTGGAGCAGCATGGTTTTATTTTGACGGAGACGTTGAAAATAATGACATTTCTTTGCAAAAGAACATAGCGTTAATGCCTGAAAATGAATTTCAAAATAAAGGTGTGGAAGAAAAAACTATCTCGGTTTCGTACAAAGACACAAAGGAAATGGAGCTAGTTGAATCTAAAGCTACTGAAATATCGACTACTGAAGAAATAAAAGACTCAGACTCAGAAGAGTCTGTTGACAAACATATTGTAGATGGTTTAAAGGCAGATAAAACTGTGATTAATGAAGGTATAAGTTCACCTAACACAATTCCAAATAATGATTCTGATTCCAAAGTGGGTGAGTTGATCACAAGCAATAACACCAAACAAAGTGATGTTTTAAATGATGGCTCTAATCACGACGAGAGCGAGGTAGAAGTGAAGCAGGAACTTGAGCATGTTTCGGCCGAGAAAGTAGCCATTGTTGAAGAACCAAAAATTGAAGATAAACCGGTTAATCTAAGCCCGTCTTTCATAGACTTGGTTCCAAATGTGATTACTCCCAATGGTGATCAAATTAATGATAAATTCTTTATAAACACCAAAGAATTAGCATCTTTTTACATTATGATATATACTCAGGGAAATGTTAAAGTTTTTGAGTCATATGAGTCAGACTTTAATTGGATTGGAGATGATTTGGGAGGCAATATGGTTGATAAAGGAAAGTACTATTATTTGATTAAGGCTGTTGGAAAAGATGGTGAAAATTATAGTATTCCAGGACAAATTTATGTTAAATAACCACTATAATTTGATCTGCAGAGTGGCATAAATACTCCGAGGAGCAGAAGCAATTATACCTGGACCGGGATAGGCACTTGCTCGTCGAGTAAAATAACTTGAATTAATGAGGTTATTTATACCAGATTCAATTTGAAATTGTTTGTAGGCATATTTAATTGACAGATCCATGACCTGATAACTTGGTATGATACCATTAACTGCATTAGCTTGATTTTTAGAATTAGTAGCATCACTAAAATGGCTGGCTGTATAGGTGTATTGATAGGATGCAGAAAAGCGTTTATATTTATATCCCAGGCCGGTTTTTAATGTAAAAGGTGGCACTAACTCAACCTTTTTGTTCTCGAATGCCGTTTCTTCCGATTGAAAATATTTTGCATCAACATATGCTACATTAAAAAATAACGATAAATCTATTTCTTCGTTTTCTTGAATGAAAATATCAAGAAGTTCAAATTCTATAACCGCTTCAATACCTTTGGTAATTGACTTAGAAATATTGGTTCTATACTGATAGGTACTAAAAAGTAATGAGTCTTCTTGAATAGTAGTGCCGATTCTGTTATTATATAATAATGCAAATGCAGAGATGTCAAATACTAGTTTGTTTTTTATTCCTCCTTTCAACCCAACATCAAAATTAAACCCTGTTTCGTCTTCTAAACTTGGGTCAATTCTAAAATTTGGGTTGACAATTTGCATATCTGTGAAGTTAATGCTTCTATAGTTTTGAGAAAAATTACTGTACAATTCAATTGTGTCATTTATTTTATAGTTTAGCCCAATTCCGCCAATTATAAAAGCACGGTTGTTAGATCTATTTTCAGTTATCAGCGTGTCAAAAATTGAGTTTCCAGCAAGGTCAAATATGGTATTTCTGAATTGGCCATTTGCTAGAGTTGAAATTTGCTCAAAACGCAAGCCAGGTGTAATACTAAATTTGGAATTGATATTAAAAATATGTTCAAAGAATATTGAAAAATTTTGACTTGGAAACTCGTAAAGAGATCCATCAATAAAGTTAGTATTTGCAAAGTTGAAATCTGCTGAGCTGCCATCACTAGTCATTCCCTGTTGACTTTTATTATATCCCTTATAATATCGAAAGCCTACTAAATATGCCCATGACATTTCTTTGAAATCATAAATTTTTAAAAAGCGAGTTTCATTGCCGAAATTTTTAAATAAGCCTGAGATTAGATTGCGTTCTTCTAAAGGGTCGATTCTGTTTATTTGGCCCAAAAACCCTGTTGCTTTTCGTGATGCTAATAATCCAAAAAAGCGTGTGTTAAACCTAGTTCTACTATTAAATTCGTAATCATAGCTCAGGGCTGCTAAATTCCAGTCAACTTCAAACCAATTTCGTTCTCGGTTAACAATACTAGGGTTGACTTGAAACTGCTGATCAGTCACACCACCTGGTTGTTGTGTTAAATAGTACATTTTGGTTAAGTCTAATGTTAACTTCGATTTATCGGTCAAGTATTTTTCTATTTGTAGTCCTGCACTATGTAATTTAAATTTTGAATGTGGCTTCCAATCATTACCAAATTTATATTGATAATAACCATAGTAGTTCCATGTTTTTTTGGTGCCACCGACACTAATAAATGAGCTATTTAGCCCAAATGAACCAAATGTATGTCTTGCAACTAACTCTAAAGCTTTATTTTGACTTCCTTTTTTAAGCACAAAGTTTAATAATCCACCAAACTGTGTCCCAAATTGTAATGATGCCGCACCACGAATCAATTGAATCTCTTTTATTGCTTCCGTAGGAGGTGTATAATAACTTTCTGGATATCCTAAAGCGTCTGCGCTAATGTCATATCCATTTTGTCGTGTGTTAAAATTTGAAGTTCTTGTTGGGCTTAACCCTCTGCCACCTATGCCAAGTTGAATACCTGCACCATCACTTTCCCAAATATTTAGTCCTGGAATTCTTGAATAAATTTGTCGTCCAATATTTACAGATTTATTTAAGTTCATTTGTTCTAAGGAAATGACTTCTGTTTTTTTTCCCTTACTAATTAGGACACCTTCAATAGGACGCATTTTTCGAGTGGAACTGAAGGTAGATTGATTGTTGTCGTTTACAGTTACAATGTTTAGTAAAGTTTGATTACTGTTTAATTTTAAAACTACATTTAAACTGTCTCTATCTAGAATTAGAGCACTAGTAATAGTGTCATAACCAACTATATCAATTAATATAGTGTACTCATTAAAGGGAATATTTTTAAAAGAGAACTCACCGTTTAAGTCTGATGCAGTATTCAGGTTAAGAAGTTGGATTAAAATTTTCGCAAATGGTATTTTCTCTTTGGTACTGCTATTAATTATCTGACCATATATATCTCCTCGACCTTGAGCATTAACAGCAAAGCTTTGTACAATAAAAAGGAAGATAAATATTAACCTATTCATATGGTAAAATCCAATTTTTATGTTGCCATCCTCTTTTTTGTGCTGCCAAGTTTATGTTTGGGTCAATAAATGGTCTACTTCCTTGATTAAATAATGCTACTCTTGAATTTACTGTGACAATTGGATCTAGAATTTGAATGGTTTGATCATTCTCCTGCCAAATACTATCCTTAAAAATATGTTTTAAATAAATGGCAAACTGTAAAATCATATCTGGCTGGGTAGACATCATTTTTTCCTGTTGAGGTGTTAAATACAATGAATTGTCAATAATTAACTGCCCCCCAATGTTTTTGTCTTTTATGATGAATTCTGCATAACCAGCCTTTTCAATTAGCATCACTCGCCAGCTAAAACGAAAGCCCTGTTCAGTCCAAAATAAATCGTTTTTGTATAAGGTGTACCTAAAAGGGATAAGTAATTGTAAAGAGATATATAGTATTAAAAAGCTTTTAACTATATGGTTTGTGCTTTGCACTGGCTGTTTTTTGTGCTTAGGCATTAGTTTGTATTTTATAAGTTTAGCAAAAATGCTGAGACAGTTTTCATGAAATTTAGGTGAAAAAAAGATCAGTGTACTAGCAATCATAACGAAAGGAAAAACACCAATCGGGAACATGATGGCAGTTAATACATGAAATATGATAACCAGTATATAGCCTAGAACTCTCCATTTTTTTGTAAGTAGAATAAACGGGATGGTTAGGTCGTAAATTGCACCCGACCAAGCAAATACATAAGCGGTTAGCTTATGTTTCATCAAACCGCCAATGATTGGTAAGTCAGTTTGATGTTTAAGCCAATTCGATAGTGGCTCTGCCTCTATTAACCAGTGGTAGTTTAATTTGGCTATTCCTGCAAAAAAGTAAACAATACCTAATTGAAATTTAAAAATGTCTATAGTCCATTTTGGGGTAAATGAAAGTGCTTTAACTCGATTATGTTTAACATCTAAGGAAAAATAGTTTCCTGCGGGTACTAAAACTAATAAGAGAGAGACTAGACTAACAAAATAATAGTGGTTTAAATAGTTGGTTTTATCTATAAGTTCAACATAGGTGAATAACAAGAAAAAAAGCAATGCACTTAGTTTGTACCTATAACCTAATATAATACCTACAGCACAAATTACCATAACAAAAAATATGGTATACATGCCTGTTTCATTGAGTGGTTTTATCCAATCGAATCCGTAATATGTAAAGAAGTATTTTGGTTTAATATATAAATCATGTACCCATCCTTTTAGGATGAAACGGAGCGTACTGAAAAGCACCATAATTCCAAAAATAACTCGAAACATTGCTAAAGGTGCAATGCTGACTGGTTTTTGAAATCTGTTAAAAATGGCAGTCATTATTTAGTGTTAATCCCCGTCGTTATCTTGGTAGGTAATTAAAACACCTAAAGCAGAAGTTAAGTCAACTTTAATTAGGGGTACTAATTTTTGCATGGATTGATATAGTGCTTTTGATTCAGTGGGCTTAGAGTTAACTATTTCACTTAAAGGAGAATCTAATGAATTGGCCTCAGCAATAATTTGGGATATCTGATTATTGATAGCTTTTGATAATTCTAAATCGTCTTTTTTAGCTTCGGTATATTTCATATAGTCATCAAGACCTAACCCATTGACTTGGTCCGTAAATGTTTCTCCATTCATAAATTGTTTTATAGCCTTCATTTCTTGAACTAGCAGAGTAACTGAATGTCCGGAATAATATGCTTCACTATGAGCAGGCATAGGCGTTTGAGAAAACCCGTTAAATATGCCAACTGGAATTCCAACTTTACCCTTACGAACATATGTTTCGTAATGCGCACTCAATGCATTTACAATATTACTGACCGCACTCCCTTGAGCATTGTCTGAAGTATTATTTATAAATGCTGTGGCTGAGTTTTCCCAATCTGAAAATACTGTGGATGCATTGCTATACAGTTCATTAGTAAGACTCTCTAAGTATTGTTTTCCGTTTGTTGAGTTGCTGTAATATTGAACAATATCAGAACTAGTTCTATTGGGCAGAAAGAACAAATAGTCTAATGCTTGAATACCTTTAGCAACATAATTACTTGGTAAAGCAATATTGTAGTTTGAATTACTAATGTTACTATTAATTTTATTGGTATCAGTAGGGTAAATGTTTGTCTGACTTCTTAATCCAATGTTTTCAGCAGGACCAAACTCAAGGAATGCTACATTTTGCCATGACTCTGCAAGCTCCCTCCAGGTTTGTTGACATGCCAAAAGGTTGTCAATACTAGTAACTGTTGTAAATGCTTTCGTTTTATCTTTTAAGGATTTTGCTTTTGTTTTGTAGTCACTATAAGCAGGAATAATGTATTGTGTAGTTAAATGACTAATCATTTCTTTTCTATCAAAAGGTGGACTATCTGTACAGTCTGTTTCTTGCTTCTTTTTTTTGCATCCAATTGAAACAAAGAGAAGGGTCAGTAAGATTGGAAAATAATATTTTGTCATTGTTGGAGAATAAAAGTGGCTAATTATTGAACTAGCCACTATTAATTTATAATTGTGCTTTTACAGATTCAAGGTTAGTTTTTGATGCTATTAAATCAATGCAGTCGTTAATATTAGCAATGGTTACTGTGTTGAAGTTAGTGCCAATATATCCTAATGCGGTGTCAATTTCATTAGCAGTCATCCCCTTACTGTTAATTGCATTATATCCATATTTAAGGCCGTTTAGAAAAGCATAAGCTTCAGACAATACGTGGTTTCTGGCAGTGTTATTCGTGATGTTAGCTTTAGCCTCATTTAAATAATGAATTGCTGTACCAGCCGAGACACGTTCTATCTCATCATTAATTATAAGAACTTGTGCATCCCTTAGTGGATAGTCTTTATTAACAATAGCAGTTCTTCCTTCTAAGAAAGCATCCATTATTTTTGTTCCGGATTGAATAACATCTTGTCTACCTGAAGCATATTTCCCCCAAAAACGGTCTGTGCCGTTAGTTGGAAAATCGATTGCAGATGTAAAATAGCCAAAAGCTTCATCCCAATGGTGTTCCATTTTAGTATAATACTTTCCAGCTGCTTCATCAACGGCAAGCTCATTGTCGTCTTGATTAATAGCACCTAAATAGTTGACTGTCATTTGACTCATAAATACAGCGCACATTAAGCCTTTTTCTATTAATTGGGTATGCTCCATACCATTTCCATTCATTAAGTATGGTCCTTTAACACCATCATTTGGCCAAACACCTGAAACGCCGGGAGCACCAGTTTCAGTTCCTGAAACACTAGATGCGCTGATTGTTGCAATTTCATCCATATAATTTTCAAACATGGCCTGAATAGAAGCATCTGGCGACCCACCTGCAATACCATAAGCAGTTTTACTTTTTAATTGTTTTGACGATCCTGTTAATTCCAGTCCGTCTGTATCTGTCCATGCATAACCGTTGTTTGCATACATGTCTTTTAAGGTTTGTGCATCTACAGATGTTCCAGGAGTATTAGCCGATTTTAAGTAAGATGTGATTTCAGATAACATTTCTAAGCGCTGTGTTTGACCCGAAAAGCTAACCGTAGATTTTCCATCTCTTTCAAAACTATACTTACTAGGTACTGGAAGCGTATTGTCTTTTTCATACGTACATGACCCATCATCTTTTTTAGCTTCTTCCGAATAATTTATAGCTGTTTCGTCTGTACAACCTTCTTTTCTGCAGCTTGTTGCCACAATAGATAATGCTCCAAAAGCAAGAGCAATTTTTTGTAATTTCATTTGTTTCATTATTTATAATTAATCTAAATAAGCAATTATTCGTGGGCAAATATAGTTTATTTATAATTAATCTAAATAAGAAATTTTGAGAATTTGTATAAAAATGACAATTGTCATAATTTGATATACCTGAATTATTTATTACTATTCGGTTTCAGTAAATAAAATAGATTAATAAATACAATAGATATGTTGGTAATTACTATTGGCCATTCTTGAATAATACTTCCCCATATAGCGAAGAGAATACAGCCAAAAGTATTGACAAGTCGTAAAGTAGATACTTTTTTCATTAAAAATGAAATCAACAATACAACCATGGCTGTGTAACCTAAAATATCAATAGTATTCATATTAAACAAGTATAATAGTTTGGCTTAAGTAATGTGCAAATATAGATTATGTAACTTAGTAATCGAATAATTATTAAACATTCGCACTTAATAATTTCTTACTGTTAGTAAGAGCAAATACTTAGTTTTCTAAATACATTTGACAGATATGAAAGTATTAATATACTTTACTTTATTGAGCTTATGTCCAGCATTGGTCATGGCTAAATCAGTTAAATTGAGGCCAAAAGGAGGCATATTTGAGCAAGCGGTTTATGTTAAAATGACAACTGATAGCAATACAACTGTATATTATACCACAGATGGATCAATTCCCAATACTGAATCAATTTTGTATGTCGATTCTATTTTGGTAAGTGGTGTTAAGGTTTTAAGAGCGGTAACTTATATTAATGGTAAACGGTCTAATATAAATACGCAAACTTATTTTACTGAAAGGCCCTATACTTTGCCGGTCGTTTCAGTTGTCTCTGACCCTGAAAACTTTTGGAGTTATGGGAAAGGAATTTACGAAAAGGGATGTTGTGCAGACTCCACAATGCCCTATTATGGTGCAAATTTTTGGAAATCGTGGGAATATGAATGCAATGTTGAAATGTATTCAATAGCTGGAGACAGATGCTTCAATCAATTAGCGGGAATGAGTCTATTTGGTGGCTATAGCCGAATGCTTCCCCAAAAATCGCTTGCTATTATTGCTAGGTCAAAATATGGAAAAAGCCGATTTAAATATCCAATTTTTAGTGAAAGAAAAACTAAAAAGTACAAATCATTCATTATAAGAAATTCAGGAGGAGATTTTAAAAGAACGCAGTTACGTGATGCGTTTATGACACAATTAGCTAAACCTACTGGAGTTGCTATTCAAGCTTATGAACCAGCAGTTATTTATTTAAACGGTAAATATTGGGGTATTCAAAATTTACGAGAAAAAATTAGTGAACACTACTTAAAAGACAATTTTGGTGTGGATAAAGCAAATGTTGATATTCTGCGACATAATGGTGTAAAAAGACACGGGTTTTCTAAAAACTACAAATTTTTAAAAGCTTTTTTAAGAGGAAATGACTTGACTGATGACCATATCTTGGATTCATTATCTAAGTTCATGAATATTCATGATTATTTAAGATACAATATTTCTGAAGTGTATTCTGACAATAAAGATGCCGGTGGAAATATCAGGTATTTTAGAGAGCGTGAACCAAAAGCGAAATGGCGTTGGATTTTTTACGATTTAGATATGGGTCTTTCTAATGATGATAAAAAAGGATATGCATCAAATACATTACAGAAATTTACAACTGCAAGCTCGGAAAAATGGCCGAATCCTTCTTGGTCAACTTTTATTATTCGGACTCTTCTTCAAAGTAAAAAATTGGAGCATCAATATATAAACTCTTTTTGCTTTTATTTAAGTACTTGTTTTAGTGCTGATACTGCTACCGAATTGCTAAATAGAATGGCAAAAAGAATTGAGCCTGAAATTGTATATCACCAAAAACGTTGGGGATCTACGGTAGAATCGTGGCATAAAAATCTCGAAATTGTTAGAGAGTTCGTTCAAAAAAGGCCCGACTTTCTTTATCAACATATTGATGAAAAATTTGGTTTAGACACAACAATCGAAATTTCTATTAAACTTCCTGAGAATGATATTTGCGATATTAAATTGAATGGATTAGATATTAATAATGACTATAAAGGAAAGTATTTTACCAATATCCCGCAAACTATTTCTGTCAAACCTAAACACGATTACCGTTTAATTGGATGGAAAAATAGACCTGAACAGGAAGATGAACTTAAGTTCACACCCATAGAGAATTTGCATTTTGAGCCAATAATTGTTCCTAAAGACTCTAGCAAGTTTCAAGACCAAATTATTATTAACGAGATTAATTTCAAACAGGTTGCAAATGACTCGACTGATGATTGGATAGAATTATATAATAATTCAAATACTGATATAGACCTGAACGAGTGGATATTGACCGATAAGTCCTATAAAAAAGGCTACATAATAGAAGAAGGAACTATCGAAGCAAATGATTTTATAGTGTTGTCTGTAAATAGTAATGCATTAGTGAAACTTTTTCAACTAGATAGTGAAAAGGTTATTGGAGAAATGGAATTTAAACTTTCGAAAAACGGAGAACTATTAAAGTTATATGATGCTGATGGATTGATTGTAGACTACGTACTTTATGATACTAGTTTAGCAGATATTGATTCCGCTTTTTCTCTAGCTTTTTCAGTCCCGGATTCAACAAAAAGTAATAACAATCAATGGTTAGTGCAAGCACCAAGCCCACTCAACCTAAACCCTTCGCATATTCAAGCTGTTGCTAAAGCAAAAGCCGAGAAAGAAAGGAAAGAAACCTTGAAAAATACGATTATAGGCGGAGCTGCAGGTTTATTAGGTATTTTGATTATAGTTTTTATTGTTAGAACAAGACGAAAAAGGAATTCGCTTTTAACAACTTAAAGCATTGAAAAACAGAGAATTCATGAACGGATTACTGTCATGACCCTTTATAGACGGGCTAAGTCAGAATAAAACACTTGTGCCATTATCGTGTCACTATTTTTTATGCTCTATTAACTGCTTTTACCTGTCAGTTTATCAGTTAATAAAGCACAAAAAACGCCGCATGTAAACATGCAGCGCATTTTATTTTTGAGGTCACGGACGGATTCGAACCGCCGTAGATGGTGTTGCAGACCACTGCCTAGCCACTCGGCCACGTGACCCTAATTTAAGGAGCGCCAAAGATAAAAAATTAATTTATTAATCAATGCCTTTATCGCTTTGATTTTATGACAATCGCTACTTCTTTAACGGTTCCCTTTATCGGTGGGTTAATTTTTCTGATGCACACAGTAGATTCAATTAAACCAGGAAACTCCTTTTTAAATTGGTTCGTAATGCGCTGACCTACATGTTCTATTAGTTTAGATCTGATATTCATTTCATCAGCAACAATTTCCTTAATTCTAACGTAATCAATAGTATCTCCGAGTTCATCAGTTTCCGCTGCTGACGAAAAATCAGTTTCAATAGATACGTCAACTATATACTTTCCACCTAGTACACTCTCTTCCGTCATACACCCATGGTATGAGTAACATTCTATTCCAACAACTTCTACTAAATGCATTAGCTATTTTTTAACTGATTTACAATTTCTATTCCTGTTTCCATGCGTATTAAAACTTTTTCTTTTCCAAGTGTCTCGCAAATTTCAAACATAGATGGACCCATTCCTTTTCCAGTAACAAGGAGTCTGAAACCGGGCCCTACTTTGCCAAAACCATATTCTTTTTTATTCAGGTATTCTGAAAAAGATGCTTCAATATTATCTTTAGAAAAGTCACTAACGTTATTCATAACGTCTTTTAATTCTAACATAATATCAGAAGTATCTTCTTTCCATTTTTTCTTTACAGTTTTTTCATCATATTGAGAAATTTCATTAAAGAAGTAATCACCATCAACAAGAATGTCTTCAATAAATACAGCTCGTTCCTTCATAAGACCACATACTTTTGATAAATAGCTTAGGTCAGAAGTTATATTGTATTTTGGCAAATGAGGTAATAACATATCAGCCAAAACACCATTGTCTTTTGATTTAATATATTGTTGGTTAAACCACTTTGTTTTATCTGGGTCAAATCTCGCTCCTGATTTTCCAACACGGCCAAGAGAGAAAGAAGTTTCAAGCTCTGATAAAGAAAACATTTCTTGATTATCGCCAGGGTTCCAACCTAAAAATGCAAGCATGTTTACAAAAGCATCTGGTAAGTAGCCATTTTCTCTATAGCCACTGTAGCGTTCACCATCTTCAGAATGCCAATCAATTGGAAATACCGGGAAGCCCAATTTATCACCATCACGCTTACTCAATTTTCCTTTACCATCAGGACGAAGAATTAAAGGTAAATGCGCAAAATTTGGTCTATCCCAATTAAAGGCTTCATATAATAAAACATGAAGTGGAGCTGAAGGTAGCCATTCTTCCCCTCTAATAACGTGGGTAATTTTCATTAAATGATCATCAATAATATTGGCTAAATGGTAAGTCGGCACGCCTGTTTCCTTAACTAATACTTTGTCATCTAAATTATTGGTGTTTACATTAACCCACCCTCTAATATCGTCTTCAAATTTTACCTCAGTGTTTCTAGGCATTTTAAAACGAATTGTGTACGGGTCATTTGCCGCTAGTCTTTTTTCAACTTCTTCTTTCGGAAGGGTCAAAGAATTTTTCATTGAAGACCTAGTCGTTGAATTATATTGCCAATTAGCTAACCCCATATTCTTGGATTGCTCACGCATATTATTGAGGTCTTCGGAAGTATCAAATGCATAATAAGCCTTACCACTTTCAACAAGCTGGTGTGCATATTGGGGGTAAATGTCTTTTCTTTGAGATTGCACGTAAGGGCCTAGTTCTCCACCGTAACTTTCTCCTTCAGTTGGTTCAATGCCACACCACTTTAGTGATTCGATAATATATTCTTTTGCGCCAGGGACAAATCGTTTTTCATCAGTATCTTCTATTCTAAGAATAAAGTCCCCATTATGCTTTTTGGCGAATAAATAATTATATAGGGCGGTTCTTACACCACCCATATGCAATGGGCCTGTTGGACTTGGTGCAAAACGTACTCTTACCTTTGTTGACATGCTAATTGATTTAAAAGCGACAAAGATATATAATTTAGGGTTTATTAAGCCTTTTGGTCACATTTTTGATACGATTGTGGAAGAATTGATTTAACTTTATATGTTGCTTAAGTATTATGTCAAAGTTTCAAGATTTATTAACACAGATAGAATTTTTTATAAAAAAGTACTATAAGAATGAAATGGTTAAAGGAGCATTGCTTTTTGTTAGCCTTTTTTTGTTATCATTTCTAGTTGTGACCACTTTAGAATACTTTGGCAGGTTTAGTCCTGGAGTAAGAACAGTTTTATTCTATGTTTTCATCATTATTAATGGTTTTGTAGCAGTTAAGTACATAGTAATTCCAATTTTAAAATTATTAAAAATTGGAAATAGACTTTCTATGAATGAAGCTTCTCAAATAATTGGGGACTTGTTTCCTGATGTTTCAGATAAATTGCAAAACACACTGCAATTAAGCAGCCAGCTGGATCATTCAAGCGCTAATATTGATTTATTGCAAGCTAGTATTCAGCAAAAAGCATCATCACTTTCAGCCGTTCCTTTTACTACTGGAATTGAAATAGGAGAGAATAAGAAGTATCTGAAGTACTTATTACCAATTTTATTAATTGTTTTTGCAGTTTTCGTTTTAAGACCAAATATATTTAGTGACGGATCGAATCGTATTCTTAACTATTCTACAGAATTTATAGAAGAAGCACCCTTTGATTTTTTATTGAATAGTGATGACAGCTTAATGCAAGGTCAATCGTATACTCTCAAAATAAAATTAAGTGGTCAGGAGATCCCGCCAAATGTAAAAGTGGTATCCAACAATGGCTCTTATAATTTAAAGAAACAATCTGGTATCGACTTCGAATATGATTTTAGTAACTTGGATAATGATTTAGTTTTTTATTGCGAAGCCAATGGGTTCCGATCAGAAAGCTTTACTGTAAGCGTGCTTCAAAAACCTAGTATTAGTGATATAGAAATTAGACTGAGTTACCCAAAACATATGGGTCTTTCAAACGAAAGCATCCGAGACTTAAGTGATATCACTGTGCCCGAAGGAACTTTATTAGAGTGGAACTTGAAGTCGGAAAACACAGTGTTAATAGAGGGTCGATATAATGACACAACTCTCCGGTCGGAGCCAAACGCAAATGGTGAGTTTAAATTTAAGAGGCAATTCAGGAAAAGTGAGCAATACGCATTCCTTTTAAGCACTAAGCAAATAATGAGTGCAGATACTTTAGAGAGTGGCATAACTGTAATGCCTGATGAATACCCAACAATTTCTGTTTTAGAGCAGAATGATTCTTTAAACCCTTTCATTCGTTTTTCTGATGGAATAATTTCTGATGATTTTGGGTTTTCGAAACTCAATCTTATTGCCAAAATTACTAGAGATGATTCAGTAAGAACTAAAAGAACAAATATCAAAATTAGTGGCAACCTAACCAAGCAAATATTTGGTTATAGTCTCGATTTAAGGGATTACGATTTGAAACCGGATGATGTACTTGAGTACTTTTTTGTGGTGACAGACAATGACTCCCCTAATGGATATAAGTCTGTGTCATCAAAAAAAATGATATATAGTGTTCCCAGTCTTTCGGAACTAGATAATGATTTGACCGAGAAATCGGAAGAACTTAAAAAGGATATGGATAAGAGCCTTAAAGATGCAAAGAAATTAAAGGAGGAAGTTTCCAAAATAAGGAATAACCTAATGAATAAGTCAACTCCAGATTGGAAGGATAAGCAGAATATTACTAATATGCTAAATCAACAAGAGAATCTTCAAATGAAGTTGGAAAAACTCAAACAACAATTTGATGAAAATAAGGAAGAGGAGAATGAATTTTTGGAGAACTCTGATGAACTCAAGGAAAAACAGGACTTACTTGAAAAATTAATGGAGGAATTGTTAGATGATGAAATGAAAGAATTATTAGAGGAGCTTCAGAAGTTGATGGATGAAATGAATAAAGATCAGATTCTGGAGAACATGGAAAAGATGGAGCAACGGTCAGATGATTTGGAAAGTGAATTAGATAGGACTTTGGAGTTATTTAAGCATCTTGAATTAGATAAAAAAATTGAAGGAATTGAGGAGCAGCTTAGAGAGCTGTCTATGGAACAAGAGGCTTTAAGTGAAGAGACGAAAGATAGAAAGGAGACTGATGATGTTTTAGAAGAGCAGCAAGATGAACTTAACAAAAAATTTGATGAGATCCAAAAGGATATAGACGAGGCTAAGGAAATGAACAATGGACTTGAAAAACCGAAAAATTTGGATTTTAAACAGGAGCAAGAAGATGAGATTGACGGAGAAATGAATAATGCAAAGGAAAAGCTTAGTGAATCTAAAGAGAAGAAGGCTTCCGAAAGTCAGAAAAAAGCAGCTGATATGATGGAGCAAATGGCTGATGATGTTAAGGCAATGATGGATGGGGCGTCTAGTCAGCAAGAGACTGAAGACATGGAGCAATTGAGATTTCTTCTAGAAAATGTTGTCAACTTATCTCATCAACAAGAAGATCTTATGGCTAATTTTGGAAAGATTGATCGTTCAAATCCACAGGTTATACGATATAATAGAGATCAACTAAAAATTATTCAATCTACCGTAGTGGTTAGAGACTCGTTAATGTCATTAGCAAAACGGCATGGTGAGCTTTCAAATACAATCATAACGGAATTAAACGACTTAGAATATAATCAAGGAAAGGCAAAGGATTATGGCCAGGAGAGAAACCTTAATAAAGTTAAGCAACACCAGCAATATGCTGTCACTGCCTATAACGATATTGCATTACTACTTTCTGCAGTGTTAGAACAAATGCAGAATCAAATGAAATCGCAGATGCCTGGAAGCGGTTCTTGTGATAAACCTGGTGGGTCAGGTGGTGGTGCACCAAAGCCGGGTCAAATGAGCATGCAGCAAATGAAGGATCAGCTTAAAAAGCAAATGGAGAAAATGAAAAATGGTTCTAAATCTGGAGGAAAAGGAGGTAAAAAGCCAGGTGATAAAGGAGAAGGAGGACAGGGGCAGGGCAATGGAAGTATTCCTGGATTAGGTCCAAAGGAGATTGCTAAAATGGCCTTAGAACAAGCTCAAATGAGGGAGTCTCTAGAGAAATTGAGACAAGAGCTAAATAAGGATGGATCTGGTGCTGGAAATGGATTGAATAAGCTGATTGATGACATGAAAGATCTTGAAAATGACTTATTGAACAATGGATCTTCAGTTAATTTATTAAAGCGCCAACAGGATATAATGACACGATTATTGGAAAGTGAAAAAGCCATGATGGAAAGGGGCTTTTCTGAGGAAAGAGAGTCCGAGGTAGGAAAAAATGAAGATAGTGGTAACCAAATAAAATTAAACGAGTATAACAAAAGGAAGGAGGCTGAAATCGAGCTATTGAGATCAGTCCCTGTTGGGTTAAGAGTTTATTATAAGAACATGATAAATTCATATTTTAATACGGTAAATAATTAGTGAATGCACGTTTTGGAAATTAGGTCGGATATTTCAAATATAAGTCAAGTAGAATCTTTAATAGATAAAGTTTGTGCGGACTTATTAGTGAATGAGGATATGTATGGTAATATTTTGATTGCTGTTACAGAAGCAACAAATAACGCTATAATACACGGTAACGGTCGTGACAAAGGAAAGCAGGTAAAACTTGAAGTTGGTAAGGTAGAAGATGGCTTGTTGTTTTCTATTGAAGACCAAGGAAAAGGCTTTAATTATGATTTATTACCAGATCCAACTGCACCTGAGAATATCGAGAAACCAGACGGGAGAGGAATATTCTTAATGAAAAATCTGGCCGATAAAATTGAGTTTCTTGAAAATGGTTCAAAAGTAAATATTACTTTTGCACTGAATGGATGACATAAATTTTAATATTGAAAAAGTAAGTATTCCGGACTTTAATCCGGAATTTTTTCGTTTATGGATAAGCCATATTGTAATGGAGCTAGACAGAAAAATTGGTGAAATAAGTTATATTTTTTGTACAAATGAATATATCTTAGGCATTAATAAGCAATACTTAAAGCACGATTATTATACTGACATTATAACTTTTGATTATACTGAAGGACTAGTTTTAGGGGGAGATATTTTTATTAGTGTTGAAACCGTACTTGAGAATGCAAATGAGTATTCGGAAGGAGACTTTAGCCTTGAGCTGAATAGAGTAATAATACATGGTGTATTGCATTTGTGCGGCTATAATGATAAGTCTGATGTTGATCAGAAGAAAATGACAGAAATGGAAAATTGGGCACTGGAAGAAATGTTGCGTTTCACGTGAAACATTTTGGAAGTGTTTCACGTGAAACAAAACTATGTTAGCAGAATATGATGTAATAGTAGTTGGCGGAGGCCATGCTGGATGTGAGGCGGCACACGCTGCTGCAAAAATGGGTTCTTCTACTCTTTTGGTGACAATGAACTTGGCAACAATTGCACAGATGTCATGCAATCCCGCTATGGGCGGTGTGGCAAAAGGGCAAATTGTTCGAGAGATAGATGCACTTGGAGGGGGCTCAGGTATTGTGTCTGACCAGTCCGCTATTCAGTTTAGAATGCTGAATCTTTCAAAAGGACCAGCAATGTGGTCACCAAGAACGCAGAATGATAGGATGATGTTTGCGGCGAAATGGCGGGAAAAACTGGAGCAAACTGTGAATTTAGATTTTTGGCAAGATATGGCTACAGGCATTTTAACGGAAAACGGAAAAGTGACTGGTGTGAAAACAGGAATGGGCCAAAAAATAAAAGCAAGATCAGTAATTTTGACGAATGGTACATTTTTGAATGGTCTTATTCATCTTGGAGAAAAACAGTTTAAAGGTGGTCGAGCAGGTGAAAGTGCAAGCTATGGGATAACAGAAAACCTGATAGATTTGGGTTTTGAATCAGGAAGAATGAAAACTGGTACGCCTCCAAGAGTAGATGGAAGGAGTTTGAACTATGCTCTGATGGAAGAGCAAGCAGGTGATGTATCACCATTTAAATTCTCTTATTCAAAGGAGTCAGGTTATCTCCAAAAACAATTGCCTTGCCACATTACTTATACTAATCCTGTGACACATGAATTGTTAAAATCAGGGTTTGATCGATCCCCAATGTTTAATGGCGCAATTCAAGGAACAGGACCGCGATATTGTCCATCTATTGAAGATAAGATTAGTCGTTTTGCAGAGAGAGACAGACATCAAATATTTGTAGAACCTGAAGGATGGAGTACGGTTGAGATATATGTAAATGGTTTTAGCACATCTTTACCTGAAGAGGTTCAGTTAACCGCTATGAAGTCAATAGTTGGGTTTGAAAATGTTAAAATGTTTAGACCTGGATATGCAATTGAATATGATTACTTCCCCCCTACTCAGCTAAAGCATACTCTAGAAACTAAACCGATAGAGAACTTATTTTTTGCCGGACAAATTAATGGAACCACGGGTTATGAAGAAGCTGCTGCGCAAGGATTAATGGCAGGAATAAATGCGAATTTGAAATTAAACAATCAGCCTGAATTTATTTTGGGTAGATCGGATGCTTATATTGGTGTTTTAATTGATGATTTGATAACGAAGGGTACTAAGGAACCATACCGAATGTTTACCTCACGAGCTGAGTTTAGAATTTTGTTACGTCAGGATAATGCAGATATCCGATTAACTGAAATGGGATATAGAATTGGCCTAGCCTCTAAAGAACGTTACGACTCGGTTTCGAAAAAAATAATTAATACTAAAGAGATTAAAAACATATTGTCTGCTACAAGCATTGCTCCGGACGAAGTCAATGACTATTTAAAATCTCTTGGGTCATCTGTTTTAAAACAAAAACAAAAATCTGATACATTGTTGTCAAGACCACATGTAAAATTGGAAGATATGATGAAAAGAGGAGCTGACTTAGGAAAAAGACTGAGTGAATATCAAACTTCAGATTTAGATGCATTGGAACAAGCTGAAATACAAATTAAATATGATGGTTATATTTCTCGAGAACAGGAGATGGCCAACAAAATGATTAGATTAGAAAATGTCAAGATTCCAATGACCATTGATTATAGCCTGTTTTCCTCTCTTTCAGCAGAGGCTGTCGAAAAACTAAAGGCTATTGAACCAGCAACCATTGGACAAGCAAGTAGAATTAGTGGTGTGTCACCTAGCGATATTTCAGTTCTGCTAGTATTTTTAGGAAGATAATATGAATACATTAAGTAATTGCCCCATTTGTAATAAAACAAAATTTGATAAGGTTTTATCTGGAAAAGATTATACTGTAAGTAAGGACACTTTTACAATTGTATCATGCCTTTCATGTGGGTTTCAATTCACAAATCCAATACCAACTATTGATAAAATAGGTGACTATTATAAGGCAGAAAGCTACATTAGTCATACAAGTTCTAAAAAGGGACTTATTAATCGTATCTATCATTTTGTAAGAAATTACACACTTAAACAAAAGGTGAGACTAGTACATAGGTTGGCTAAAGGAAATAATGTACTGGATATAGGTGCTGGAACGGGTCATTTTGCAAATGCACTAAAGGAAGCGGGACTAAATAGTATAGGCTTAGAACCTGATGTGGATGCTAGAGCATTAGCAAAGTCTAGTCATGCAATTGAGCTATTGCCGATTGAGGAGCTTTATAATTTGGCGGATAATTCGCAGGATGTAGTTACTATGTGGCATGTTTTAGAGCATGTTTATAATCTTGGTGATGATGTTAAGCAGATTGGAAAAGTTTTGAAAGAAAATGGAACCTTAATAGTAGCTGTTCCAAACCGATTATCTTATGATGCCAAGAAATATGGTGAATTTTGGGCTGCTTATGATCTGCCAATTCACTTGTATCATTTCACACCTGCTGATATCGCTAAGCTTTTTGAAAGAGAGGGAATGATGGTCAAGCAAATTCTGCCAATGAGATTTGATGCTTATTATGTTTCAATGCTGAGTGAAAAGTATAAAGGAGGAAGTATGATACGTGCAGTGTGGACAGGATTTCTATCAAACTTTAAAGCAAAAAAAGGATCTTATTCATCCCAAATATATATTCTTCAAAAGAAATCTTGATATTTCCTTCCGAAAACTTGTATTATTGCGTAATATTCGTTTTTAAATAGTTTTAGAGACGATTTATTTAATAAATATAGAATAAGATTAAATAATCATAAAAGCGTCGCAAAACGGATTATATTGAGTTGAGCTATGTTTCACGTAAGCAACTCATTTTGAGTATTATATGTCTATTAGCAGTATTTTTTTGGTAAGTATCCTATTTTTAACAGGTTTGAATGCCTCGTCGCAAATGGTAAATTTTAAACTAGGCTTGACGGTAGATTTTGGAAATGAAGTAAAACGTATAGGATTATGTTTTGACATAAATGCATATCATGAATTCGTTCAAGTCAATTTAATGTCTGGTGCATATTATAATTTTTCTAGCTGGGGAATTCAGGATAAAACACCAGAGGTTAAATTAGGTGTGGGCGCACATTTTGGAATCGGACCAAAGGATAATATTTTAAACCCGTTTGTGACATTGCACGATCAAAATATGCCACATGATTATAGCATTGGTTATGGATATCAATATTATTTTGATAAACAGGGCACAAGTCAGTCAAGTGGTTTAATTGTATTTAATTATAAGGGTTTGTCGATTTTAACTGAAAATGATTTATTGGGTGCCGGAAAGGGTTGGAGAGATCGTTATAGAACAGGTGCAATCAAATTAACTTACAGATATGAGTGCCTCAGATTTGGTGTTAATGTTCAATTGTATACAGGTGACTATGCCTCGAGCCCAAAAATTAGAGATAATCAGAATTATCCAGCTAGATTTGGATATAAATCTCAAGACAAGTCAATTTATGGAAATAAATCACTTGGCATTCTAAGTCTTCAGGGAGAGTATGTTGGTCCATATTTTCAATCAGCCAGAGTGGATTTGGGAATTAATTCTGAGAAAGTCAGACATTTTATTCAAAACAAATCGCTTCATGATATGCCATTTTATACTGATAAAATGGTTAAACGTGAACTGATGCATATCCCAATGCTACAAGAAGATGGTACTATTTATACATATGATATAGGTCAGAGTGTAAAACCAGCTAGCTTTTATTATAATCTCTCACTGAATCCCACTGCTTTCTACTGACAGTGTAACACTCAGTAGAGTAAATCGAAATAAAGACCTCATGAAAATGAAATGATCAACTAATTTTGATCGATTTATTTTGCCGCTTTTAGAGCCTCAATAGCTTCAGCATAGTTTGGCTCATCAATGATTTCAGGCACTTGTTGTGCATGAACAATTGTGCCATCTGAACTGATTACAATTACAACTCTACTGTGTAAATTAAATAGTGGACCAGATATCATTTCAAGGCCGTAATCTTTGCCAAACTGGCTTGTTGCATAATCTGATAGCATTACAACATTTTCAATACCTTCTGCGCCACAGAATCTATTTTGAGCAAAAGGAAGATCACTTGATATGCATAGCACTTTTGTATTGTCAAAGTTAGCCGCCTCTTTATTAAAAGTTCTAACTGACTGGGCACAAGTTCCAGTATCTATACTTGGAAATATATTCAACACTAATTTTTGTGCGCTAAAATCATCCAAACTACTGGTTGTTAAATCTGTTTTAACTAACTTGAATGATTTAGCCTTTGTTCCAACTGCCGGTATTTCACCTATAGTTTCAACTGGGTTCCCTTTTAGTGTAACTGTTGCCATAAAATATTATTTACTAATGCTTAATTTCTTTTTATTTCCAATGATTTTTTTTGCAGCAGCCACCATTGAACCTGCGTCATATCCACACTCTTTATATAGCTCTGCTTGTGTGCCATGCTGAATATACTCATCAGGAATACCCAAACGAACAATTTGAGAGGCGTATTGATTATCTACCATAAACTCTAGTACAGCTGATCCCATTCCTCCCATTATACAACCATCTTCTATAGTAATTACTTTATCAAATTTAGAAAAAATTTCGTGTAGTAGTGTTTCATCAAGTGGTTTAACAAAGCGTAAATCATAATGGGCTGCTGAAATACCTTCAGTTTCTAGTGCTTCACATGCCTTAACCGTTAAGTTTCCAATAGGGCCAATTGTTAAAAAAGCAATATCTTCACCGGATTTAATTTTTCGTCCAGTGCCAACTTTAATTTCCTTCATAGGTGTTTTCCATTTCGGCATTACTCCAGCACCTCTTGGGTATCTTATTGTGAATGGGCCTTGATCTTTAAGCTGAGCAGTGTACATTAAGTTTCTTAGTTCAGCTTCATCCATAGGAGAAGAAACGGTCATATTTGGAATGGAACGCATATAGGCTAAATCATATGCCCCATGATGAGTTGCGCCATCAGCACCAACTAAACCACCACGATCTAAACAGAATACAACATTTAAGTTTTGAAGTGCAACATCATGTAAAACCTGATCATATGCACGTTGCATAAATGAAGAGTAAATATTACAAAATGGAACCATTCCTTGAGTCGCTAATCCAGCTGAAAATGTAACAGCATGTTGTTCTGCAATACCAACATCAAATGCTCGATCTGGCATAGCTTTCATCATAATATTTAATGAACAGCCAGAGGGCATAGCTGGGGTAACTCCCATTATTTTATCATTCTTTTCAGCAAGCTCTACAATTGAATGCCCAAATACTTCTTGGAATTTTGGAGCTTGAGGGGATTTTGGAAGTACTTTTATAATTTCTCCTGTGTCTTTATTAAATACTCCTGGAGCGTGCCATTTTGTGGTGTCACCGTCTTCTGCAGGTTTATAACCTTTTCCTTTAGTTGTTAAAACATGAAGAATTTTGGGCCCAGGAATATCTTTTAAATCTTCCATTATATTAACTAATCCTACAACATCATGCCCATCAACAGGGCCAAAGTAACGTAAGTTTAGTGATTCGAACAAGTTACTTTGCTTTAATAAAGTCCCTTTTAAGGCAGTACTAATTTTGGAGGCAATTGCCTGAGCATTTGGTCCAAATTTTGAAACCTTACCTAATAACTTCCATACATCATCTTTTACTTTATTATAGGTATGAGAGGTTGTAATATCAGTTAGATATTCTTTTAGAGCTCCTACATTAGGATCAATAGACATACAGTTGTCGTTTAATACAATCAGTATGTTTGAATTTGTATAGCCAGCTTGATTAAGGCCTTCGAATGCCAGCCCTGCAGTCATAGATCCATCACCAATCACAGCAATATGTTGTCTGTTTTCTTGTTTATACTTACTTGCAATGGCCATACCAAGAGCACCTGAAATCGAAGTAGAGCTATGACCAACTCCAAAGGTGTCATATTCACTTTCGCTTCGCTTAGGAAAACCAGACATACCTCCATATAAACGGTTTGTGTGAAAAATGTCTCTTCTGCCTGTTAATAATTTATGTCCATAGGCCTGATGGCCGACGTCCCATACAAGCTGATCATATGGCGTATTAAAAACATAGTGTAGGGCAACTGTTAGTTCCACAACTCCTAAGCTTGCTCCAAAATGAGAATTTCCAATCTCAGA
This sequence comes from Crocinitomicaceae bacterium, assembly GCA_045107045.1. Taxonomy (GTDB): domain Bacteria; phylum Bacteroidota; class Bacteroidia; order Flavobacteriales_D; family Crocinitomicaceae; genus Putridiphycobacter. The sequence goes on from JBGCFR010000002.1 coordinate 71,378, forward strand.
GATGACATCAATAATATATTGACGAACCTCATCAGAGACTTGGCTAAGATCATCAATCTTGAACTTTTTTCTTAAATCATCTGGTAAGTTGATTTGTTCGAGAAAAGGACCTGCCTCATATTTATTCATAGGACTTGTGTTTGAAAACAAATTTACAATAAAATATATCAAATATATTAAACGTTTAATAAAAAACAGTAAAGTTTAAACAAAACATTTTATTAATTTAATTATCAATTCTTTATAGTGTGTTGTTTTGTTGTTCCGAATCTTAAAAATGCTTAAATTGAAGTTTCACTTAAGTTAAAACTCAATTTTTTGCTCAATGTTTTTAGAAAACGAAGTTCTTTTTCATCAACTAATGCGATAGACAAGCCTTTTTTGCCGCCTCTTGCGGTTCGTCCACTTCTATGTGTATAATAATCAATCTGGTCAGGCATTTCATAGTGTAAAACATAGGCCAAATTATCAACATCAATTCCTCTTGCTGAAACATCAGTAGATATTAAAAATTGTAATGACTTATTTTTAAAAGCGCGCATGGCCTTGTCACGATCAATTTGTGTCATATCTCCCTGAAGTGATTGACAATTGTATCCTCGGGAAATTAATTGTTTAGAAAGCAAAATAGTTGATTTCTTTGTTTTACAAAACACTATTCCGCTTGTTGTTTGTTGCTGAGTTAAAAATTGATGTAAAATGTTAAGTTTTTCAGTAGACTGGCATGGAATAAATTCGTGCCTTATATTTTCGTTAAGCACACTTTTTTCCGAAATCATAACTTTTTTAGCCTGATGATATAAATGCTTTTTTACTAGTGATTCAATATCTTTTGGCATTGTTGCTGAGAAAAGCCACTTTTGAATTCTATCATTTGAAGACGTTAAAATGTAGTCTAAATCTTCCTTAAAGCCAAGCTTCAACATCTCGTCAGCCTCATCTAATACCAAGTATTTCAAATAAGACAAATCAATTTTTTTACGGTCAATAAGATCAATTAATCTGCCGGGTGTAGCAACAATAATTTGAGTTGGCTTTCTCAAAGAAGCGATTTGTCTATCTAGGTCAGATCCACCATATATTCCTACTGTAAATATTGGTTGATAATATTTCGTATACTTAAATAGAGTTTTTGCAATTTGCTGAACAAGTTCTCTTGTTGGCGCTAGGACCAGTCCTTGAATATTTGGTTGTTTATGATTAATTTTTTGCAATAAAGGCAATCCGTATGCTGCAGTTTTACCAGTTCCCGTTTGTGCCATACCAATAAAATCGCCTCCTTTTTCAATAAGATGCGGAATGGACTCTTCTTGGATGGGTGTTGGGTATAAAATGCCCATCTCAGTTAATCTTTTTACAAGATTTGGATGTACACTTAAATTCTTAAAATCACTCATACTTTATATATGTTTGAATAATATCATTCAATAATTCGGTTTCAAAACCTTTCCCATGCAAATATCGTTTTAGTTTTCCAATTTTTTCCCAATGCTTCCCAGTTAATTGACTCCATTTTTTATCTGCCAGTTCTTCTAAGGTTTTTATGTAATCTTCATTGTCAATAGCTTTTAAGGCTTTTGTAATTGAATAGGCAGAAATCTTCTTCGATTTGAGATAGGTTTTTATTTTGGTTTTGCCCCAATTTTTAATGTTGAATTTTCCGCTTGCATAAGCTTCCGCGAACCGTTCTTCGTTTAAAAAGTTGTTTGAAATTAAGTCAGCTACTAGAATGTCCTGATCCTCAAAATTAAGGTTCCATGAGCGCATTTTCTGGTATATCTCAAAAGAACAACGTTCTTGATATGCACAATAAGCTTCTAGTTTTGTTTTGGCTTCTATAATAGAGTACTTAGGCTTATTTTCAATCATGAAAGGCTAAGTTATAAAGAAAGTAACTTTATAGGTTTATCTTTTTATTATTGTTATCAAGAAAAGAGTACTCAAAAAAGTGATTGGCTGAGGCTGCTTTAACAGAAATCCATTTCTTGTATTTAAAAAACCATTTTACTTGTCTTGAAATAACACCCTTTGTAAAGTATGATTCAATATAAGGGTGAACTAATAAAGTCAGTTTTTTAGGTTTATTTTTAGTGATTAACTGGTCAATTGCAGACTCTATTTCGTCTGTAAACATAATAGACGCTTGAATTTTTCCACTGCCATCACATGTTGGACAAACTTCTGATGTTTCAATGTTGGTTTCTGGCCTTACTCTTTGTCGAGTAATTTCCATTACACCAAACTTGCTTGGTGGAATAACACTGTGTTTTGCACGGTCAGTCTTTAAGAGCGATTTCATTTTTTCAAACAACATTTTGTTGTGCTCTTTTTTATGCATATCAATAAAATCAACAGCAATAATTCCACCCATGTCTCGCAAACGTAATACTCTTGCAAGTTCTTCAGCGGATTCCATATTGACTGCTAATGCATTGTCTTCTTGTGTGTCTCCTTTGGCCGATCTATTCCCCGAGTTAACATCAACAACATGCATTGCTTCTGTGTGTTCGATAATTAAGTAACCTCCTGATGAAAGGGGCACTTTTTTACCGTATAAAAGCTTAATTTGCTTGTGAATATTAAAATGCTCGAATATGTTTAGTTTGCCCTTATATAAGGTCAAAATCTTTTCTTGCCCTGGTGAAATTGAAGAAATATATTCATGCATTTCATCTTTTAAAACAGGATCGTTGATGTGAATTTTTGTGAATTTGTCATTCAACATATCACGCAAGAGGGATGATGCTCTACTTAGCTCTCCTAAAACACGTTTGGGTGGCTTAGCTACCTTTAAATTTTCGTGGATTAATTTCCATTTGTCAATTAGCGATTTTAAATCACTGTCAATTTCTGAAATTTTCTTGTCTTCAGCAACAGTTCTTATTATAACACCAAAGTTCTTAGGTAGAATATCTCGCATGATATCTCTTAGCCTATCTCTCTCTTTGCCATTCTTAATTTTTTGAGAAATTGAAATTTTACTTGAAAATGGTACAAGAACAATATAACGACCAGCAATTGTAATTTCTGCATTTAATCTTGGACCTTTTGAAGATATAGGTTCTTTCGCTACTTGAACCAAAATTTGGCGGGTTGAAGTAACAGTATCAGTAATTTTACCGGTTTTGTCAATGTCCCCTTCAGGTTTAAAATATAATAAGTCTGCTACTTTTTGTTTTTCTTGTAAAGTTTGTTGAACGTACTTATCCTGAGACTTAAATTGGGGTCCAAGATCTAAATAATGCAAGAACGCATCTTTTTCATACCCAACGTCAACAAAAGCAGCGTTTAGGCTTGGTACAACTTTTCTTACCTTTCCTAGGTAAATATCGCCAACCATGAAATCCTTATTCATCTTTTCCTCGTGAAGTTCAATTAACTTTCCTTCACGCATCAAAGCAATCCAAATTCCGCTTGGTCTGACGTCAACAACTAACTCAAAACTCATTCGGGAGTATATTTATAATGAATTTTAACAAAACAAGAAATACTTAGCAACACTGTTACTAAGTATTAGTTTTATTAAAATTAAAAGATTAAAGACTTATTTTTTCTTCTTGTGTCTATTCTTTCTAAGTCTCTTTTTTCTTTTGTGAGTAGCCATCTTATGTCTCTTTCTCTTTTTTCCGCTTGGCATATCTTATAATTTTTAATTAATACTTTATCTTAACAAAAAACTTCCTGAAATTCAGGAAGTTTTAATTACTCTAAATTTTAGAGCGCAAAGGTAGTAAAAGTATTTAAGTTTTACAACTATTTTACTTTTACCTTAGATTTAACGCTTTCTACAAAAGTTTTTGCAGGTTTGAACGCTGGAATGTTGTGTGCTGGAATAATGATAGATGTATTCTTAGAAATGTTTCTACCCGTTTTTTCTGCTCTTTTCTTAACAATGAAAGAACCAAATCCTCTTAGGTAAACATTTTTTCCACTTGATAGTGAACCTTTTACATTTTTCATGAAAGACTCAACCGTTGCTAAAACAGCTGCTTTTTCAATCCCAGTTTCGTTAGCAACTTTGCTAACAATGTCTGCTTTTGTCATAACTTATTAATTTTTAATCGTTTGTATTTAATGACAAAAATAACCGTTTTTTTCAATTAAATGAAATATTTTAGACAAATTATTAAATAACAGAGGTAAAGTGATAAAAATTACAGGTGAATTACAAAAGTGGTACCATGACAACAAGAGAGATTTGCCATGGAGAAAAGTTAATGATCCATATTTTATTTGGCTATCTGAAATTATTTTGCAGCAAACGCAAGTAGTGCAAGGTTTAGCTTATTACGAAAAGTTTACTAAGGCTTATCCATCTGTGGCACAACTTGCTAATAGTACTGAAGACCATATCTTGAAAAATTGGCAAGGTTTGGGTTACTATAGCAGAGCCAGAAATTTGCACTTTGCTGCACAACAAGTCATGTCTGATTATGGAGGTTTTTTTCCTTCAACTTATTCAGAAATCATAAAACTAAAAGGTGTCGGAGAATATACTGCTGCAGCTATTAGCTCGTTTGCTTTTAGTGAACCCTATGCCGTAGTTGACGGAAATGTGTTTAGGGTATTGAGTAGATGTTTTGCTATTTCAACACCAATTAATACTAATCAGGGCAAAAAGGAATTTTTTGAATTAGCTCAAAATTTATTAGACCATGATAATCCTGGGATTCATAATCAGGCTATGATGGAACTTGGAGCATTAGTTTGTCGCCCTAAAAACCCAAAGTGTGAGGTCTGTCCAATCCAGTTTAACTGTGAAGGCTTTAAGCAAAAAAACATTCAAAACTTTCCTGTTAAGCAAAAAAAAATAAAGATAAAGGATCGGTTTTTGAACTATCTTTTGATAACGGATGGAGACAGCATTTTAATTAATAAACGTAAAGGAAAAGGGATATGGCAAGGGCTCTATGATTTCCCATTAATTGAATTGACAAAGGAAGTAGATGAAATAAAAAACTTTGATAGTGTAAACATAAAGAACGCAGCTCTAGACATTTCATTAAAGCATATTTTATCTCACCAACATTTGTATGTTAAATTTTGGATAGTTAAAATGAAAAACTTGAAGCAGTTTTCTGATTTTGAAGTAATAAAAAAGAACGAATTGGAGGACTTTCCGCTGCCCCAATTAATTGTGAGATATATTAATCAATCGAAATTTTTCAAAAGATAAATATTATCTTTGTTATCTCAAACCTCAATGTAATATGGCTGGAAGCGTAAATAAGGTGATTTTGATTGGTAACTTAGGCAAAGATCCTGAAGTTAGACACTTAGACAATGGCGCAGTTGTTGCCAATTTTCCAATTGCAACATCTGAGTCCTATTTAGATAAGAATACAGGCGATAAACGTGAGATCACTGACTGGCATAATATAGTAGCTTGGAGAGGGCTTGCTAAGATCACTGAGACCTATCTTAAGAAAGGGATGAAAGTTTATGTTGAGGGAAAATTAAGAACTCGGTCATGGCAAGATGAAAATAAAAATACTAGATATACAACTGAAGTGATTGCCGATAATATGACTATGCTATCAAGAGCTGAATCTGGAGGAAGTCAGAGTCAACAAAATAATTATCCAAAATCGGTTGAAAATACTCCAAGTCAGCCCATGGAGCAGAATATAAAACCAGATGCTGAAGACGATCTTCCTTTTTAACGCATAATTTATGAGCCCCAATTTTATTCCAATTATAATATCTTGTATCGTTCTTGTATTATTGTTGTTTGGTTCTGCATTGGTATCAGGTTCTGAGGTTGCTTTTTTTTCTTTAAAGCCAATTGATATTGATGAATTGGAAAAGGATAGTGGAAAGAAATCGAAAACAACACTATCGCTACTTGAACGGCCAAAAAAATTGCTGGCAACTATTTTAATTGCCAATAATTTTATTAATGTTTCTATTATTATTTTATGTGCCTACCTGTCCAATATGTTATTCCCGGAAGGGAGTATTGAAGCTTGGAAAAAATTACTAATTGATGTTGTGGTAATTACTTTTATTATTTTATTATTTGGTGAAGTAATTCCTAAGGTTTATGCAAGTAAAAATGGAAGACGGATGGCTTTGTTGATGGGCTCTCCATTAGATAGGATTGGTCGCCTTTTTCCAATTAATTTATTAGCAATTGGTTTGGTAAAGGGCACCTCATTACTAAGTAACTTGGGCCGTAGAAAAAGTGTTTCTGTATCTTCTGATGATTTAGAACAAGCCATTGAATTGACAAAAGAACTTGAAGGAAAAGAAGATGAGCATAAAATTTTGGAGGGCATTGTAAAATTTGGTAAAACTGATGTTAAACAAATTATGAGGTCTAGAATTGATGTTGTAGCTTTTGAGATTAATGACTCTTATGAGAAAATTCATGAATTGATATTAGAACAGAATCATTCACGTGTACCAATTTTCGAAGAATCTTTTGACAATATTAAAGGCATTTTATACGTGAAAGATTTAATCCCATATATTGATAAAGCTCCTGAGAACTGGCATAGCCTTCTTAGGGAACCTTACTATGTGCCAGAGAATAAGAAAATTGATGATTTGCTAAAGAGTTTCCAAGAGCGAAAAATGCATATGGCTATTGTTGTAGATGAATATGGGGGAACATCTGGTTTAATTACTCTTGAAGATGTTCTAGAAGAAATTGTTGGTGATATTTCCGAAGAATTTGATGTTGAAGACCTTAGTTATTCCAAATTGGATGAGTCCACTTATCTTTTTGAAGCAAAAATGGCGCTGATGGATTTTTACAAAATAATGGAAATTGATGGTGATGAATTTGAAGAGAGCAAGGGAGAGTCAGACACAATCGGCGGTTTTATTACAGAACAGGCAGGAAAGATTTTGTTAAAAAACGAAAAAATCGTATTCAGTGATTTTACATTAATTGTTGATGCAGCTGATAAACGTAAATTAAAGAGAATTAAAGTAATTGTCAATGAAGAGGTTTAAGGGTTTGTTTTTAATTTTATTCGGATTGGTAGTATTTAGCTCTTGTACTGAAGAAGATGCAGTGTATCCAAAGCCATTGAGCGCTATGAGATTATCATTCCCAGAAAAGGATTTCTCAAAAATGCTTAAATTTTGTGATTATAGCTTTAATATCCCTCACTACACTGAAGTAGATACAAGTAAAGGCAAATGCAATATGAACCTCAACTATCTAGGCTTTAACGCTACTCTATATTTAACTTATATTCCAATTGATACTAGTTTAAAGTACCATATTGAAAATTCACGAAAATTAGTGTACGACCATAGTATTAAGGCAGATGCAATTGAGGAGAAACTGATTATTAATAGTAATAATAAAGTTTTTGGTATGGCGTATAGACTTGTTGGAAACAGTGCGTCAAACTATCAATTTTATGTCACTGATAGTTCGAATCATTTTTTGAGAGGTGCACTCTATTTTAATTGTAAGCCAAATTATGATAGTTTAAAACCCACAATAGATTTTTTAGCAGTTGACTTGGACACATTAGTAAATTCCTTAACTTGGTTAGAAACAAATAATTTAGCAGAATAAATGTCATTTTTATCACGGCCCCTAAATATTATTTTGACGGCAAGTGTGATTTTATCAGTACTCGTTTTATGCATTTTCATTTTTGCATCATTCTTTTTTAAAATAGAGATTTCTTTTGAATCCTACCTTACCATAAGTCTTTCGATAGGATTGATAGCATTTGTTATTTTTTATCTATTCATTGCACGGTATATTGATAAGGAAATTAGGTTGATTCAAAAAATAATTAGTAAAAGAAAAAACCCAAAAACAACCAATTTAGGAATATCAGATCCAGTGTTTGAAAACTTACAAGAGAAAGCTGAAGAATGGGCAGAAAATCAGCAAAAACGAATTGAATTATTAGAGGAGCAAGCTGATTTTAGACGTGAGTTTTTAGGAAATCTTGCTCATGAGTTAAAAACACCAGTATTTAGTATCCAAGGCTATATTCTTACTTTGCTTGAGGGTGGCTTGGAGGATGAAACAGTAAATCGTTCATTTTTGAATAAGGCCATGTCTGGTGTAGATAGGATTACTTCAGTACTTGATGATTTGGACGACATTTCAAAAATCGAATTTAACCGCTCTGATCTAAAATTAACGAAGTTTGATATTGTTGGTTTGACTAGGAAAATTTTCGATTTAGTAGATAAATCAGCAAATCAAAAGGGAATTAAAGTAAAGCTAGAGAGCAACTACGAATCCATTATGGTATTTGCTGATAAAGGTAAAATAGGTCAAGTTTTAACTAACTTGATTTCAAATTCTATCTCCTATGGCGCTGAGAATGGTACAACGGTTATTAAAATGCATAAAGCCAATCGTAAACAATTAACTATTGATGTAATTGACGACGGGATAGGCATTGAAGATATTCATTTAGAACGTTTGTTTGAACGCTTTTATAGAATAGAAAAAAGCAGAGCTAGAAATTTTGCAGGATCTGGATTAGGGTTAGCTATCGTGAAACATATTGTTGAGGCACATAATCAAAACATTACTGTGAACAGTACTATTGGTGAAGGGTCTGAGTTTTCGTTTGGTTTGGAGTTGGCATAAAAGAAATAAGGTATGATTTCAAATATTAAGAAAAGAAAAAGGAAAGCCTATTCTACGGCTTTTGCAATTGCTCGGTCTTATATTTGGCTAAAAGTTTTAAAGCCGTTTATTTCTTATCAGCGCTATGGCGAAAAATTAGAGAAGAAGCATCTCAAGAATGCTGATAAACTGAAAGATGCAATAACAGAATTAAATGGCCTCTTTATTAAAGTAGGCCAATTGCTATCAATTATGTCAAATGTTTTGCCTGAGGCCTATGCAATAGCTTTGGAGACATTACAAGACCATGCCCCAGCAAGTTCTCCAAAAGATAGTGAGGCAACCATTTTGAATGAGTTAGGAAGGCCTCCCACATCTATTTTTGATCAGTTTGAAGCAGAACCAATAGCAGCGGCTTCCATAGGGCAAGTTCATATAGCATATTTAACTACTGGTGAAAAAGTTGCAGTTAAAATTCAGCATCCACAAATTGAGCGTTTAGCAAAACTCGACCTTCAAATAATTGAGAACTTGGTAAAACTGGCGGGAAGATATTTTAAAGTAAATGGACTTGATAATATTTATAAGCAGGTTCGTATTATGATTAATGAGGAATTAGACTACAGTCATGAGGCCTCAGCTATGCAAACAATTCGTGAAAATTTAAAAGATCAAAAACGAGTTATAGTACCTGAAGTTTTTACTGAGCTTAGTTCTAAAAAAGTTCTAGTAACCAAATTTTGTGAAGGTCAAAAAATAGCCAATCAAGAACTGTATACAAACGGTAAGTTAGATGCTCAGGATATATCTGAACATCTGATGACCGCTTATTGTAAAATGCTTTTAGTAGATGGATATTACCATGCTGACCCTCATCCAGGTAATATTTTAGTAAATCAGGAAGGAGAAATCATATTATTGGACTTTGGAGCAGTGGGGATATTGTCCGACATAACGAGAAAGGAGATCCCAAAATTTTTACAGGCCATTGTAGCAAAGGATAGCGAACGAGTCTTAACATCAATGCAAAAAATGGGATTTGTGAGTAAGGACAAAGACACAGAAAAGACTGCTCAAAAAATGATTGACGCAATGAATGAATTTATTTCTAGCGGCGTTAATTTCTCAGAAATGGATTACGATACCATTAAAAATTCGAATATTGATGAGTTAAGAAAGGAACTAAGTTTTAAAGAACTCACCTCAACTTTTGATGTACCAAAAGATTGGATTTTACTCCAGAGATCGCTCGTTTTGTTATTAGCCATTTTTGCTAATATTGCCCCAAAATATAACCCTGTAGATACAATTAAGCCATTTGTAAAAAGGATGGTATTAAGCAAAGAAGGGTTTAAGAATTTAGTACTTGATTCTATTGTATCCCAGGCCACCACTTTATTAGGAATTCCTAGAAAGGTAGATGCTTTTTTAAACAAAGCCAACAAAGGGGAATTAGAAATTGAGGTAAAAGGATTTGAAAAACAAATGAAAAGGCGAAATGCCTTAAGCTGGCAAATTTTTATTGGTAGTTTTGCCATGATTTGCTTTATTCTATCGTTTATTGCGAATCAATATGGTAACATAGTTTACGAAAGATATTTTATTGTTTCAGCATTGGTTTTAGGGTTAATTTTTGCTTTACTAGTGCTAAGAGGAGTTTTTAAAAGGTTCTGATTATACCATGGTTGTTAAACAAATACAAATTTATATCAATGAGTCCAGAGCTAAAAGCGCTTAAGTTATACCTTGCTAATTTGGTGACAATGGATGATAAGACGTTTGATTTATGTTTGGACTTTACACAAACAAAACAAATAAAAAAAGGAGATTATTTGGTAAGGGCGGGTAATGTCTGCAACGAAATAGCCTTCATTAATGAAGGCATTTTTAGAATTTACTATCTAAAGGATGGTGTTGAAGTTAATACATGTTTTTGTAAGGAAAATACAATAGTATCATCATTACAAAGCTTTACCAATAAATCCATTTCTAACGATTATATTCAAGCACTTGAGGACTCAACAATAACAACAATTTCAAACAGTAGTTTAGCCAAACTTTATAAAAAAGATCAAAGCTGGCAATCTATTGGACGGCTGTTTATTGAAAAAGAATGTTTGCGATTGTCCGACAGAGTTAATATGTTAAGTTTTGAAACCGCACTCGAAAAATACAATCAATTAATTTCAACACAACCTGACATTATTCAAAGGGTTCCTATTCAATATATTGCAACTTATATTGGGGTGTCCAGAGAAACGCTTAGTCGTATTCGATCAAAAATAACTTAGATCAACATCATTTTGTGACATATGTCAATTGAAATTATCTAGTAACAGACCATTTTTGTATAAAATTTTAAACTTATAAAAATGGAAATATTATATTATTTAACGTCAATGTGTTTGTTGGTATTTATGATTTTGGCAACTTATGATGGACTTTATCTTCATATCTGGAAGTTTGGATTATTCAGCAAAAGAGAGAGCGTTTTTGAGCATAAAACCCATACAATAAGAGCCATTCTATTTCCTTTAATAATTTGGTTCTTATTTATCAGGATTGACGATCTTAGTTTTTGGATAGGAATTGGCTTAGTTGTGATTGATTTGATAACTCTAGGTATTGATGCCTATTCTGAGAATGATAGTAGAAAAGCATTGGGTGGACTACCAAAATGGGAGTACATCCTTCATTTGTTTGCCAACGGATTTCATTTTGCTGCCATCTTGTTAATGCTAGCCACAAAAATAAAAATTACTGATTTTGGTTTCCTTTTAATACAGCCTTCAGGTGAAAGTTTTGGGCAGCAAATGGTGGATTTTATTTCTGTAAATATTATTCCAGGTGCAATTGCTTTGGGTTTACTCCATCTTCTTTTATTAATTCCCAAAGTGCAAGAAGTCTGGTTTAAATATAGATCGAAAGTGGTTTGCTGTTAATGATATAGTAGTTAATTGACCAAAACAGCTATGTTCTTTTTCACTTTTAAAACTGAAAGCTTTCCAAAAGTAATGGCTCTATTATCGTCTATATGCCCAGCTGGAAAATCGAAACAAACTGGGAAGTCAAATTCTGAAACATGCTGAGATATCAATTCTTCCACTGTATTGCCAAAAGGCACTTCGGTATCTTTTATTCCTGTCATGCCACCAACAATTAAACCTGCCAAATTTTTCAATTTGCCGGCTTTTTTCAAATTCCACAACATCCGATCTATGGTATAAACGTACTCACTTACGTCCTCAATAAAAAGAATTTTATCGGTAAAATTAAAATCCGAATTAGTACCAACTAAGGTTTGTATAGTGGCTAAATTTCCACCTATAACTTCAGCTTTAGCTGTGCCTATTTTATTAAACTTATTTGGTAACATTTCATATTTATTCGCTTTATGATCTATTGCTTTGAATAAGGAATTAATGCTGGCTTCTGAATTCTTAGCAAAATTTAATGGCATAGTGGCATGGACTGTTGGGAGTCCTAAATGATGGCAATGTATATGAAAAACAGTAATATCACTAAAGCCTACAATCAATTTGTTTAGTGAAATAAGTCCTGAAAAGTCAAGTTCATCTATAATTTGAATACATCCGTATCCGCCCCTAGCGCATAAAATGACATCAATTGAAGGGTCGTCAATAGCGTTTTGAAAGTCAACCAATCTTTCTTGCACGGTTCCTGAAAAATAATGATGTTGAGAGGTAGCATGCTGACCAACGGAAACATGATGACCGGCTTCTGACAAGAGTTTAACTGCATTGTCAATTAGGTCCGCTGAAATAGCCTTTGCGGGTGATACAATTCTTATATTTTTGCTCATCAAGGCTAAAAATACAATTTGGAATTCAATTGCACCAAATCCTTTTACTATTTTTGTCGAAAGTTCATTAGTAAAGCATGAGTGATAAATTTACAGTAACCGCCGCCCTTCCGTATGCAAATGGTCCATTACATTTAGGACATATAGCAGGGGTTTATTTGCCAGCAGACATTTTTGTTCGATTTCTTAGAATGAAACAAGAAGATGTTTTATTTGTTTGTGGAAGTGATGAGCATGGTGCTGCCATTACGCTGCGTGCAAAGAAGGAGGGTATTTCACCGCAAGCTATTGTAGATAAATACCATCAATTAAATAGCAAAGCCTTTAAAGATTTTGACATATCATTTGATATTTATTCCAGAACGTCAAATCATATTCATCATGAAACCGCTCAGGATTATTTTAAAGTATTGAATGAAAAAGGTGCTTTTACAAAAAAAACAACGGAGCAATTCTATGATAAGGACTTTAATCAGTTTTTGGCAGATCGATATGTTACTGGTGATTGCCCGAATTGCAAAAATCCAGGTGCTTATGGTGACCAATGCGAAAATTGTGGCGCAGCCTTAAGCCCAAAAGAATTAATAAACCCTAAGTCTACTTTAAGTGGAAAAACGCCTATTCTGAAGGAAACAACACATTGGTTTTTGCCAATGGAACGACACGAGGAATGGTTAAAAGAGTGGATAACAGATGGTACTTTGGAAAGGAAGCAACAACATGATCCTAAAACATGGAGAAATCAAGTTAATGGGCAATCGTTAAGTTGGATCAATGGCGGATTGCACCCGCGTGCTATGACTAGAGATTTAGATTGGGGTGTAAAAGTGCCAGTAGAAGGTGCAGACGGGAAAGTACTATATGTTTGGTTGGATGCACCAATTGGATATATTTCGGCAACTAAAGAATGGGCTTCTAAAAATGGTAAAACGTGGAAGGACTATTGGACGGGTGATCGTAAACTTGTTCATTTTATTGGGAAGGACAATATTGTTTTTCACGCCATCATATTCCCAATATTATTGAAAGAACATGGTGGTTTGGTATTACCAGATAATGTGCCTGCCTATGAATTCCTGAACTTAGAAGGAGACAAATTTTCAACCTCCAGAAATTGGGCCGTGTGGTTGCATGAGTTTATGGAAGAAAATCCCGATAAAAAGGATGAATTGAAATATGTTCTGACTTCAATTGCACCTGAAAGCAGAGACAGTGAGTTTACATGGTCGGAATTTCAAGCTAGAATTAATAATGAATTGGCAGATGTATTTGGCAATTTTGTGAATCGTGCTATTGTATTAACGCATAAATATTTTGAAGGAAAGGTGCCTGCGAGAGGTGCGTTAGAGGCATATGATAAAGAAGTGTTAGAGGCATTAGCCACTTATCCTGATAAAATAGAAAACTTATTAAGAGCCTATAAAATACGTGAAGCTCAAAGTGAAGCTATGAATTTAGCCCGGTTAGGTAATAAGTACTTGGCAGAAACAGAGCCTTGGAAATTGGCCAAAACAGATATGCTTCGTGTAGAGACCATTTTAAATATTGCTTTGCAGATTACAGCCAATTTAACCATAATATTTCAACCATTTTTACCTCAAAAAGCTAAAAAACTAGCTGAATTCTTAAATATTGATTTATTAAACTGGAATAGTGCAGGACAAAATAATGTATTGTCTACTGGTCACCAATTGAACAAACCAAGTATTATGATTTCAAAAATTGATGATGATTTTGTAGCAGCACAAGTCGCCAAACTAGAAGCTTCCAAAGCAGAAACAGTGGGCGACTTTCCACCTCAAAAAGAAAATATCTCATTTGATGACTTTACAGCAATGGATATTCGAATAGGTGAAATTATTGCTGCTGAAAAGGTGCCTAAAGCAGATAAATTATTAAAGCTGATAGTGGATACAGGCTTAGATAAAAGAACTGTAGTTTCAGGTATTGCTGAACATTATAAACCTGAAGATATTATTGGCAGAAAAGTATCTGTTTTAATGAATCTAGCACCAAGAAAAATCCGCGGGGTAGAATCTCAAGGTATGATATTAATGGCTGAGAATGGCGAAGGCAAGCTAAGTTTTGTTTCGCCTGAAGATGGCTTTAAAGCTGGGGGAGAAGTTAGGTAGTGAGCCTTGTTCATAGAGCCATACAATTGCTATTGAAAGCACCAAAATTCATTGGCAGAGATTTCTTGATTGAACAATTGCCAAAATGGTTCATTAGACCTGCCAAAGGTAAAGTAGTCTTGAAAACAATTTATGGTTTCAAAATTGAACTCGATCCTTCATTCGACAAGAACATTGAAAATGTCATCTACAATAGAGGGGTTTACGAGCAAGGCACTGTAAGTGTATTACAGGATTTTTTAGAGCCAGACGATACTTTTGTTGATGCTGGCGCTAATATTGGTTTTTTATCACTAGTAGCGGCTAAAGCAGTAGGTGAACTTGGTCATGTGCATGCCTTTGAACCATTTCCAAGCACTTTTGAAATTTTGGAAAGGAATAAGAGCCTAAACAACTTCAATCGAATTGTTACTTACCCGTTCGCACTAGGCAATGAAACATGTTCAAAAGAAATTTATACCGAGAATGAAAATAGAGGAGGCGCTTCTTTGGTTAATCATATCTCAGATTCAGGCACTACAATTGACATTAAACGTTTAGATGATTTGGAGTTTCGAACACCAATTAAAGTATTAAAAATTGATGTAGAAGGCTTTGAATTTGAAGTGCTGAAAGGCGCTGAAGAAACCATCAGAAAAGACATGCCTAAGCTAATTATTGAATATAGCGTTGATAGAAATAACACCATTGCTTCAAAAAAAATGTACACATGGTTGCAGGATTTACCACACTATAAATTTTATAAGCTTAATAATGGAAAAGAACGGAAGGGCAAACTCGTTGAATTGTTAACTGAAAAAGACCTTCCTGAACACGATAATATTTTCTGTATTCCTCATTATTGGTAAATTTCGAAAATTTTAATTCTTAGAAAAAGACAAAAATAAATCCTTATTTTTGAAGCAGTCATTTTAACATAACCTTAATGGATCTAACTGAAAATTAATGTCAGTATTGCGTAAGATAGTACTCCTATTTTGTTGCTTGCAATTTACTTTGCTCGGTCAAAACGTAATCCCTATTTTTCAAACAGGACACTTTTCAAAAATTAATAAAGTTCGTTTTCACTCTAATAACCAAAACTTGATCAGCATTGGTGATGATGGTAAAATAATAGTTTGGGACATTAATTTGGGTTTACAACGGTCGGAAGTATTAGCCCATCAAAATGGTGTATTGGGAATTGATTTTGTGAACGATTCTGTCCTCATTAGTCTTGGTAATAATAATGACATCAAAACTTGGTCATTTCCAAACTTGAATCAACTATCTGACCTCAAAATTGATAGAGACAGTATTCAGGCAATTACAATAATTCATAATAATAGTCTATGTCTAGTTGGTAAATTGGTTCACTTTTATAATTTAGAAAAAGGAACCTATCAGACTGCGCAATATAGATCGAAGTGGTTATTCAAAAGCGTTGATTTTCATAAAAAACGGAATGAAATAGTAGTGACAGGACCGAAAGATAATTATGCAGTTGCCATTGATTTAAAGGATCCTGTTCTATTTAGAAAGTACTTTATTGGAAATATTCACAGTGCTCGCTTTGCAGATAGCTTGCTGTTATTGGCCTCCACCAATGGCAGATTACAGCATACCAATTTAAATAGTGATAAAAAGCTAAATTTTACCTTAACAGACGATTTGAACTATGTATCGGATATGGATGCCCAAAATAATATAATTGCTTTGGGAACCGCATTTGGTTTTACCACTATTTTTAGTTCAATCAATCAAAAAATAATCGCCAATATTGGCTTAAATGGAATTCCTATTTCGACTTTGTCATATAGTCAGGACAAGAAATGGTTAGCAATAGCCAACACGAAAGGAACTATTTATTTATATGACGCTGAAAACTATAAGCTTAATAAAATATTGAAAGGCGCATCAGCAAGTATTACGGATCTAAAGGTATTTGATGATAATATGGTCATTGGCTATTCTGATGGTATTTTAAGACACATTCACTTGCCAACAAATCAAATTAAAAGTAATTCTGTAAAGCTCAATCAAGTTCAAGAGCAGAACGGAATCAATTATGCTGTTCTTTCCGTTGATACTATTATTAATGGTTTAGTTGAGTTAACTGTATTAAAAAGTGACCGGCATTATGTCAAAACGAGTTTGATTACGAATGCTCAAAAAATAAAAGCAACATGGCAACTTGATATTAATAAAATTACTCTTGCTAAAATTATCAATGATAAACAAATTCGAAAGTTGACAAATACAAATTTTAAAGCTAATGTACCATTTCAATTCAGTGATTATTCAATTGAAAGTAAAAACTATATTTTCAATAATGCCAAGTACTCAATTAATCCAAAAAACTTTACTTTTTCTAAATTAGTATCAGAAAAAACTATTACCTATCCGTTAAAACATACGGCTCCCGTTACTGGCTTAAGGTTTTTACCATCCCATCAATTAATCCTATCTTTTTCGAATGATGGAAGTATTCGGTTTTGGGATACTCAAGGGAAATACTTAGCAGTACTTTACCTTTCAGGTCAGTATAGTTTCTTTTATCAAAACACAAATAATTTCTACTTTGCATCAAAGGAAATCCTCAATAAAATTGGATTTATTTATAACCAAAAACTATTTGCATATGAGCAATATGATGTTTACTATAATCGGCCAGATGAAGTGATGAAGCAACTGCCATTTTTTGATAAGAAAGACATTTCTAACTATCAAAAAGCCTATTTTAAGCGATTACAAAAGCTGGGCATTTTAAAAAATGATCTCAAAGTGTCCGACAATCTACCTGAAATTATAGTCGATTATTTTGATGAATATAGTACCAAGAAGGATGTGGTTAATTTTTCATTGACTATGGCAGATTTAAAAGGAGACATTGCGGCTTATTCGTATTTAATAAATGGGATTGAAAAACGATTTGACTTAAAAGAACCAAAGCCAAATGTGGTTTCTGAAATTCAAATTGTATTGTCGTCTGGAATTAACCAAGTTGAATTTTATTGTACGAACAGTAAGGGTGTAAAATCACTCATTAAGAAGAAAATTATTACCTGTGAAAAGAATTTCAACAAACCAGATTTATACCTAGTAACCATTGGTGTCACAGAGTATGATAATCAGAGTTTTAATTTAAAGTATGCAAAGCAAGACGCAGAAGATATCAGTCAGATATTGAGTGATACAAAAACATATTCCAATATCAAAACAAAAGGAATTTTTGACGCTTCCTTTACAAAAGAAACATTTAGGGAGATGTCTGATTTTTTGGATACAGCAAGAATCAATGATGTCATAGTTTTCTTTTATGCTGGACATGGTGTGTTAGATGATGAATTTAATTACTACTTGGCTACCCATAATATGGATTTTGACAATCCGAAAGGGAAAGGTTTATTATTCGATTCAATTGAGAATATGTTTGAAGGGCTAGAGTGCAGAAACAAGCTAATGATGATTGATGCCTGTTTTAGTGGAGAAATTGATAAAACCAGTTTATCGGCAGATACAACAGCCTTGGAGAATCTAGATGACGTTCAATTCAGGAGTACTCAAATAGCTGCTATTGATGGGAATGGTGACATGGGTATTTTTGAATTATCAAAACTAATTTTTACTGATTTAAGGGTGAGTAAAGGCACTAATATTCTATCTTCATCATCAGGTATTGAGTATGCTCTTGAAGGAGATAAATGGGGGAACGGCTTATTTACTTACGTTCTGAAAAAAGGGTTGATTGATCAAGAGGCTGACTTGAATGATGACAAACAAATCAGAATTATGGAACTACAAGTGTATCTTCGTGAAACTGTTTCGGCTTTATCTGAAGGCAGGCAAAATCCAATATTAAGAAAGGAGAATATTAAAAATAATTTTGTAGTATGGTAAAATTCGTCATTGTCGTTTTTCTGTTTTTTGGAACCTTGGTTGCTCACGGACAAAATTTAAGTTTGGGTTTGGGCGGAAGAGTCAGCAATCAATGGGTGCAGAATGACACCGCATTCAATTTCGATATTATTAACGCAAACGGAGATAAGCTTATTTTGAAAACGATTCAAAATAGTGTAAAACTTACTAACGGCCTAAGCTTTCCAATTTATGCAAGGTACACTGGTAAACGTAATTGGTGGGCACAAGTTAATTATGGCTACGAAACATGGCGATTAGGTATTTCAGCAGAAACAACCCCAACAAATACTGCTATTGAAGCAGCAGTGCAGGCGAAAATTGATGAGTCTACATCAATGCTAGACTTGGAAGATTTAAGAGATGCTTATTTAGATGAAGTGCTGGATGAAAACACCTACAGTCTAGAAACCTTTGAAAGGATTCAATATAATCGACTTACTTTTGCTATCGGATCCTCTTTGAATAAAAGAGGGCTCATTACATTTTATTACGGTGGCGGCTTTGATTTTTTTACGAGTAGTACCATTGAATCATACCAGGGTTTGGTTTACGAGAAAGAGGAGGTGCCACTGACGCATCAAATATTGGAGGCCATGCCAAAATTAGAATCAGTGCAGTTTTCACCATTCTTAAACCTTGGCATTGAAAAGCAAAATATTAGATTGGGGTTAGACTTTTCATTTTTTCCTGGTCCTGTTTTTGGTAGGCACAACGTTCGAAATGACACGATCTATGAAAGGTATCAAGACTCGAGAGCTAGGGCAAATACGCGGGAAAATGATTTTGGAAGCCAATTGGTTAGAAATATAGCCTCATTAGGGGTGACTTTGAATTATACATTATTCAATCAGAATTTTAACCAAGCGATTAGCGCAGATAAAAAAAATGTGCTTGACCCTCTTGTGATCGGGCGCTACCGGCAAAAACCAAAACTGATTCAGTATGGT
>JBGCFR010000020.1:0-82201 GCA_045107045.1 Crocinitomicaceae bacterium
GAGATAATCCCAACAGCGCTTCCAGTTCAGTCTGGAAGCAATACCAAAAGCACAGTTGCAATAGTTATAGTTATTGCTGTAATTACATTGGTTGTGTATTTAGTTTTTAAATCACAGAATCAAGAATCCGATATTGATTTGGAACTAGACGATCAAGAACTGGAGACAGAAGAACAATCATAAAACACAAAAACATGAAAGATAAAAAAACACAATACATTATTTTTACTGTCCTAACAGTGGCAGTAATAGCATTAATCTTTATTTCAGTAAATTCTAGTAAAAAGAATAAGAAACTGGAAGCCAAAGTAACTGAAAAAACGAAAGAGATAAAGCAGTTTAAAACAGAGCTGACAGCCACTAAAAGATTAGTTAAACCTGAGAATTCAAAAGAAGAACCTGGCCCAAAACAGAAATCTAATCTCATTTTAGAAGACCCCTTATCCAAAATTAAGACATAGCAACCCTCATTGATTTTCGTGGATTTAATTTCTAATCGGTTGTTTCAAAGCTCTAGATAAATTCTAGGGCTTTTTTTATGCATCAAAGACAATTTCAACTATACTGGAGTGCATCATAAAAAAAGTACTATATTTGCCCCCTCAAAAGTATTAAGACACGCCCATATGGCTGTGGGAATAGAAAACCCTAGGAAGTATCAATTTCTTAGGGTTTTTGCTTTTTACCAAATTTCCTTTCTATGAGTCTATCAATATCGAAATCACCTTTTATTTCTTTTTTCATGTAGTGATAACTCTTTTCTGTGGCAAATATTAAACCCCGTCTTAAAGTAACCCGTACAAAGTACTTTCTATTATCTTCAAAATCTTGCTCTAAACTTATTACACTTTCACGTTCGAATAGAATCAATTTTCCGTCCATATCTTTAATTTCTGAATAATTCATATGATTGATTTAGTTATAGACCTCAAAGGTTGAAATTATTAATAGGAATGTGAATTATTATAATTGCTAATTATTAACAGTTGCTTCTATTTTACATGAAATGTGATACCCAAAATACTTTTTAACACTTTAACGAAGACAAAAATACTGTAAATAAGGCACTTAAACACTCTTTCAACAACTCCCGTCCAGACCGCTTTTTATCTTATTAAACATATAGCTTATATGGCTGTAAGCTTAGAAACCCTAAAGATGTATCAATATCTTTAGGGTTTTGTTTTTATATTGAATCATGTTTTTTGTTTATATTAACTACTCACAACAATTCGATAAATATTACATTGGTCAAACCAAAGACTTTAATAAAAGAATTTAGCTGCATAATGATGGTTTAGTTAAATCAACCAAACCATATCTTCCATGGAAAAACGTCTGTCTAATAACAAAAAGTACTCGTGCTGAGGCAATGCAATTAGAAAGAAACTTAAAAACCTGAATAGGTCTAGAATTTTACAATTTATTTCTAAATATGGTCTAGACACTAAAGATCTAGATTCAGACAAGCAGTAGTTTTGTCTGAACCGTGGTATAGAAAACCCCAAGGAGTATCAAATTCTTTGGGTTTTTTGCTTTATATGATACTAAATTTACTAGCCTCTAAACCTGAATATTCAGAATCCCTCAGATACTTTTTACATATATACTCGATATTGGAATCCTCCCTTGGGAGTTAACTAAAATTATTCCTCTTTTAAGGATTTTTCTAGATCGAAAATAGGCTTTTTCCCTTCCAAAATTTAAATTATTATTCTTAATATTACGATCATACAATACTTTAGCCCTATGAGAAAAATTTTCCCTCTGATACTTTTATTTATTTCAACAAAGGCGTTTGCTCAAATTTTTGATAATTCGAATGATATTATAAATTCATTAGAAAAACAAAGGACAACAATTTTAGAGGATCGTGATTTAATAATAGGATACAATATAGGTTTAACTTGTAATCTTGGAAAAAACAATGTAACAGAACTTCGCTTTAATTTCTCAACTGGCATTTCTAGAGGTTTTGGCTGGAAATCAGATTACACTCCTTTTTTAGGAACTTATCAGATTCAGATTGAAGCCTTTCGAGGAGGAGTTGGCAGTTCCTTACTTGGCGGGAATCGCTCCAAATTTGTCTGGGATCTAAGGAATATATTGCAAATTAATAGTGGTTTGGTATCTAATAACTCTCCCATGGGAAGGCCACTTACAAAACTATTAGGTACTTCAGAATACAGTATTCGTGACCCATATGATTACTCAATTGGAATTGGAACTGTATTTATAAATGGTCTAAATCATGAGAGGAATCAACAACTTGGTTTCTTAAGTTTAGGAGTACTGCAGGTTAGTGCGTGCTATGCAAATGATGGCCCATTTTTTCATAAGATAGGGCTTGGAGATGGTTATGACCGCTGGTGGACAGGGGCGGGCTACCTTGGGGTTTATTTCAAAAATGATTACGGATTCATTACTGATATATCTATTCAGTATAATAGATATACAGGATGGCAACCAAACCTATATGAGATGTCAAATATGTTGGGATTAGATTATATCTCCTATAGAGATGGTAAAGAACAGTTTTTCAATCAAGGAGCGTGGATAATTTCATTTGGCGTAAGAAACACTTTAAGAATAGATTACAAAATTTACGAGGCTAAAAAGCTAGATATTCAGAACCTTTTGCATGTAGGAAATAAATATACTTTTCACCCGAATTCACTAAGACGTAGATTCACTTTAGGAGGAGGTCTTATGCTTAATGGGTATCAATCACTAAATTTTTAATCATGAGAACAATTGCCATTTTATTTATTGCACTATTTATTAGCGGATGCTACAGTTGGAGAAGAGGATTTGAAGTTTCCGAAAAAAATAAGCAAGAGACATTTACAGAAGAAATTGAGATCAATGATAAAGATTTTTTTTATCTCAGAAAAGTGGAATACAATGAAATAATTAATTACAATAATGGTAAAGATAGCTCTGACGCACCATATGCAAATGAAACATCCTTAAAAGCATACAAGAGTACTAATGTCAATTCAAGTAAAAAAGAACGTGTTGTTGAAGAAAAATACCTTTACTTGGAGAACTACTCAAAAGTAAATGCAACTTCAGGCAGAATCGTCTATTTTAAAACTGCTCCATATTGGGATATAGGTAAAGATCGTTCTCTTTTTAAGAATAGATTGCCACCATCAAAATTACATTCCTATTATTCGAGTAAAGATTCTATTGAACTATCCACCTCAATTGTGATGCAGTTAGGTTATTGGATTAAAGATTCAAGCACAAATGAGTACAATCTAGTAATGTGCAATAATTCAGGAAAGTTTCAGATGTTAGCGACTGGTGATGACACCAAATTGACATGCACAAAAATTACCCATCCAAATGTTGACAAAAACATTCGAATATCTGCTGGTGAACCAGAGTTAATACTAATTGATAATATTATGAATGTTCAAAAGGATAAAGGGCTTATTTATTATAGAAATATTAATTCAGATGGCAGTGCACAAAGAAAAATATATCTTTCATATAATGATTCAATTTCTGAGGTCAAATCAATCTGCATAGGTCATAAACCACGCAAATGTCTAAATTTCAAATCCGATAAAAATAAGTCCTATTTTAGAGCTAAAGGCTTCCTTAGACTTGAGTCAAAAAAAATTGCAAAAGAGAGAAAAGGATACCACAAAACATTCCTTTTAGTATTTCCAGAACGTCACTTGTATAATAAAAACGGGTTAATTCTCGATAATGAAAAAGACTTTAAGTAAATAGACAAATTTCATGGCCTATTATTTAGAGTAAAAGCAACGTGATACTTTTCATAGATATAGACAATAATTTGACTTTGAAAGACACTTCTTGTAAAACTTCAGACTAACATTGTCAAAAGCTTTGCCTTTTGACTGCCAATGCATCTAAAATTTGCTTCAAAACTTGATCGTTCATTTTGGAATTAGATTCGTTAAAGATCTCCACTCTCGAGCTCATTTGGTTTAGTGGAACGAGTGTGTGCTTTAATTAAAAAGACAACTATTGTATTTGCATTGCGGCTATTTTAATAAAGTACTTTTACTGAAACATTAAGCATTTTAAATAAATGGAACCAACGAAAAAACTATTAATTTGTTATTTTTTATTGCAAAACCAGTACATTCGATAATAGTCAATGTCTACAACAATATTCTAAAATGAAAATTAGTAAAGTCAACTTAAATACAAAACTACAAACATTCAATGAGCATTGGACTCCGAAAATTGTTGGTGAACTTAATAACCAATTGGTTAAAATTGCCAAGTTTAAAGGGGAATTTGTGATGCATAAACATGAGAAAGAAGATGAACTTTTTTATGTCATAGATGGCAAACTATTCATTGAATTAATAGATCAAACGTTAGAACTAGATTCAGGCGAATTTGTGATCATCCCAAAAGGAATGGCGCATAAACCTTATGCTATTGAAGAGGTAAGTGTCATGTTATTTGAACCAGCAACTACATTAAATACTGGTAACATTAATAATGAATTAACCACATCTGATTTAGATAAAATTTAATCTATTTTAAAAGATTTGAATTATATTAAGAATAAGTCTTTTAAAGAGCTTACAGGTTATGCTCTTTAGTTTAATTTCTTTTACTAATTTAGGCTAACCAAAACAACTGGGTAAATTATTAGCTATGCTATAATGAAAATACTAATATCGATTCTAGCAGCATTACTTTCATTAAATGGAATGTCGCAAAGGTATTTGATGGATGAATTCCCCATACTAGATTCCATTATTGGTGGAACCTATGGCTCATCAATAGATTATCAATCAAATACTCAAAACTTACTCTTCGATTTTTATGAACCGTTAAATGACACAGCAACAAAACGACCTCTAATTATTTACATACATGGTGGCGGCTTTAATTCGGGCTCCAGAACATTATTTTCTGTCAGAGAAATATGCAGACGAATGGCAAAAAAAGGCTATGCCGTTGCAAATCTTGACTATCGGTTGGATCCTAATTTCGATATTTACAATTCAGCGACTAACCGAAGAGTAATGACTGATGCCATGCATGATGCAAAACAAGCCATTCGTTTTTTTAAAGCCAATGCTACCATATATAAAATTGACACTTCACTTGTTTTTATTGGAGGTGAATCGGCTGGAGCAGCTACCTCTATGATGGCTTCGTTTGTTGATAAACAAGCTGAAATGAGCAGTTATCCCATGGCCAATCCAAATAACCCTGTTGGTAGCACAGTTAATTCTAATGTCGGCAATGGGGTACAAGGTACGCTATGCCTTTGTGGACTACTCTTAGACACTTTAGCAATAGAACTTCCGACTGACCCGAATATCTTATGGACTCATGGTACCAATGATAATTTTATTCCCATTTCGCTCGCATTCAATGTTGTATTGAGGGCAGCAAATGTTGGCTTACCAATAGTTACAAAGGTCTATGAAGGCGCAACACATTGTCCATGGTATTTTGGGCTTCCAAATTGGACCACATACTTAGATTCAACAATTACTGACATTACGAATTTTCTTTATCCTAGAGTAATAGCTACGTCAGGTTTAATCAAAATACAAGGCGAATCAAACGTTTCAATCTATCCTAATCCATTTCAAAATCAAATTAATATTGTAAGTACAGCTAATGTTTCTGAAATGCGCAGCACAATCCAAATATTTAATGGTTTAGGTCAAACAGTATTCAATAAAACAACCCATCAGCTAAACCAAGGAATATTTTTGAATCTTGAGCATCTAGATGAAGGTTGTTATTTTATTTTGATAGAAAATGACGGTAATAGGGTGATTAAAAAAATGATTAAAAGCTGGTAGTGGATTTCTTACCACTATCTTTTTAGCACTTAACTCTGCTGCAAGCTAGATAAAACTGAATGCATTATATTCAAATTATAGGAATTCAATTTTTGATGTGATGGCATCCAACCTAGCAAAAATCGAGTAAAATCAGCACAAGCAATCGGATACATCTGGATCCATTCATGCTTCAATGCGTTAAAATCAATAGTACTATTTAACGATTTTAACACAATTTTCAGCTCTGAAAAATAAAAATTCAATAACTCTTTTTCATGAAATTCGCATTCGGAGCTCGACAAACTACTACTCAAAAAGTATGCTACATCTTTCATTCCGCAACCACCACCAGCATATTGAAAATCGACTGCTGCAACACTTGCTTCATTTTGCGAAAAGCAAAAATTAGCCACTTTAGCATCTCCATGCACAATGGTTTGGTAAAGACATTGATTTAATAAATCATCAATCAGATGTGCTTTCTCTTTTATAGCTTGGTCTTCAATTTTTTCAAATTCATCTGGTCGCGTTTTCAAATGCCAATAAGTCCCAACATCCCACAAACCTATCGGTTTTTTATTTAAAAAAATAGCATGAAAATTGGCTATCCATTTTAAACAGACCTTAACCTCGGTCAGATTAAGTTGATTTTTCCGGAGCGGGAAATACGTATTCAAATCTTCTAAAATAATCCACTGATTGTCTTCTTCGGAAAATGAACCTAATAATTTTGGAACTCTGCAGTTATCATTGCAAAGCGCATTCCACTCCTTATACCAATGAGTCTCTACTTTATAGGATTTAATTTTCCGATTATGCGAAAAATCAGTATTCCAACCTCTAGGGTGCTCAATGGATTCATTAGGAGAAATACACTTTACAACAACCGTTTTGTAAGCTGAATCGACTAATTGATAGCGTGATATTTTACCATAACCACTCCATAATGATTGAATGATTTCAATTTCATCACATTTCGTTGAATTGGTAATCGTTAATAGATAGTCTTTAAAATTTGGATTCATGTGATGTTCAATCGAAAGAGGTAGACAAAAGTAACCGATATTATTTATCATAGTACTTGTAGAATACTACTATAAATTTAACCTATCCTTTTTAACTTCAATTTCACCTATTTGGGTGATGCTATTTATCCGCTTCAAGCACCAATTTCACCTAAATGGGCTAAGATTATACCCTTTCAATACTGTAAGTTTGTTCCAACTCAAATATTCATTATGGTAAGAAAATTATTTTTTATATCACTATTGGCCTCACACATAGCATTTGGTCAGGTAAACACCACAGCATGTGGTGGGGGTTTTAGCGGTACTGGTGGCAGCTTAACATATTCGGCTGGCCAAGTAGATTACATTACTAATAATGGTTTGTCAGGAATCATAACACAGGGTCTTCAGCAACCTTTCGAAATATTTAAAATTGACATCAATAATGTTAACACCTACAATACAGAAATAAATGCTGTTCTATTTCCCAACCCATCCAACGGAGTTGTAAACTTAAGAGTATCCGACTATGTCTTAGATAATCTTTCCTATCATTTATTTGATCTCCAAGGAAAATTAATAACTGAGGCTAAACTAATTTCAGGTATTACAAGCATTAACCTTGAAAATATATCAGACGGTAATTATTATTTAAACATTCAAAAAGAAGGACAAATTTTAAAAAATTTCAAATTGATCAAACACTAAAAATATGAAAAAGTTAATTCTAATAGTGAACCTAATGCTAATTTCAGTAATGACATTAGCTCAAGCACCAGAAAAAATGTCATTTCAATTTGTTATTCGAGATGCAAGTAATGGCTTAATCACAAACAGCAGTATAGGGCTGCAAATCCATATTTTACAAGGATCAATTACTGGTACTCCAGTATATGTAGAGACTCAGAGCCCAAGTTCCAACACCAATGGTTTAGTGAGTATTGAAATAGGAACAGGAACTGTAATTAATGGTGATTTTGCATTAATCGATTGGGCAAATGGTCCTTATTTTATTAAAACAGAAACAGATCCTGCCGGAGGAAATAATTACACAATTTCTGGTACTACACAATTGATGAGTGTGCCTTATGCTTTGTACGCTAAAACTTCAGGTAGTGGAGCTTTACCTGGACCAACTGGTCCACAAGGTCCTATTGGCTTGACCGGACCTGCTGGTGCTACCGGTGCTGTAGGTGCAACGGGAGCCACTGGTGCTGCTGGTGCAACAGGCCCTCAAGGCCCAATTGGAAATACAGGTTCAACTGGTGCGACAGGTGCAACAGGTCCAGCAGGTGCAACAGGTGCAACTGGAGCAACCGGCTCAACAGGTGCACAAGGCCCAATTGGGCTTACGGGAGCAACAGGGCCACAAGGCACAGTAGGGCTCACAGGGCCAGCTGGCTCACAAGGACCAATAGGAAATACGGGGCCAACAGGTGCAACAGGACCTCAAGGCCCTATGGGGAATACTGGAGCAACAGGAATGACTGGAGCAACAGGTCCTCAAGGACCAGCAGGAACAGATGGTGGAGATGATCAAAATTTAACTTCGGCAACACTGACTGGAACAAACTTGCAAATTAATATTGAAAATGGTAATTCAACAACTGTTGACCTTTCATCACTAATTCCTGCTTCAATTTTTGAGGCAAATGGTACTGTAGTTAGTCCAGGTACAGTTGATATCAACAAAAGTTTTATAGTTGGTTCAACGCAAATGGATCATTCAAGTGCATCTCATTGGAGAAGAATGTTTTTTAATAAAGACAAAGCGGCTTTTAGAGCCGGTTTTACAAATAATGTCTCTTGGAATGATGATAGTTTGGGAAATTATTCCTTTGCTACTGGTTATAATACTCGAGCCCTTGGTGTTGCTTCCACTTCCTTAGGTTTAAATGGTCAAGCAAGAGGAGATTATTCTTTCGTAGTTGGAGGAACTGCTTATGGTCTTTATTCTGCTGCAATTGGATCAGGAACAAAAGCTTATGGCATTGGTTCTATGGCTATCGGTTCTTCAGCAAATTCATTTGGACGAGGTGAGGTCAGCGTAGGTTTGAAAAGTACTAGTTATGTTGCTTCAACAGCAGCATATAATACAACAGATAGAGTTTTTTCTGTAGGAAGAAGACAACCTTCAAGTCCAACGCAGTCAGGACTAGATGCATTTATTGTACAAAGAAACGGAAACGTTTTTATTGGCTCTGATTGGAGCAATACAAATGGTACTGGTACAAGAACCACTACAGGTGGTGGAATTCTCTATATGAACAGAGGTTCCTCTCCTGGAAGTTTAACAGCAACTAATAAAACAGCCATTTGGAATGATCAAGGTGAAATAAAAGTAAAAGATGAAACCAATAATGTGACTACTATATCACCTCATAATTTTAGTGCGATTCCTGAAGGAGCAAGTGAAAACTTAGCCTGGGCATTTTATAGCGAGCGAAATGACACCATAATCAATGTAGATATGACAAAATTGGCAAGAACAGTTGAGTTATTGAGCGGTGAGAATTTAGTATATATAAAAGACAAAAAAACTGGAAAAATTGCACTGAAAGATTTAAAACCAAACGAATCAATACTAGGTTTAAAATCAACAATTGAATTGCAAAATCAGTTAATTATTGATGTTCAAAAAGAAAATGATGATTTAAAAATTAAACTAGAAGCACAGCAAAAACAAATTGATCTAATAATGAATCAATTCATAGATAACCAATAACATAAAACCCTTCATCCAAAATACATTTTGCTGAATGTTGCTTGAATGAAGGGTTCAATTGTAGCGCTTAAGAAGTTTCAGTTTGGCCTGTCGCAATGGATGTCAAAATAATACTTTTCTAGAATGACATATTCACGCAACAAATCGAATTAAAAAACACTGCTTTTACAATCGTTTTAAATAACTAAAACTGATTATTTCTGATTTTCATTTGAATTACCTTTTTCCAACAATTCTTGTTAACTTTATGCTTTCAAATTGAAACGATCATGACAGTATACCAAAACTATGCCTTGGGTAAGTGGCAATCAGGAGAAGGAACAGAAATAGAACATTACAATACAATTACTGGCGAAAAAATTGGCTCAACTTCATCAGTTGGTTTAGACTATCAAGCCATGCGAGAATATGCTGTTGAAAAAGGCGGTTTTGCATTGCGTAAAATGACGTTTCAAGAGCGTGGCATGATGCTAAAAAAATTAGCCCTTCATTTAGTTAGTATTAAAAAAAAGTTTTATGGTTTAAGTGCCGCAACAGGAGCAACAAGAATTGATTCTTGGATTGATATAGAAGGTGGAATCGGCAATTTATTCGCTAATGCCTCTTTAAGAAAGCAATTTCCTGACCTTCCTTATTATGTAGATGGTGATGCTGTTCCTTTATCAAAAGGCGGAAGCTTTATTGGCCACCATATTATGGTGCCAAAAGATGGAGTTGCGATCCATATTAATGCTTTCAACTTTCCAATTTGGGGAATGCTTGAAAAAATTGCGGTCAATTTAATGGCTGGTGTACCTGCTATTGTTAAACCATCAGAATACACCTCCTATTTAACCGAATTAATGGTTCGAGAAATTATTGCATCCGGCATTTTACCTGAAGGGGCTTTGCAATTAGTAACCGGAAAAGGTAGAGGGATACTTGACCACGTCACTAATCAAGACATCATTACTTTTACTGGTTCCGCTAAAACAGGTCGATTCTTAAAGTCGTTGCCAAATATTGCTGAAAACTCTGTTCCTTTTAATATGGAAGCTGATTCTTTAAATGCCTCTATTTTAGGTAAAGACTCTGTACCTGGCACACCTGAATTTGATATCTTTATTAAAGAAGTTCAAAAGGAAATGACGGTAAAGGCAGGTCAAAAATGTACAGCTGTAAGAAGAATTATTGTACCTGAAAATTTAATGGAAGATGTCCAGGCTGCGTTAAGCAGTCGTTTGGCTAAAACAATAATTGGTGATCCGGCAAACGAAAATGTTAGAATGGGTGCCATGGCATCATTTGAACAAATTGATAGACTAAAAGAAAATTTAAAACTGCTAGAAGCTGAACAAAATATTGTGTTTGGAGACATGGATAATTTTGATGTACATGAAAGCGCTGATAAAACAAAAGGAGCCTTTGTACCGCCTATCCTGTTTAGAAATGACACACCTCATACAAAAGTAGCAGTGCATGAAGTAGAATGCTTTGGCCCAGTATCCACATTAATGCCTTATAAAGACATTGACGACGCCATTAAATTGGCTCGAATGGGGAAAGGATCACTAGTATCTTCAATTATTACGGCAGATGATAAAATTGCAACTGATTACGTAGTCAATGCCGCCTCAATGCACGGAAGAATTTTAGTATTAAACGAACGTTGTGCCAAAGAAAGTACCGGTCATGGTTCACCTATGCCATTGTTAACTCACGGCGGACCAGGTAGAGCTGGCGGCGGAGAAGAAATGGGCGGAAAAAGAGGAATAATGCATTATTTACAGCGCACCTCAATTCAAGGCCATCCTCAAACTATCACTGCTATTACACAACAATTTCAAGTGGGAGCTGATCAACCAGAACCAGTTCAACATGTGTTCAGAAAACATTTTGAAGAGCTAGAGGTTGGTATGACTGTTTTCACACATAAACATACTGTTACCGAAACCGATATTACCAATTTTGCCAATGTTAGTGGAGATAATTTTTATGCCCATATGGATTCAACATCTTTAGACGGAACCATTTTTGAGCAAAGAGTAGCGCATGGTTACTTCCTACTATCAAAAGCTGCTGGTCTTTTCGTAGACCCTAAAAAAGGTCCCGTTTTACTAAACTACGGTATAGATGAGGCCAGATTTACAAAACCCGTTTACCCAGGTGCAACCATTGGAGTGAGGTTTACTGTCAAAGAAAAAATGGATCAAGAAAAAAGATCAGAAGATGATATTGCTAAAGGAATTGTGAAATTTTTAGTCGATATTTATGATGAGACTGGCGAGACAGTTGGTATTGCTACAATATTGACTATGGTCAAAAAAATTGACCAGTCTTAAGGGTCGTATTAGCAGTTAGCAGTGGAGGATAGTTAAAATTGACTATGACTTAAAAAATATAAAAAAGTATCAGTTCGAGTATTTTAATTGAAAGTGATAGCTTGAGATAAAAATGTATCGAGAACAGAACGTTATAAAATTAAAATAGAAACAAGTATTGGGCATAAAACACTAAAATCTCAATACTAACTACTCAATACCAAAAAACTATGAACGCATTGAATGAAGGACACGTACAATTTGAAATAGATGGAAAAGGAATTGCTACCATTGAATTTGGACATCCGCTTTCTAATTCTTTACCAGGTAGAATACTAAATAAACTGGCCAATACAATTATTGAGCTTGGACAAAAAGAAGCGATTAGAGTTATTATTCTAAAATCAGGTGGTGATAGGGCATTTTGTGCTGGAGCAAGTTTTGATGAGCTAATTTCAATCAATAATATTGAAACTGGGAAAGTCTTTTTCTCTGGTTTTGCAAACGTTATTAATGCATGCAGAAAATGTCCAAAATTAATTATTGGACGAGTTCAGGGCAAAGCCGTTGGTGGTGGCGTTGGTGTAGCGTCAGCAGTTGATTATTGTTTTGCAACAAAGCATGCGTCAGTAAAATTGTCAGAATTAGCTGTTGGAATCGGACCCTTTGTAGTTGGACCAGCTGTTGAACGGAAAATTGGTGTATCTGCCATGTCTCAATTGGCTATTGATGCCACTGAATGGCAAACAGCCCAATGGGCAAAAGAAAAAGGACTATACACTGAATTGTTCGACACTGCCGAGGATATGGATAACGCTATAGATACATTATCAGAAAAATTAGCAAAATCTAATCCTGAAGCAATGACCATGTTAAAACGTGTATTTTGGGAGGGCACGGAGAAATGGGATGTTTTATTAAAAAATCGAGCAGCTATGAGTGGGCAATTGGTACTCTCAGAATTCACTAAAAACGCCATTAATTCCTTTAAGAAAAAATAGTGAATCATAAGGTAATTTGGAAACATCAAGTCTTTTTTTATGTTCTTGAAATACTCTTTCTGTTATTTACTTTTTATTGTTTTATTGCTGGACATTATGGTTTTCCTAGTGAAACAATAATTTACTTAACTATTATTGCCATTCACTGCGTGTTTACAGTTCCTTTTTTGATATCCCTCTCTATAATTAAGAAAAAAATAAAAGTTCATAAGCAGATAGCTAAATCAATACTCATTCTTCACCGAATACTTTTTATTATTTATGGAATTTCCGTGATCGCTCAAAGTTTTCTGATTATTGATGATATCATCAATCCGGCACATTGGGCATTTGGATAATATAGATTAGTAAGCCATATTTGGCTTACTTAAATCAATTATATTTGCAACGCAAATAAGAATCATATGAACATTTCAATTGAAGACATTCAAGCAGCACTGGCTAAAGTAATAGAACCGGACTTAAAAAAAGACATTGTATCCTTAGGTTTAGTTTCTAAAATTGAAACTGAAGACGGTACTGTAAAATTCACTGTGCAAATTTCAAACCCTGCTATGCATAGTAAACGCCGAATGCAAGAAGCCTGTGAATTTGCAATAGAAAGAGCATTTGGAAAAGATATTAAGGCGATAATAACAATTGAAGCTTTACCAAAAGATAGAGACCCTAGTATTAGAAAGGTATTGCCAAATGTCAAACATATTATTGCCATTGCTTCAGGAAAAGGTGGTGTTGGAAAGTCAACTGTTACCTCAAATTTAGCTGCCGGATTAGCCAAACAAGGTCATAAAGTAGGATTAGTTGATGCAGATATTTATGGTCCATCAGCACCTACAATGTTCGACCTAGTTGGCAGAAGGCCTGAAGGCACTGAAAAAGATGGTAAAACATTAATCAAACCTATTGATTCGTATGGGGTTAAAGTTTTATCTATCGGATTTTTCTCTGACCCAGATCAAGCAGTAGTTTGGAGAGGACCTATGGCCTCAAAAGCCCTTAATCAACTTTTTAAAGACGCAGAATGGGGAGAATTAGACTACCTTTTAATTGACTTACCTCCTGGAACTGGTGACATCCATTTATCCTTAGTACAAAACGTTCCTTTAACTGGTGTAATCATAGTTAGTACTCCACAAGAAGTAGCATTGGCAGATGCACGTAAAGGAATTAATATGTTCCAAATGGAAGGCTTAAAAGTACCTGTAATCGGACTAGTTGAAAACATGGCTTGGTTTACACCTGCAGAGCTCCCAGATAATAAATACTATATTTTTGGAAGGGATGGTGCTAAAAACTTAGCAGAAAGCATGAACGTCCCGCTTCTTGCTCAAATACCGCTCATCCAAAGCGTTAGAGAATCTGGAGATATTGGACGTCCAGCAGTGTTGCAAGAAAATACTGTGTCATCTAAAGCATTTGATGAATTTGTGCATACATTTGTTAAAGCAGTTAACCCATAGTTTAGTATGACAAATCAAGAAAAAATTGAAATCGCTCTTCAATCTATTAGACCATACCTTCAAAAAGATGGTGGTGATGTAGAGTTTGTTGAATTAACCGAAGATAATACTGTCAAAGTAAAATTAATGGGGGCTTGTGTCACTTGTGACATGAGTGCTATGACACTAAAAGCAGGCATTGAAGAGTCAATTAAATCAGTATTTCCCGAATTAAAAAACGTACTATCAATTTAACGGTCCACCTATAGTTTCTCCCATTTTGACAGCCGTTTCAAAACCATTTTTTGTATTCTTAATTAAATCCGAGCTAAATCTAATCTTACCTTTTTTGAAAAGGACGATTACAGTTGATCCTCCAAACGCAAAAAAACCTTTTTCTTGTCCCTTAATTACGTCAATATTCGGCCAATGAGATTGAACAATGCTCCCTGTTAACGTCGCCCCTATTTCAGCCAAAACTACTGATCCATACTTGTCAGAATCAACACTTACAAACTCTCTTTTATTCTCACAAAAAATACGCATATTTTGTTTTAACGCAATCGGAGAAACTGAATAGTAATCACCTTCATATTTAATAGTCTCTCCAACATACCCATCAATTGGAAAATGGAACCTATGGTAATCTGTTGGTGCTAACCTTACAATTGCTAATGCTCCGCCATCATACTCTGCTGCTAATTTTTTGTCTAGAAAGAATTTATTTAAATCAAATTGTTGGCCCTTAACGTAAAACGATTGCGCGGCAGCAATGGTTGGAAACACTAAAACTTTACCATCTGCGGGAGATATTACTCCCTCACCAATAACTCTTGCACCAGGTTTAAGTTTTCGGTAAAAAAAACTATTAAAATGCTTATAATATCCTTTCGGAACTTGATAATCTTTAAGGTCTATTTTGTTCTTTTTTATAAAAGATTTCACACTTCTAACTGATATGGAGCTCATCATGAACCAACCTACCATAACGGATAAAAGTCTCCTCTTAATAAAAGCCCACAGTAAAAATTTTCCAAAAACATTTTGACTATAAAAAAAATGCATCATCCCACCACCTGGAACGGTTTCAATAACGGTTTCACCTGTTTGGCGATCAATAAATTTGACCTCTTTCATCTGGCAGCAAAAATATGAAAAGAAATAAGGATATGCTAATCAATGATGTATATTAAAATAGAATAACCAAAAAAAGGAGTCATTGACTCCTTTTTTGATGTGGTGATGGACGGAATCGAACCGCCGACACAAGGATTTTCAGTCCTTTGCTCTACCGACTGAGCTACATCACCTCATTAATTTGTGGGGGCAAAGTTATAAATCTAATCTGGATATAAAGTATTTTTCATCATTTTTTTTAAAAAACTTCAAAAACTCCTCATTTCTGTGCATTTTTGAAATATGAACCTAATTATTGACCAAGGCAATACACAATTTAAGATAGGACTATTTGAAAAAAAAGAACTAAAAATTAGTAGAAGATTTAATTATAATCAGCTTGTGGAATTCAAAAAAATTTGTCTCCAGGAAAAAATTAATCGGGTTATAATCTCCTCCGTGATAGACCGGGAAATTGATTTGAGCTTTTTAAATACTCGTCAAATACTCTTGCTTGACCATTTGACACCATTACCTATTAAAAACAACTATAAAACGCCCCAAACACTTGGAAGAGATAGAATTGCAAATGTAGTTGGAGCATGGGTTTTAAACCCTCAAAAATCTAGTCTTGTTATAGATTCTGGAACATGCATTAAGTATGATATAATTTCAGAAAATGGACAATATATAGGTGGTAATATAGCGCCTGGTTTAAGAATGCGGTTTCAAGCTTTAAATTACTTTACTGATCAACTGCCAGAACTAGAGCCGGAAAAAAACGTTCATCAAATATTTGGAACTGATACAAATACTAGCCTTCAATGCGGTGTTTTTTTAGGTATGGAACATGAAATAAATGGTTTTATTAATCGTTATAAAAAGGAGTTCAGTCAATTAACAATTTTTATGACAGGAGGAGATTTAAAATACTTTGATAAAAGAGATAAAAAAAGCATCTTTGCAAATCAAAATCTTACCCTAATTGGGCTAAACGAAATTTTAAACCATAATGCACAATTGTAATAAAACATTTTTTTTTATCATAGCATGTTTGTTTATTGGAAGTAGTTTCGCTCAAAAAGGCACTCAATCTCCATATAGTGTATTTGGTATTGGTGAGTTGAGAGGCGGGAAATATGCTTATTTTAATGCCTTAGGTGGTACTCAAATTGCAAATACTGATTCAACAATTATTACACAATCAAATCCAGCATCATACGCGAGTATTGAGCGAAACAGACCAATTTTCCAAGTTGGATTAAATGGCAGTTTTACGCAATTGATAACTGAAAATTCTAATGCGGAAACGAAACAATTTGGACTTGATCAATTCCAATTAGGTTTACCCATTGGAAAAAACTTTGGACTATCATTTGGATTGACTCCTTTTTCGTCAACAGGCTATTTGATCTCAAATATAATTTTTGATGGTGCAGATACTGTTGCGCAAAAAATAAACGAGGGGAAGGGCACATTAAGTAACTTCCATGTTGGATTAGGATACAAACAAAAAATTGGTGATAAAAGCACATTATCATTTGGTGCTAACATTAACTATTTATTTGGAGAAAGTGAACGCATTGAGTCCTTTGAGTATTATTCTTTTCCAAATGGTGCTTTACACTCCAGAGTGAAAAACGCTACATATTTAAATGATTTTAAATTAGACTTTGGTATTATTTATGAGCAAAAGTTGTATAGAAGTAGCTTTTCCTTAGCTGCTACTGTCTCGCCGGGTTCAGAGATTTCAGGCTCTTCTGAACATGTTGCCTTTGCTTACTCTAGAAGTTTTTATCAAAATTATAACTATGCCTTTTCAATTACTGATACATCTAAATTTAATAACGATCTTTCAGGCTCAGCTTATATTCCTTTATCCTATAAAGTTGGCGGAGAGTATAGAATAAGACCCTGTCCAGGATCTAGTTTAAGTTACTCACTGATCTTAAAAGGTGAATATAACCAACAAAATTGGTCGGAGTTTAAAACAACATTTGGTAATCCAAATGAAGATTCAACATTAGTGAATAGACAACACTACAAAATGGGTCTAGAATACACACCAAACACTATATATCAGCGAAATGGTAGCTTTGGTTCTTACTTCTCTAAAATTCATTATCGATTTGGATTAAACTACCTATCGAGTGAAATAAAGTTAAAAAACACTCAACTTCAAAATTATGGCATAAGTTTTGGATTAGGCTTACCAGTATTAAACGGAAACTCTAATACTAATTTAAACCTAGGAGTAACATACAATGTACTTGGAACAACTGAAAACAGCTTAATTCAAGAGAATAATTTAGGATTAAGTTTTGGGATTTCAATAAGCCCAGGTATTTACGACAGATGGTTTTTGAAAAGAAAATATGATTAAAATGAAAAAAATGAACATGAAAAACTTACTAATAGCAGGATTACTTACAATATTTGGAGTGACTGGATTTTCACAAGAAAGAGGATTGTCAGAAGATTGTAAGAAACAAATTGGATTTATGGGGCTTTATGCTCAGCAAGAATTATATAGAGACGCTGCTGATTTTTGGACAAAAGCCATAGAGTCTTGTGGTACAGATAAATTTGTAGCAACGGAATGGTCAAATGCCAGAACCATCTATACTAAATTAATGAAAATTGACACTAGTGCACAACGTCAAAAAGAATTGACCGACTCATTGTATTGGTGTTATGAAGAAGAGCTGAAATACATTCCTAGTGCTGATATTAAGGCCGAGTATGCAGCTAAACTAGTCAAAGCACAAAGTAAAGACAGAACTAAGATTGACAAGCTTTTTGCTGAAAGTATTCATGAACTAAAATCAAAACTTTCAATTAATGAAATGATTATGTATTTCTATCATTTAATTGTAAAGTATAATTTAGCTGATGATGGTGAACCTAAAGAAGAAGCACGTAATTTTGCAATTGAAGAGTATTTAAAGTTGTCTGACTATATTGCTGCAGCACAAAAGTTATTTGCTGACAAAGGCGATACTAAAGCAGTTAAAGTTTATAAAAAAGCCCAAGGGTATTTAGATAATTACTTTGCTCAATTGGCAAAAGATTGCGAAATGTTAACTGAGGTTTTAGGTAAAAAAACAAGTGCTCTACCAACTCAAAAAGATGAAAAATTAGCAAAAATTCAAGCATTCTTAAATATTCTACAAAAAAGAGGATGTGATGATTCTGATTTATATGGTCAATTAGCTGATAGCTCAATTGCACTTAACCCAAGTTCAGAAGCGTATTTCGCTCAAGGAAATTTCTTTACAAAAAAAGGAGACGACGCTAAGGCCAGAACGTATTACGAAAAAGCCATTGAATTAGAAGGTGCTGAGGGTGAAAATTACGGTAAATATAATTACTACCTAGCTACTTCGTTAGCTACCTCAAAAAGTCATAATGCAGCATTTAGTACAGCCAAAAAAGTAGAGGGTGAATTTAGAGGTAAAGCCATGCTAATCTGCGCAAACGCTGTAGCAGCTAGAGCAAACTCATGTGGAGAAACTACGTTTGATAGAAAGGCTAATTATTGGTTAGCTGATGACTATATGAAAAAAGCATCAGCCTTAGGTGAAACATATTCTTCAAGATATGCTTCTGGAGCACCAAGTACAAATGATATATTTGAAGCTGGTAAAGCTGCAGGTCAAAGTATTCGATTATCTTGTTGGGGAGAAAGCACAACTATAAGATAATTTGAAAGCTATTTTTTCATACCTATTATACTACATTCCTGCCATATTTATGGCAGGAATGTTTGTTTCGTGTGAAAACGATTTGGCAAGCGTTAAAGTCATTACAGCTAACGCAGATACACCTGACAGAATTATCACTGATTTCCATTCTTATTATTCAGATTCAGGAATAGTACGTTACGAAATTTTAGCAACAAAAATGGAAGACTTCAGTGCTTCTACTCCTATGACCATATTTCGAAATGGATTAATTGTCAATTATTACTCTGATAATTCCGAATTGATTTCAACATTAAGCGCAGAATACGCCGAGTTTAAGCCACTTGAAAATGCAATTATCGCCAGAAATAATGTTATATTTACCAATCATGAAAAGCAGCAAACTTTAAAAACAGAAGAACTATTTTGGGATCAAAGATTAAAAAAAATCAGAACAACAAAACGATTTTATCTTGAAAGCCCTAATACAACCGCTGAGGGAACAGGCTTAATTGCTGACGAGACTTTTAGCAATTATACAATGACTAATTTTTCACTAATTTATACTGACACAACCAATGAATTTAGCACGTTTGAATAAAATATTAGAACAATTTTGGTGGGCAATGGCAATTGTCTCTTTTATTGCTGTTACCTATTTTTGCATTTCAGAAGGATGGAGCAAATGGGCATTTTATTTTGTAGTTCCAATAATAGCTGTTTTAATGGCTCTAGTTAGACGATTCATGAAAAATAAACTGGAAAAATCTAGTAGTAAAAAGAAATAAGAATCAAATCGGACTATTCTTTTACCTTTTCCAGCTCGTTTATTTTCTCTATTTTTATCAAAAATAACAGATATGAAACTGTGGTTCTTTCTTTTTAGCTTATCATTAACTATTGCTTTTGGGCAATCCTCATATTCTAAAGTTAGAATTTATGCAAATGATAGTCAATTAGGCAATCTTGAATCTCTAGGAATTCCTGCTGACCATGGTGCTAGAAAACGAAATACTTGGTTGGATACCGATTTATCATCAGAACAAATAGAATTACTCTCAGACAACAACTTTAATTATGACATCCTAATTGAAGATGTCCAAACCTACTACATTGAAAGAAGCAAGCAAGCTTCTAAAAAAGATGAAAGAGTGGATTGCAACCAAAACATTCAAATTTTCAACCCAATAACACCTAATAATTTTCACCTAGGAACCTATGCTGGATTCTATACATACCAAGAATACTTGAATGAGTTAGATTCAATGGCAAGCTTGTATCCAAACCTAATTACCGTCAAAGCAGCCATAGATACATTTTTAACACACGAAGGGCGACCAATTTACTGGGTAAAGATTTCGGATAATCCGAACACGAATGAAACCGAGCCAGAAGTATTGTACTCTGCATTGCATCACGCTAGAGAACCTGCAAGCTTATCACAGTTAATTTTTTATATGTGGTACTTACTTGAAAATTATGACTCTAATTCTGAAATAGCTCACATTATTAACGAAACAGAGTTGTTTTTTATACCTATGCTAAATCCCGACGGATACTTGGAAAATGAAGTTAGTAATCCGAATGGTGGTGGGATGCATAGAAAAAACAAGAGAAATGTTGGAACAACTAATCCTGGTGTAGACCTAAATAGAAATTATGACTATCAATGGAATGTTAGTGGAACTTCTCCCAATGTCAATAATGATACTTATGCTGGAACACATGGTTTTTCTGAACCAGAAACCCAAGCCATGAAGTTTTTTTGTGAAAGTCATGACTTTAAATTTGCATTGAATGCCCATTCCTATAGTAATCTACTATTATTTCCTTTTGGATATGCTAATGGCGCATTTGCTGCAGACCATGACTATTTTCAAACTTTTTCTAACCACCAAGTTATGTTCAATAATTATGACGCCATAAAATCATCTGACCTTTATGCAGCTGCAGGTGACTCAGATGATTGGATGTATGATGGTGACTTGAACACTAAACCAAAAATTTATGCTTTGACACCTGAAGTTGGTACTAGTAATGATGGATTTTGGCCACAGCAAAACAGAATTTTACCATTGTGTAAAGAAAATATCTGGCCCAATACTATTGCAGCACATTTACCGAATAACTATGGCGTAACAACAGATCAAAACCCAATAAGAATGAATAGCTTGTCAGGTTACTTGAATTATAGCTATCAAAGGTTAGGTTTGACAAATGGAACGACAACAATTGACATAGAGCCTATTCAAAATATTTCAATTCCAGTAGGAAGTAATTCGTACACCATCATTTTAATGGACATTGCTGAAGATTCAGTAGAATATACCCTACCGGCAGGACTTACTTTTGGAGATGAAATTATATACGTTTTAAATACAAATTTTGGAGGATGGACCAGGCATGATACAATAGTAAAAATATATGGTACTCCAAACCCAATTCTTACAGACAATGCCAATAATATTGTGAATTGGTCAGGAACCTGGAATCTAACAAATGCTTATTTTGTTAGTCC
Source organism: Crocinitomicaceae bacterium (assembly GCA_045107045.1). Taxonomy (GTDB): domain Bacteria; phylum Bacteroidota; class Bacteroidia; order Flavobacteriales_D; family Crocinitomicaceae; genus Putridiphycobacter. The sequence goes on from JBGCFR010000020.1 coordinate 21,591, forward strand.
TTCAACTTCTATTACAGATAGTCCAGGTAGTAACTACTCTAATGGAGCGAATAGCAGTATCAACTTAATTCAATCTTTCAATTTTCAGAATTCAACTTATGCCTTTGCCCAATTCTATGCCCGTTGGGAAATAGAAAATGACTTTGATTTTGTTCAATTCATGGCATCTACTAATAATGGAGTAAGTTGGTCTCCTCTTTGCGGGAATTATACAAATATTGGAACTAATAACCAAGATGAAGGCGAACCATTATACGATAATAATCAAACAACATGGGTACAAGAGGAAATTGACTTATCTGACTATTTAGGAATGACTAATGTGCAATTCAAGTTTAGACTTGTTTCCGACAATTTTGTTGTTGAAGACGGTTTTGCATTTGATGATTTCAAAATATTAGCTGATGGACAAGGATTATCAGTTTCATCAACAATGATCAATAGATATAATATATACCCCAACCCCGCAAATGATTTTTTATTAATTGAGAATAGTTCGGAAATTTCGAAAATCGAAGTATATAATCAATTTGGTCAGCTTGTAACATCAAAGGCTAATGATGAAGGCAGAATAGATGTAAATCATCTATCGAACGGTGTTTATTTCGTTAAATTATATCCTCACAATTCTCATTCTATAGTTAAAAAAATATCTATTCTAAGGTAGCTTAACCTGCCAAGATAAGTGCCTATATAATTTAGTTGTACCTTTGTAATATGACTCTTCAAAAGCGGCCTTTAAGCGATTGGTTACCTATTACCAAAAAAGAACTTGAATTTCATGGATGGGACGAGTTAGATGTAGTACTAATTTCTGGTGATGCTTATGTTGATCATCCCTCATTTGGACCAGCTGCTATTGGCAGAATTATCGAAAGTGAAGGTTTGAGGATTGGTATAGTGCCACAACCAAATTGGCAAGACGATTTAAGAGATTTTAAAAAATTCGGAAAACCAAAATATTTTTTTGGTGTTACTGCTGGCTGTATGGACTCAATGGTCAATCATTATACAGCTTCTAAACGCAAACGATCTACGGATTCATATACTCCTGGCGGTGAGGCTGGATTTAGACCAGATTATGCAACAACTGTCTATACTAAAATTTTAAAAGACCTTTTTCCAGATGTACCAGTTGTAATTGGGGGAATTGAAGCTTCGTTAAGACGGGTAACCCACTATGATTATTGGTCAGATCAATTAATGCCATCAATACTTGAAACAAGTGGAGCAGATTTGTTAGTTTATGGTATGGGAGAACAACCACTTAGAGATATTATTACTTTATTAAAAAAAGGAGTACCCTTTGATTCTTTAAAAACAATTCCTCAAACTTGCTGGTTAATCTCAGAAGGAGAAAACATACCCAAAAATAAAAACTGGGAAGATGTTGAATTAAATGACCACGAAACATGTTTAAATGACAAATTAAAATACGCTTCAAATTTTAAGGTAGTTGAAGTAGAATCCAACAAATTAAATGCAAGAAGAATAATCCAAAATGTTGGAAAAAAAACGTTGGTGATTAATCCACCTTATAAAACAATGACCGAAAAAGAGATGGATCAATCTTTCGACTTGCCTTATACCAGAATGCCGCATCCTAAATACCATAAGCGTGGGGCGATTCCAGCTTATGATATGATCAAATTTTCCGTGAATATGCACCGAGGTTGTTTTGGAGGATGCAGTTTTTGTACAATTTCTGCTCATCAGGGGAAATTTATTGCCAGTAGAAGTGAGAACTCTATTATGAAGGAGGTGGAAGAAATTACTACACACCCTGAGTTTAAAGGTTATATTTCTGATTTAGGGGGACCTTCTGCAAATATGTACCAAATGAAAGGAATTGATGAAGCCATTTGTGAAAAATGCGTAAGTCCATCATGTATTCATCCAGTTGTATGCAGTAACCTTGACACCAGCCATCAACCTTTAACAGATATTTATAAAAAAGTAGACGCCCATCCTAAAATTAAAAAAGCATTTGTGGGCTCTGGTATACGCTACGATTTATTAGTAAAAGAGTATAATAAACTATTGGATGATGAAACTGCTGATGTATACATGAATCAGCTAATTACTCGACATGTATCTGGCCGATTAAAAGTAGCTCCAGAACATACTGCAGATGCCACTTTAAGAATAATGAGAAAACCTTCGTTTAAGCATTTTCACAAGTTTAAAGAACGGTACGATAAAATTCAAAGGAAGCATGACCTCAAGCAACCATTAATCCCTTACTTTATATCTTCACACCCTGGATGTGAAGAAGCAGACATGGCTAACTTGGCAGCAGAAACGAAAGATATGGGATTTAAGTTAGAGCAAGTTAATGACTTTACTCCCACTCCAATGACCGTGGCGACCGTGATATACTATGCTGGTGTTCATCCTTATACTTTAAAACCTACTTTTGTTCCGAAAACAGCTGAAGCCAAAGCCAACCAACACCGATTTTTCTTTTGGCATAAATCAGAAAATAAACAATGGATTAACGATAAATTAAGAGCGGTTGGACAACCTGAATTAGCCGAAAAATTAGTTGGAAAAATAAATAAAACTGGCAGAAATAAAAAAGTACCAAAGTGGTTAGAAGAAAAACGAAAAAAAACGAAACCTAATTTTAAATCGACACGTAAACGGAATTAGCAATTTTTAGAACTTACTTGAACTTTTTGGCAAGATTAATGCTTGTTATTAAGAAGACTAAAGATTATCCCCATGACTTAAAGTCCCCTAATTTGAAACTTTTAAAAAAAAGTGCCGTAGAAAACGGTGACTTGAAATAAGATGAAACATTTTTATTTTTTATTTACAATACTACTTTTGTGCAATCATGCTGCTGCATCAGACGATCCATATGAACTTGCACTAGAGTATTATATCGATTCAATCATTAAAGACAATGATCTTGATTATGAACTCGCTAAGTCTGAATTCCTTTCCTATGCCAAGAAGAATTACAAATCAATGGATGACGTCCAAGATTTTGTTTTGTTTAGTGCATACAAGATGAAATCAAAAGAAAAGGAGTACACTAAAAACTATACAAAAGAATTTAATGAATGGCATGCTTTTGCATTAATGTCTCATAGGCATTTAGATGCCTTAGAAAAGAAGGCTTTTCAATTAATTAATAAACACTCCTTCAGTGTGACCGAAAATTTAATGAATTATTTATTCATATCATTACATGAAATTAATTATTGGGAATTAAATTGCTATAAGCCATACCAACTTGGTAAACGCCTCTCAATGCTCTATTCAGTATCGAAAAATAAAGACCTAGTTGATAAGTTATCGTTTATTATTATTTCAGCAAAAATTTACAAGGGCAGTTACTTTGTAAATCCAATGCATATTTGTGAGTCTTCATATGCGAAAACTGAAATAAAAATGGACATTGACAGCTTGAATTTAAATACAAAGAATCTAACTATTGATAGTTTACCAGAAGGCACAAAACCTCCTAATTTTATTGGTGGAAATCCCATGTTAAAAAAGTATGTTGGGACCAATTTAAAGTATCCAGAAAAGGCCTTATCTCTTGGACATGCTGGCAAAGTACTGACCTCATTTAAAGTAGATGAAGCGGGATATGTTTACGACATTAAAATAAAAGATTCTCCATCAGAATTCCTTTCAAAAGAAGCCATTAGAACTATTAAGTCATTCCCACAATGGCAACCTCATGAAGCCACTAAAAAGGGTGTTGGCTTTACAAAGTTTACAATGCCTTTCATATTTGTTTTGCCGGAAGAAAAATAGGTCTAGTTATTTAGTAACAGGCGAATATTTACCTTTTTGTCAATGATACTATACAATTCTGAAATGGCTACTCTGTCTTGAATCATTGTATCCCTATTTCGAATGGTCACAGTTTGATCTTCTAGTGTTTGATGATCTACCGTTACACAAAAAGGTGTGCCTATGGCATCCGCTTTTCTGTATCTTTTACCTATTGCATCTTTCTCATTGTACTGACAGTTAAAATCTAACTTTAAAGTATCCATTATCTCCCTAGCTAAATCTGGCAGCCCATCCTTTTTGGTTAATGGTAAAATAGCTACTTTGTATGGTGCCAATGGCGCTGGAATGGCCATTACAACTCTTTCAGAACCATCTTCTAATTTCTCCTGCTTATAAGCAGCAGACATTACAGCTAAAAATAATCGATCTAATCCTATTGATGTTTCAACAACATATGGAATATATGATTCATTTATTTCTGGATCGAAAAAGCGCAATTTTTTACCCGAATGTTCTTCGTGTTGTTTTAAATCAAAATCAGTTCTAGAATGAATCCCTTCCAGTTCTTTAAAGCCCATTGGAAAATTAAATTCTATATCTGCAGCAGCATTGGCATAATGTGCCATTTTAATATGATCATGAAAACGATAGTTCTCCATATCAAATCCCAGTGCTTTATGCCATTTGATTCTATAATCTTTCCAGTAATCATACCACTTCATTTCCTCTCCTGGTCTTACAAAAAACTGCATTTCCATTTGTTCAAATTCACGCATTCTGAAAATAAACTGACGAGCAACGATTTCATTTCTGAAAGCCTTACCAATTTGTGCAATACCAAACGGAATTTTCATTCCGCCAGATTTTTGCACATTCAAATAATTAACAAAAATCCCTTGTGCAGTTTCAGGTCTTAAGTATATTTTAGCCGACTCTCCAGACACAGAACCTAATTCGGTTGAAAACATTAAGTTAAATTGCTTCACATCAGTCCAATTTTTCGATCCACTTAATGGGCAAGCAATCCCTAAGTCTTCTATCAATTGCTTCACAGCTGCCAAATCTTCATTTACCAAACCTTCTCGCATTCTATCTTCAATCCCTTTTATCTCCTCTTCTCTACGAAGCACATTTGGATTCGTTGCTCTAAATTCAGGTTCGTTAAAAGCGTCTCCAAACCGTTTCAAACCTTTCGCCACATCCTTATTAATTTTTTGACGAATTTTTTCGATATAATCTTCAATTAAAACATCTGCTCTGTAGCGTTTTTTAGAATCTTTATTATCAATTAGAGGATCATTAAATGCATCAACATGGCCTGAGGCTTTCCAAGTTTCTGGTGCCATAAAAATAGCTGCATCCAACCCAACAATATTCTCATTCATTTGCACCATGGCTTTCCACCAATATGACTTCAGGTTGTTTTTTAACTCCGCTCCCAATTGTCCATAATCGTATGTTGCACTTAAACCATCATAAATTTCTGAACTTGGAAAAACAAATCCGTACTCCTTAGCGTGACCAATTATATCTTTTAACTTATCCTCTTGTGCTGCCATAATTGTAATATTTGATGCAAATTTATTGTTTTCAATTGAATTGTACACTTTAATTTCGCTTAGTTTTTTGAATCAATCTAAACCAATTTTCTAAGTTGAAAAAATCAACTAAATTAGTGACTGCAGAAGAACTATAACATGACAATTTCAGATTTAAAATATATACAAGGATTAGACTTATACTTGCTTGACCAAATATTAAAGGGTAGATTAAATACCGATTTAAAAGTATTAGACGCAGGTTGTGGAAGTGGTAGAAATTTTGTTGTACTTCAACAGCTAGCATTTAACATTACTGGATTCGATTCAAATGATGATGCAATTCAATCACTCAAGAATCAATATCCCAATTGTAAAGAACAGTTGATAAGTTCATCCATTGAAGATTTTCCCAATGGAAAAAAATACGATTACGTTATTGCTAATGCAGTATTACATTTTGCCAAATCACACAACCATTTTGAAATTTTATTCGATAAATTGGTGAGACTTTTAAAACCGAATGGGCAATTATTTATCAGAATGACAAGCAATTTAGCGGTCAATAAATCCTTTAAAGTAAATGATGATGGCATAGCCTATCTTCCTGACAATACATTTCGATATTTACTAGAAAATAATATTTTAGATAAATTAATTAGAAAGCATAGCTTAGTTTTAGTGGAACCAATTAAAACAATAAATGTCTCTGACATGAGGTGTATGAGTACAATTATACTTCAGAGTTGATAGTCTAAAATATTTTATTTTATAGCCCTATTAACTGAAACTCCCAAATGATTATTAAGTTTGATTAGTTTATTAACCCAATTTAAGTATGATGAAATTAATTCAGAAAAAGAGCTCTTTATTGCTCGTATGCTTATAGTCTTATTTTCAATTACTCCAAGCCAAAAAGGATATGCTAATGAAGTGGATTCTACTTTTACAATTGCCTATCAATTACTAGACATTAATTTTGATTCTGCATTTCAAATAGTTGAAAATGCAGGGATTGATATCGATTTAAAAAGTGAAAAAGAGCAATGTAACTATCATCACCAAGCAGCAATATTTTATGGGCAAACTGGTAGTTTTAATTTAGAAGCTGAGCAATGGAAAAAAACGGCCAAATTATTACCAGTGGATTCGGATACTTTATATAAGGTAGTTTATAGAAAAGGAAGGGCTTACCTTAATTCAGGTAATTTTGACAAAGCCTATATTGCTTTTAATGACTGTAAAGTCTATGCCGAAATCAATAATGATCAAAAATTGTTGCAACTATATTAAAAAATCATCCTGATTTAAACGTGAAAATTGTTGGTCATACATCTGATTTAGGTGAAAATGCTGTGAACGTTATTATTGGAAAAGGAAGAGCTGAAAGAGCTCAGCAACAATTAATCAATAAGGGAATTAATTCACAAAGAACAACAATAAACTCCCAAGGAAAAAACAGTCCTCAACATGCTAATACTTCAGAACTAAATCGTTCTAAAAACAGAAGGGTCCAATTTGTCTTTACGGATTAATTATAAAATATTATCTTTCTCAAAAAAAATAACTATGACACGATACTTTTTAGTTTCATTGCTTTTATTTACTATTGGGTGTAGTAGTAAAAATCAATCTGAAAATACTGTGATTGACAATGCTATTGATACTCAATTACAACTAGAGCATCCAGAAGCTGGCAATGAGCCTGAAAGAGCAAAAATTGATTTATTTTTTGAAAATGGGAAGGCATATTATTACGCCGGAATTATTGATATTTATAGTTCACAGATTGTGATGAAACTTGTTGCAAATGGAAACGATATTACTGGCACCTATTATTATTCAACACGCCAAAAGGAATTGCAATTGAAAGGGCAAATCAATTTAGAAGATCAATCCATTGAATTAGAAGAGTCTTACAAAGGAAAAACATCCGGGTATTTTAGCGGTTATTATTCAGAATCGTCTATAAAAGGAACATGGAAAGATGCCAAAAATGAAGATAATTCAGCAGATTTTAATTTATCTAAACTATCCATTAACTCAAAAACTATTGTAGCCGACAAACAGAAGTTCAAACAATATAAGCTGGAACATGAGTCGGGATTATACAATTCAGAAACTGATGACTATGACCTTTACACTACCGAAGATAAAATTAACATAAGCTATATTGATCATGCAACATTCGATTTTTATTACAGTGTAAATGGAATGAATGGACATTCAGGCAGCATTGCAGGGCTTGCCAATATGAAAACGGAAAAAGAAGGGTATTATACAGATCAAAATGGTTGCGAATTAACGTTTATTTTCAATAAAGACACTATTGAAATTTTGGCTTCAGGATGTGAAGATTATTCAGGAATGCGTGCCCATTTTGGTGGAAAGTTAGCAAAATAAAAAACCGTTACAGTCAAAGATAATTTAGTTACTTATTAAAATATACTTGTTTACTTTTTGATTCTTAATTAAATTCTATTGAAGTAATAATATTTAGTTTCGCTTATATTCAATACGAATCTATTCAATTATGTCAATAAAGTACAAATATCTGGTCGGTGGAATTCTTTTTGGTCTTATTTTCCCGATAGCATCAGTATTGGTTGATTGTTGTATTTTTCACAATAATGTTTTCTCTTTTAAAGAAATTGGCAGCTACTTAAATGGGAATCCTGTACACTATATAGTAGCTACGGCACCATTATTTCTTGGCATTGCGTTTTACACAATTGGCTACTATATTGAAAAACAAAACAACCTTGTTGAAAAACTACACAGAAATAACAACATACTTCATAAAGCCAATGAATCCCTAGATTCTTTCAACTACCATGTGTCTCATGATTTAAAGACGGTGTTAAGCAATACAGAATCTTTGACCCTCATGCTTCAGAAATATGTTGAGAAGGACAACAAGGAAAAAGTACGAAACATTTTAGCAAGGTTAATTGATACTTCAAGAAATGGTAAAGAAACAATAAAAAGCTTTTTAGAGTTCGGCAAAGCAACATCAATTATCTATAAAGACAATGCTGAAGTTCTCAATTTAAAAGAAGAAATTTATATGATTGCTGACACTCATTTTTTAGATGAAAAGTTAGAATTTACAATTCATGATAAAGGCTTCTCAGAGCTAAGCATAGATAAAAAGGCAATAGAAAGTATAATCATGAATTTATTCACAAATTCAATTAAATACAATCACCACCCAAAAGCAATTATTAGCATCACCTTTTCTATTGAAAGTAATTACAAAAAAATAACTTATACTGACAATGGTATTGGAATTGATTTAAAAGCGAATGAAGATAAACTTTTTAAGCCATTTGAAAAGATTACGAATAATACCAATGCAGAAGGTACTGCTGTAGGTCTCTATTTAATAAAAAAGATAACCTCAGCTTACAATGGTCAAATTGAAATTGTAAGTGAATTAGACAAAGGAACCAGTTTTATTTTCTATTTCCCTAAAGAAATGTAATCTCAAAAATGTTTTTCGATTACCTCTAGTATGCGTCCTGCCAATAATGGTTTGTTGATATAGTCAACAGCATTTAAAAACTTATCAAACTTCTCTAAATCCCTTTTATGGTTTGAAGTTGTTAGCATGCAGACTTTCATGGCATCAATTCTTTCTTCAAACATTTCTTCTAAGGTTTCTAAAACCTCAAATCCATTATAGTCGGGCATATTAATGTCCAAAAACATGACCTCGGGCAATTTTTGACCTGTATCGTTAATATTACTAAAATAGTCTAGTGCTTCATTACCACTTGATAGAACAATGATTTCCTCAAATAAATCAGTCTCTTCTAAAACATCTTCATTGTAAAAGTTAGTCGTCTCGTTATCATCAACCAAAACAACTTTTTCAATTTTCTTCATTTTTTTCTATAATTAGTGGCTTTTGATTATGGGAGTAATCAAGCGACCGAATATATGGAAAATTATATAATAAATCACTCCCTTTATTGATGGTTTGATTCATATATTGGCCTCACTAATTAATAGCCTCCATATCCACCTTGAAGTTCCAGAACAAATTCAAAACCTAAAGATTTAAAGACAGGCAATGCTCTACCACTTCTACCTCCACTTTGGCAGAACATTAAAACGGGTCTGGATTTATCTAGTTTGTTCAATTCCTCCTTAAAGGATCGACTACTTGAATTAATATTAATTGCGCCAGAAATTGTACCTTCATCAAACTCCTTTGGTGTCCGAATATCAACAAGAATATAATCTTTATTGTTGGCCATATAGTCTTTAAAATCTGCATTCGAAACTCGTTGAATAGTTTGTGTTTGATCTTTAACTTCACTATTATGTGGCACTTTAGTTTCATTACTACTACTTTGAGAACAAGCCGTAAAAACAAACAAAATAACTGCAAAAAATGATACCGTTTTCATAATTAAAATTGTGTTATAAAATTTCCTTTAAAACAATGTATACCCCCATAACAAGAACAAACCAACCGAAGGCTTTCTTTAATTTTGGTCCGTCGATAAATTTAGTTAAATAAACCCCTAAAAAAATACCAATAATAGACACCGAGGTGAATGACAATAAAAAAGTCCAGTTAAGTTCTATATTTTGAATATCGCCTATAAAACCAATTAAAGATTTTAGTGCAATTATCATCAATGATGTGGCTACTGCCTTTTTCATAGGTAATTTAGCTAACAAAACCAAGGCAGGAATAATTAGAAATCCCCCTCCTGCTCCTACAATTCCGGTTAAAAAACCAACAATAATACCCTCCAAAATTATTAAAGGATAATTATATTTTACGTCTTGATCTATTTCGCCTAAATGGCCTTTCCGGCCTTTTATCATTGAGTAAGATGCTAGCAGCATAATAATGGCGAAAAACACCATAATCCCTATTGATTTGGTAACCTCAAAAGAATCAATCGTGAAAAGAATATCTGGAATGGCTGGAATGACATACATACGAGTCAAATAAACTGCGATTAGCGCCGGAATAGCAAAAACAATTCCTGTACGATAATCAATCATACCTTTTCTGGCATTGGTTATGGCGCCGACTAATGCCGAAGAACCTACAACAAATAAAGAATAAGCAGTGGCTAAAACGGGTTCAATTCCTAGAATGTAAACGAAAATTGGCACTGTTAAAATTGACCCTCCACCTCCTATTAAGCCAAGAACTAATCCAATTAATAATGCCCCAAAATAACCTAACAAGGTAGTCCAATCCATAATTCACGCTGAAAGTACGAATAAATGAAAACGCAGTGAACAATAACAAAATATTTATTACAATTACTGTAATAAAAATGCTTGAACACTAAAACAAGGTTCTTTATAAATGAACATTAACTCTTCACTCTCTTTTGCTCGCTATCTGAGCCTGAACCATTATATTTTTCCTTATCGGATGTTGATTTTCCAAATCGATACGAAAATGAAATTCTTGCACTTTGGGAATCAAATTTACTATTCCAATCAGCATTAGTTTGACTTAAGTTATTAATGACTCCATTGCCGATTCGACTGTAAAATAAATCACTTACAGCAAGTTTTAAAATGCCTTTGCCATTAAAAACGTTTTTTTGCAAACCAAAGTTGAGTAAAGCATACCCTTTTATTAATAATTGAGAGGATACATGATCATTTAAATAACGTCCACTAATATCAAATTTCCATCCTTTTTTTAGCTGAAAACTATTAGTGAGCGAAACATATACATTTGTTCCTCTCGAATTCAATTGTTCAGTATACAATTCACTATCAAACCGTACTAGTGATGCTTCAGCATATCCATTCACTCTATACCATGATGTAAGAGAATAGGATCCATCTATGGAAAACGTTAGGTATTGGCTAGAGGCAATATTTCCGGGACGACTATAATATATCTGATTTTGAATTTCTAATGTTTCTTGAATGCCATCTACTGTTTTAGCATATGAAACAGTAGTATTTAATATATTATTAAAAGAATAGGTCAAGGACAAGTTATGAGCAAAAGTTGGCAATAGATTTGGATTGCCGGTATAAAAAGTAAATTTATCCAATGGACTAATAAATGGGTTTAAATCTTGAAAATAAGGTCGCTCAATTCTACGACCATAGGAAAAGTTTAAGCCATGTTTACCAATAGAATCTAACTTGGTTGAAGCGTATAGTGTCGGAAACACGGAACCATAATTTCTTGTAAAACTAGTATCTGAAATTTCAACATTCCCCAATTGGTTGCCCTCCAACCTAGTCGCTTCTCCTCTTAGTCCTAGCTGTAAACTCACCTTACCTATTGCTGTTGCATAATTTACATATGCTGCATTTATCCACTCGTTATATAAAAACCGATTACTTAAATTATAGTCTGGAGAAGTTATTCCGCTAACTGTATTAGAATAAATAGCCTCATTGTCTGTCTTAGTATAGGCTGATTTCAACCCTGCCTCAAACTTTGACTTCCCCTTAAAATTTTTCGAATAATCCGTTTTTGTGGCAATAATATTTATCTCTGATGGAATTTCGCCATCAATTCGATCTTCATAAAATAAAACATCAGAAGCGTTGTATTGATAGTTTTTGAATACTTGATTATTACCTGATATATAATTGACAAAATCCGCATCAAAAGAAATGGAGCTGCCAAGTGTATCCAATGTATGCTTGATAAAAGCACTTATCAGATTGTTTTGAAAAGTCGTTTCACTAAGATTATCAGCAATTACTTTTTGCAATAAAATATTTGAAGGATCAGACACCAATGCAGTATTGTCTATCTTGTTACTCCTTGGTGAAGATGACCTTTTATACAAAAATCCGAATGTTGTATTATCAGCTGGATAAAAATCTAACCCAATTCTGCCATCTAAATATTTTCCATTTCTATCTCCAAATGAATTTTGTGCAAATGACGATTGCAAAACATTACTTTCGTTTAAGTAATATCTGTTAATGTTTAAGTCTTGAAAACTGCCCCAAAACCCACCATAAATATTAGAATATAAGCCCATTTTGGTTCTATTATAGTTTAAATTGAGGCTATTATTACTCCCATTATATCTACTTCGACGATAGCTTACTGTTGTGTTACCATATAAACCTTTTACAGTACCTCGCTTAATGTTGATATTAATAATTCCTGCGTTCCCAGCAGCTTCATACTTAGCTGGCGGATTATCAATTATTTCAATATTTTTAATTGACCCTGCAGGTAGTGTTCGTAAATAATTTTCCAACTCAGAACCTGACAAATATGATGGTTTGTCGTTAATAAATACTTGTACTCCTGACCGACCCTTATAGATAATTGAGCCATTCTGGTCAATTGTTATTCCCGGAGCTTGTTCTAATACCTCAAGGGCATTACTGCCAGCACTTGAAATTAAGGCATCAGGGGTAATTACAGTTCTGTCAATCATCCGCACTGCAAATGGTGTATTAGACTTTACGGTTACCTCGGAAAGTAATTTATTGTTGGGAATCAATTTAATTTTAGGCAAAACTTCTGTTTTAGTGATATTAATTGATGACTCATATTCCAAAAAGCCCAGTTGTTTTATTTTTAAGAAATACTTTCCTTTTGAAATATTTGGCAACGTAAATGACCCATCTTGATCAGTATAAGTCCTCTTTGAAAGTAAAGAGTCCTTAGAACTATACAGTGAAACAATAGCTAAATCAACTGCATTATCATTATTATCAACTACTAAGCCAGAGATTTTATATCCTTCCTGAGCATGCATTGTTGTTATATTCAATAAAAAAATGAGAACAAATAAAGATTTCATATCACAGCATTAAAGTAAAGTTATTATTGCAAGGACTTCAATTTTATCAATTATACTAATTATCAATATTTTAGTATACATTAAGTTAATGTGACAACAATTTACGAAACTTCTCATTTATTGAAAAAAAAATATTATTCACGGTTCTAAGAGTCTTTAATTGGGGAAAATCGCGTTTAACTTGATATGTAAAATATGAAACAAATAATTATTCTTCTGACATTTAAAGATAAGTTCCTTTTAGTTATATTCGTAAATCATTTGTTCGTCCACATTCTATTGGGCTGAATCAACCTAAGGATATGAAAAAGATTTATTCAATTTTAACCATTTTAACCCTAGCACTTCTAAGCGCTTGCAGCGGTTCTGACACCTATAGAGGAAATTGGAAAGCTACAGACTCGAATGGGACACAGTTTGACCTCAATTTTGAAGCAAAGACATTTAGTGTGAAAAATCAGCTAGATGAAATTACAACCCATGGCTATACTCAAAATTCGATTAACATCAATAACTCAATTGAAACTTATGGGATAAAGCTAGATGATGGAAGATCATGCCAAATTAATTTCCCTATTGCTGATGATGAATCCAAAGGAATAATAACTGACGGTTCAGGAATAGTAATTTACACCATCAGTCGAACCGATTATATTAACTACAATGACCTAAATAGTTTACATTAGATGAAAGCCATTCTAGTTTATCCATTTCTCTGCCTTCTATTTCTAGCCCCAAAAATTAGCAAAGCACAAATAAATCAGGGTCAAATTGGGGCTTGGTACATGTATTTTTTTAATACTAATCTCAAGCAGAGTCCCTGGGGATTGCAAGGCGACATACAATACCGAAACTGGAATATAGTTGGTGATCTTGAACAATTATTATTGAGAGGTGGAGTGACCTACTCACCTAAAAATGCGGATGTTAAATTCACTTTAGGCTATGGAAATGTAACTACTGGTGCTTTTGGTTCAAGCCAATCTACATCTTCAGAAAGTAGAGTTTACCAAGAGGCATTGTATCCAGTTAAATTTGGAGATCGTTTTTATACAAACCACAGATTCAGATTCGAACAAAGGTTTGTTGAGGGTCAAGATTTGAGACCCCGATACAGGTATAACTTGTTTTTAAATATTCCTCTAAACAATAAGAACATGGCTAAAGGCACAGTGTATCTTGCTATGTATAATGAACTTTTCATTAATGGTCAAAGACATGTCGGCAATGGAAATACAGTAGAAATTTTTGACCGTAATCGATTTTACGTATCACTAGGCTACATTTTAAAAAATGGGCTAAAAATGCAAATGGGGGTCATGAATCAAACAACCGACAATTGGCATAAAACACAATTGCAATTCAGTTTTCATCAAAAGATTTAAGTCACCTTCCTTTACTGTGAATTTTATCGTGAATTTTATCCAAACTGTTATAAATTAAACATAAATGGTCTGATTCACTTTTCTTTAATATCCTTATGGTACACTATTAGTGAACATCTATGAAAAATTCTTTATTCTTTGCTTTTTTACTATTTAACAATTTAATTTTTTGTCAGGGAGAAGGCAATTTCTGGTATTTTGGTTCAAATGCTGGTATTGATTTCAATAATGGAGGACCAACTGCTATCACAAATGGCTCTGTAAATTCATTTGAAGGATGTGCAACAATTAGTGATTCTGTTGGAACACTATTATTCTACACTGACGGAGTATCTGTTTACAATGCTAATCATATTGTTATGCCTAATGGGACCGGGTTAGATGGGCATGACAACAGTACCCAATCTTCAATTATTATTAGAAAACCTGGGTCATATTCAATATTTTATATTTTTACTACCGGACATGAAGGAAGTATTTCAGGACTAAAATATACTGAGGTAGACATGAGTTTACAAGGTGGGTTAGGAGATGTCACATCTAATGTAAATCAAGCTTTATCTGCACCAACATGTGAAAAACTTGTAGCCATACGGCATCAAAACACCGTAGATTTTTGGATTGTTGCACACGATTATGGTTCAAATAATTATTTATCTTATCTCGTCAGTTCTTCAGGCATTTCTACAACGCCTGTTATTAGTTCAGTAGGGTCTACCCTATCTGGAAATTTTATCAATACAATTGGCCAATTAAAATCAAATAGAGCTGGCGATAGAATAGCAAATGCGCTTTATTTCTTAGATGAAATTGAATTGTTTGATTTTGATAATTCAACAGGTCTGTTAACTAACCCAATTAATTTTACCACTGGAACAGATTGTTATGGTGTTGAATTTTCACCAAATGGAGAATTACTTTATACAACCTGGAATCCAGGTACAGTTGCTCAATACAATCTCTTAGCTGGAAGCGGAAGTGCTAATGATATTCAATCTTCAATGACTAATCTTGGTGTGTTTCTATTTGATTTTATAACCGCTTTACAAATAGCACCTGATGATAAAATATATGCGGCAGTAGATGGTTCTACTACTCTGGCAGTAATATCTGACCCAAATACCCTTGGCGCGGGATGTAATTTTAACATTAGTGGTTTTAATCTCGGTGGACAAACCTCACAACTTGGTCTTCCAAATTTTCAAAATACATTTGCTCCAGGAATTCAAACTGTATTTGAAATTTGTATAGGAGATACAATAAATCTTTCGAACAACAACAATTCAATATATAACTGGGCAAATTCAGATGCCCCTACAACTATCATATCGCAGGCTCCTATTTTACAGGTATCACCTTCATTAAATTCAAGTTATATCTTATATGGTGATGTTGACACAGTAACTTACACGGTAAACGTCGGTCAATTACCTAGCTTTACTCTTGGAAACGACACTAGTATATGCTTTGGTGGAAACGTTTTTAAAAATCTTAATTGTCCTAATTGTAATTATTTATGGAGCAATGGCTCCACTGCAACTGTAAATATATTTGATACAGAAGGCATTTACTGGGTTGACGTGTCTAATAATTGTGGCACCGTTAGAGATAGTATAATAATAACTGTTTTTGAAAATTCGCAAGTTGATCTTGGGACTGATACTACTGTTTGTAATGGTGTTACTTTAACACTTAATGCATATACTACTTCCAATGCAAACTATCTTTGGTATGATAACGCCACAGATTCTGTAGCTCAAATAACTGTACCAGGTGTTTACTGGGTTAAAGTGACGGATTCAATTGGTTGTATTGATAGAGATACAATTAATGTCAATTATGACCCTACCCCTTCAGTTAATCTAGGTAACGATACGACATTATGCGCTGGGGAAATTCTTGTTCTAGATGCCTCAAACTCAAATTCTATTTATTTTTGGCAAAATAATGCTTCCACAACTAATTCAATTTTTGAAGTGTCAAGCGCTGGAACCTACTGGGTATCTGTTGAAATGAATTTATGCTCAGCAAGTGATACTATACTTGTCGACTTTTTTCAAATAGATAATAGTTTATCAGTATCAGATATCACTTTATCTGCCAACCTAAGTGCAGCACAATACCAATGGTTAGACTGTGATAATAATTATGCAACTATTCCGAACGAAACAAACCAAAACTATACAGCCACTGCTAATGGTAATTATGCATTAGAAATAACAGGAAATGGTTGCACGGACACCTCAGCCTGTGTAAATATTTCAACAGTAGGAATTGGGCAAACTATACTTAATCAAATTCAGATTTATCCAAATCCAACTTATGGACAGGTCAATCTAGAACTAGGTAACCTAAAAAATGTATCAATAAATATTTACAATGTCAATGAGCAGTTGGTTTATCAATCAGAAAAAATCAATTCACCAATCTATCAGTTCGAATTTGATTATCCTACTGGTATTTACTTCATTGAACTTAATTCTGAAGGAGAAACAATAAGATTTAAGTTGCTAAAAGAATAAAATGATCTCAACGCGACTAAAAAATCTTCTGAAGGGTTATTCCCTGCGCTCGTTAGACTTAGGATTGCTCCACGATCCTTGGAACTCCGAATTCCGAAAACAAAACGCAAAATCTGCGATTTTGATTTTTATTTGCTCATCCTTGAATTCGAATTTCATTCGATTCAATGCTGACCAAATAAAAACGCCAACAGAAGGTTCTGCTGGCGTTTTGCTTTCTTAGTGACCCCGACAGGATTCAAACCTGTAACCCTCAGAGCCGAAATCTGATGCGCTATTCAGTTGCGCCACGGGGCCTTTTTGCCTCTTAGTGCAACTAAATCTTCTTGATGAAGTTGCGCCATAGGGCCATTTTTATCGAATCGCAAACTTAATAAATATTTAGGCGAGCTTGTAAAACATTTGAAAAAAAATCAGAATTACCTACTAATTCATAGAATTAAAGTTAAATAAGGAAATAAGATTATCTTTGGATGGTAATGCAAAAGCTAATATTCGCACTTATTTTTCTCACAATTTCCGTATTTACATATGGGCAGCATTACCATTTCAAAAACTATTCACTCTCAGAAGGACTTTCAAGATCAGGCGTTTATTTTATTCTACAAGATAATGAAGGCTTTATTTGGGTAGGTACAGAAGGAGGTGGTATTTCGAAATTTGATGGTCAAAAATTTACAAATTTCAGTAGTAAGCAGGGACTTAAATCTGAACATATAAGGGTCATATTTGAAGACGATAATGGTGTACTTTGGTTTGGAACCGATAATGGATTATCATTTTTTGAATATGGTGAAATCAAAAGCTTAACAACAGAAAATGGGTTGAGCGACAATTATATTAGATGTATTACTCAAGATAGTGAAGGTAATTTATGGGTTGGCACAAATAAAGGCATCTCAATTATTGACCCTTCAGAAAAAGAGATTAGCTCAAAACTAAAAGTCAATTTCAATTTACCTCACAAAAAAGTAAGAACCGTTCTAGCCGATTCCAACAAAGTATGGATAGGTACTGATGATGGTTTATGCCTAATGGAAAATAATAATTTAACCATTTTTAAAAATACAAATGGGCTAAGTGATAACCTTATTTTGAGTTTATTCATGGATAGCAAAGACCATTTATGGATTGGCACAAATAAAGGATTGTCGGTTCTTACCAATGGTAAATTTAGATCTTGGACAGAAGCTGATGGTTTAATTAATAACCGAATCAGATCTATATCTGAAGATATTAAAGGCAATATATGGTTTGGCACTAAAAATGGCATTAGTATTTTTAGTGATGGCGACTTTATTAACATTGACAGATCGAATGGTTTATCGAATGAACGAGTAAGATGTATCCAAAAGGATAATTTCGGTAATATGTGGATTGGTACCTACTTTGGTGGAATCATGAAATATAACTACAGAGACTTTATAAGCTACAATACCAATAATAAACTACCCTCAAATCAAATTTTATCGATTGCGGAAAACAAAAAAAATGAGCTCATTATTGGCACTATTGACGGTGCATCTACTTTACTTTATAATCATAATGCATTTCAATCCGACCCGAAAATTTTTACAAATGCAAACCTACTTGGACAGCCAGTTCACACCATATTTAAAGATAGTAATCAGGTTTTATTCTATGGCATTCAAAATGGCCTTTTAATTGATGCCGGCAATGAATTAATTTCTATCACTACTGATAATGGACTTGTTGGTAACCATGTTAGTTCTATCCTGCAAAAAGATGGTGTTTATTATGTTGGAACTGGCTTAGGACTGAATGAAATTAAGTTTAAAACTAATGACTACAATAATTATTCGATAACAACACTTACAGAAGAAGACGGACTAGCTGGACAGCAAATTTCATTTATTAAAGAGGATCCTTCTCAAAAATTATGGATTGGATTTAATGATGGTCAAATCAGCATTCTTGATCACGAAAAAATCATTAACCCTAAAATAAATAAAGATATTAATCAATTCTCATCAATTGAGTTTGACAAGTATGGTAATACATGGCTGGGGACCAAAGGCAAAGGACTGTACTATGGTTATTTTGATCATAAAAAAAATACTTTACAAATCGTTCAGCTTCCAATTGAACTTGGTTTAAGTTCCAACTATATATTTTCATTACTCATTTATGATAATAAACTGTGGGTTGGTCATGAAAAAGGACTTGATGTTTGTAATCTTGAAAAGGACTCTTCTGTTATTTCAGTGCTAAACTATGGTATTGAAAACGGGTTTTTGGGTCTTCAAAATAATGCCAATGCTTCTTATGTCGATTCATACGGTAACTTATGGTTTGGAACTGTTAATGGCTTATTTTGCTTGAATAAAGCGGCAGAAGAATTATCTAAAAGTGGTGGTGAATCCATTAATTATATCCAATCCATCAGTATCAATAACCATTTTACAAATTGGGCTGAGTCCGAATATTGCCAAGGTATTGAAGGACAGTTTAACTTGCCGGTAGATTTAGAATTACCCTACGACATCAATACAATTTCCTTTGATTTTATAGGATTAAATTTTGTAGCGCCCAAAAATATTAAATATACATGGCGATTAAAAGGCTTTGATGCCGATTTTAGGCCTTTGGTTAGTCAAAGTAATTGTGATTATACCAATTTAGCACCTGGTCATTATACTTTTCAATTAAAATCTACAAATGAGAATGGTGAAGTAATTGACAAAATAGAGGAGTTTACTTTCACTATAAAAAAGCCATATTGGCAAACTTGGTTATTTAGAATAATTACCTTTTTAGTGATTCTAGCTATCTTAATCTGGTATTTAGACTTTAGAACCAAACAACTCATCAGTAAGCAAAAAAAATTAGAAGAAACTATTACAATTAGAACACAAGAGGTAGTTGATCAAAAAGATGAACTAGAACTAAAAAAATCTGAAATAGAATTCCAACATGCTGAACTCACTACAAAAAGCAAAGAAATAACAGATTCAATATTATATTCCCGTAGAATACAGAGATCACTACTGCCGAGTTTCGAAAAAATGAAAGCCGCATTTGAGCATTATTTTGTACTCTACATGCCAAAAGATATTGTTTCTGGTGATTTTTATTGGGTAGCGGAACCAGTGAAAAGTAAAAACAAGAAAGTTTATTTTGCTGTCGCAGACTGTACTGGTCATGGTGTACCTGGTGCTATGGTATCACTAATTTGTACAAGAGCATTAAACAGTTCAATATTAGAACATAAGTTAAGAAAACCGAAAGACATTCTTGAGAAAACGAATACCATTGTTTTAGAAGCTTTTACAGATCAAGAAACAGGCAAAATAATCAAAGACGGTATGGATATAGCTTTAGGATTTCTGGAATATTCTATTGAAAGGATGTCTGCTCTATTTTCATTTTCAGGTGCCCATAATTCTGCATGGATCGTTTTACCAATTGGTACTCCACCATTAATTGTAGATGGCAAAGAAGCAGAATCTAATATAGAAACTGATACACATCAATTGTACATATTATCAGGTACTAAACAACCCATTGGTGATTTTGACAAAAGGGTTCCTTTTCCACAACAAACATGCGAACTTCCTAAAGGTGCGTTAATATACTTAAACACAGATGGCTACGCTGACCAATTTGGTGGTTCAACAGATGAAGCCATTGCTGCTGGAGGGAAAAAATTTAAATATAAACCTTTGAAAAAACTGATACTATCAATTCAGGATCAACCTTTGAGTCAACAAAAAATAATATTAGCTGACAAGTTTAACGATTGGCGTCAAAATCTTGAACAAGTAGATGATGTCTGTCTAATGTGCATTGAAGTCTGAAAGCTATAAACTCTTGGTTCTTCCGCCGTCTACTGGTACATTTATACCATTGATATAACTCGCTGCAGGAGATGCTAAAAATGCAATGGCATTGGCTACTTCTTCTGGTTCAGCTACTCTTTTCATTGGTGAAGCGTTTGCCATATCTGCCTTAATGGTTTCAAAATCCTTACCTGTTTTAGCTGATTTATTCTCAATAATGGATTTTAATCTCACAGTATTAGTAGCACCAGGCAATACATTATTAACCGTAATATTAAACTCACCAAGTTCATTGGCTAAAGTTTTACTCCAATTAGCAACAGCCCCTCTAATGGTATTTGACACTCCCAAATTTGGCAGAGGTTGTTTGACAGACGTTGAAATAACATTGATAATTCTGCCATAACCTTCTGCTTTCATCTGATCTTGGACTGCCTGAACCAAAATATGATTACACACTAAATGTTGATTGAATGCCGCTAAATATTCAGATACATCAGCACTATTTGCCGGTCCACCTGCTGGTCCACCTGTATTATTAATTAAAATATTAACTGATTTTCCTGAAATATAAGCATTGAATTTAGTTTTTAGATCATCAGGATTTGAAAAATCAACCGCTAGATAGGTGTGTTTATCTGAAGAAGGTAGTTCATTAATAACAGCTTGTAACTTAGCTTCATTTCGAGACACTAAAATTAAGTTAGCACCCATTGAAGCTAACTCCATTGCTGCTGCTTTTCCAATTCCTTGAGTACTTCCACAAACAACTGCTGTTTTTCCTGTTAAATCTAAATTCATATTGTCAATTTTGCCCCAAATATAATGATTCCACTACTATAATAAGTTCTGAAAGGTGACTAATAGCCAAACTCAGATTTAAATAGGGTCATAATGTCACCATCAACTAAATGATGAGCCTTAATGCCAGCAGCTTTTGCACCTTCAATATGCTGGATACTATCATCAATAAATAATGTATTTTGAGGCGATAAATGATGTTGATTCAATACATATCTAAATGTATTCGCATCAGGTTTTCGCATGCCAATTTCATGCGAATAATACACTTTTTGAAAAAGATCTTCAAGCAAAAGTGCATTACCACAATCATTTTCAATAATTTTTCTAAACGCTTTTAAATGAATAATGTTCGTATTACTCAACAAATAAATAGGCACCTCATCCCTTATTCTTTTTATTAAGTCTACTCTATGATTTGGTAAATCTAAAAGCATGGCATTCCAAGCTGCTTCAATTACTGAATTTGACAATGGCAATCCGCTCATTTGCCGAATGGCTTCGTAAAATGCTTCAGGTTGAATTTCTCCCACCTCAAGAGCATTGAAAATACCTATTTGTTGTGCTTGTGAATATAATTCATCAAAATTAGTAACCCCTAATTCTTTAAAGGCTTCAGCCGTTTTATGATAATTGATATTTAAAATAACGCCACCTAAGTCAAATATGATCGCTTCGTAATTCAAATTCATCTATCAAAATTATTAAATTTTACTTTGAATATACATTTTAAACAAATACATTTGCACCCTTTAAAGGCGTAAGCTTTTGGTGAGAACCCAACTCATAAAAATATCGGGCCTATAGCTTCTTTCGACTGTCGCTCAAGACAGGCAACTTCGCTAAAGGCCACGAGAAACCCTCAATCTCGAAAAAAAATTGGGCCTATAGCTCAGTTGGTTAGAGCACTTGACTCATAATCAAGGGGTCCCAGGTTCGAGCCCTGGTGGGCCCACAAAAAAGGTGTTGTGAAAGCAACGCCTTTTTTTGTGCACTAAAGTGGCGAGAAGCGGTACATTGAGCCAGACTTAGACCAATCATTAATTTCTGCTCTCAATATGATTAATAAAAACTATCACTTCTATTAATCATTCGAACATACGTTTAGTATTTTTAATACACATCCTTATTCCTCAAAAATAACAGATCAAATATTGTTTTGGAGATAATAGAAATGTCTTTAGCTAATGACCAATTTTTTATATAGATCAGGTCAACTTTAACCCGTTGGGTCATAGTAGATTTCTTAGCAGTTTCACCTCGCAATCCTGAGACTTGAGAAAGCCCTGTAATACCAGGTTTTACAAGTAATCTGCTGTCATAATTACTAATTTGAGAACCAAATTGATCATTCAATAATTTAGGATGAGGACGTGGTCCAACTACTGACATTTCTCCTAAAAATACATTGACAAATTGCGGTAATTCATCAATACTAGTTTTTCTAATGAATCGTCCAATTTTCGTTATTCTATCGTCATTTTTTGTCGCTTGCTTCTCTGAACTTGTCACTTTCATTGATCTAAATTTTAAACAAGTAAAGTATTTCCCCTCTCTTCCAGCACGTGGTTGTTTATATAGAATAGGCCCTCTAGATCCTATTTTTATTAGAATTCCAACTATTATCCAGACCCACCATAAAACGGTCAAAATGATTATTGATGAGAAAATAATATCGAAAATTCGTTTAAAAATTAAGTTTTTTCTATCAATAAGTGGAAAGTCCTCAAGACCTAGTTCAGAGTAAAACAATAGTGATTCTGCTCCAACTGCAAAATTTTTATCGTCATCAACAATATCAGAAACAACATGAATGTTAACACCATAGTGAAGTGCTAACCCAAGTAGTTGAGACAATTCATTTTGATTTACACTTTTGGCGGAGCAATAAACTTCGTTTAAATGTCTATTAATAATTAAGCCTCTTAAAAAATCAAAATCTAACTCATTAGACTGACCTTCAAAAACGTAACCATGGCTTTTCGACTTTAAAAAATTGTTTTTTATGCTTGTCATAATTGGAGAGTTTCCAATCATATAAAACCGGTTAAACCCACGACCGACTATACGGTAAAGTCTTAAAATAAAAACGAAAAGAATTCTGCTAGCAAATGCAGATAATATAATTAGTGGCGCAAAGAGCTGTGGTTTATAGTTAAAAAAAGACATTAGGATTAACCCAAGAGTCCATATGGCTAAAAATGTCACATACTGCTTTATGGTTAGTATTAGCAATTGGTAGTAGCTTATAAATCTTCTTGAGGCAATTTTTGGGTAATTAATAAAATTTGAAACAAACCATATAATAGCAAGAAAATGCAATTGTGCTACATTGAAAAATAGCCCAACTCCACATATCAGTAATAGGTCAAAGCAGATACATGCAATGAAATAATGAAAGTATTTAATTGAGGTGCGATTCATTTATATTATTCTATACGCAGAATGAACAAAGGAAGTAAAAAATATTTCATTTTTTTAAAATCAACCAATCATAATTTCAAGTTTAAATAAGTAACTTCACCTTTCCAACAAAAAACTAAAATAGTTGACAACAGCCATCTTAAAGAGTATTGCCTATTTTGATATTTTCAATCATCCACTACACATAAATGAGTTAAACAATTTGTGTCAAGAAAACAACAATACCATTTCATCTTCTTTAAACACCCTTATTCAAGACAAAACTTTATTTCAATATAACGATTATTATAGTCTACAAACCAATGTTGAATCTTTAGTAAATGAAAGGGAGTCCAAAACTGCTGCTGCACAAAAGTATTTAACAAAATTACCTCGTTACGCCAAAATAATTAAAGCATTCCCGTATGTTAAAGGTATTGGCGTCTCAGGATCCTTATCAAAAAACGTTATGCATAATGATGGTGACATAGATTATTTTATCATTACTTCTCCAAATCGCTTATGGATTTGCAGAACTTTCTTGATTGCATTTAAAAAGATTGTACTTTTTAATTCAAAAAAGTACTTTTGTGTTAACTATTTCGTTGATACCAATAATCTTGAAATAAGGGATAAGAATATGTTCACCGCCATTGAAACCTCCTTTCTTCTTCCTGTATTCAACCATGAATTGATTCATGAATTTAAAACCAAAAATAATTGGTCAAAAACATTTATCAATCAATTTGAACATCCTATGGTAAGCAATGACATTAGAAATAGAACTGGATTAAAGAATATAGTTCAGTGGATGTTTAAAGGGCAATTTGGAGATAAGTTAGACCTATATTTAATGAAATTTACCTATCGGAAATGGCAAAAAAAATTCAAGGACTTTGATATGACAAAATTTGAATTGACTATGAGAACTAATCGTGGTGTATCTAAACATCACCCAAGAGATTTTCAGAACCGAGTGTTGAAATCTTACACTGAAAAATTAATAGAATTAGGTATTAACGAATGAATGTTCTTTTTACTCATAGCTACTTTTTAAAGTTCGATCCAAAACAATTTGAACTCAGTAAACCCTATCCACCTCTAGGAACAATTTTAGCTGCCTCAGTTGTAAGAAAGGCTGGATTTAAGGTTAGTTTTTTTGATACTTACTTTGCAAATTCGCCAAACAAAATTTTGGCCCAAATAGAAGACAAACAACAGCAAGTGCTAGTCATTTATGATGATGGTTTTAACTATCTCACAAAAATGTGCTTAACCAAAATGAGAACTGCTGCCTATGACATGACAGCCATGGCAAAGGCAAATGGAATGATTGTTATTGTAGCGAGTAGTGACTCGACAGATCATTTTGAATCATATTTGGAGAAAGGGGCTGATTATATTGTTTTGGGAGAGGGAGAGCAATCATTATTAGACCTACTAAACAGTTTAAAGCAAGACATTAAGCCCAGTGAAATAGCTGGCATTGCTTATCTAGAGGATGAGAAACCAGTCAAAACTACTCCACGTCCAATATTGACCGACCTTGACAGCCTTCCCTTACCAGCTTGGGATTTAATTGATATTAAACCATATCAAAAAGCGTGGCAACAACACGGCTATTTTTCAATCAATTTAGCAACAACCAGAGGCTGTCCATACAAATGCAATTGGTGTGCAAAACCTATTTATGGTAATAGATACAATAGTCGGTCTCCTGAACATGTGGTCAATGAAATAAAACTAATGCAGTCTTTATTTAAATTCGATCATATTTGGTTTGGAGATGATATTTTTGGTTTAAAACCAAGTTGGGTGCAAGACTATAATAGTGTTCTTAAAAAAAATGAAATAAACATCCCGTATAAAATTCAATCAAGAGCCGATTTATTGCTGAAAGATGACACAATTGACAACTTAGCTGAATCTGGTTGTGATGAAGTTTGGATTGGTGCAGAAAGTGGGTCTCAAAAAATATTAAATGCCATGGATAAAGGCACCAGTTTGGCTCAAATTGAAACTTGCACAAAACTGATGCAAAGTAAAGGTTTAAAGCCCTGCTTTTTTCTTCAGTTTGGTTATTTAGGTGAAGATTGGACTGATATTAAAGCAACATTAAACATGTTGTTTACTTTAATGCCTCATGACATAGGTGTCTCTGTTTCTTATCCATTGCCAGGTACAAAGTTTTATGATATTGTGAAAAGTCAGCTAAGCGAAAAAACCAATTGGGAAGATTCTGATGAGTTATTAATGATGTATAAAAGTACATTCTCCCCAAAATTCTATAAAGTATTACACCGATTTATTCATAAACGGTTCCGTCAAAAACAGACAGAAGTTAAAATGAAAAAAGGGAATTTTAAGAACTTACTAAAATGGGGCTATCATAAATTAACATCTAATTTATTGTATGGTTATTTACTAGCTATGAAGGGACGTTAGAGCTGATTAGTTGAAAAATATAGTTTAATTCACCATGTCTCTTCTGCTCTTTAATCGCGACTAACGAAATATTGTGACGTAATGCCAAGTTTTGAATGTTTTCTATATCACAATCTTCAGATAAAATCATGACTACTTTCTTTTGGCTAATTTTCTGTTTTGATAATTGGTCGAATAAATTTTTAAAGTAGGCGAAGTCTTTACCACAAAACCAAGCCTTTTCAGCATCATTTTCAGGGTCTTTAGGATAATATGGGGGATTGATCACTATATAATCAAATTCAAATTTCTTTAAATCCGTAAATAAATCAGATTTCATAGCTTGAATTTTAACATTGTTTTTCGTAGCGTTGTAAAGTGCATTTTCTAATGCTTTGTCATTGATATCAGACGCGACAACATTGGCTCCCTTTTTTGCAGCAAAGCAACTGATAATACCAGTACCACATCCTAGCTCCAAAAAATTTAAGTTTTCTATCTTTTCAGTTTCTAAAAACTCCAAAAGCAGCTTTGTACTTATGGTAAAATGAGGAAAAAAAACAGTTGGAAAAACTTTTATCTTAAGGTCTTTGTAACGGTATGATCTTGGTTTTTTAAAGTAATGTTTGACAAAGAAACGAAGAAACGGGCTCAGTAATTTGGCGGGAATTCTTCTCATTTTATTCACTTTGGAAGCCTTCAATTTCTGGCTGACGATACTTCCATATTTTATGGAAAATTTTTATGTCATATGGTAATTTATAAAATCCAGAATGATACCTCCAACTTGAAATTGTCTTTAATATACCCTTTTTTATGGGGGTTAACTTATAGTCCGAGCTCGTTGGATGGTAACCATTTAACACCGTTTCAAAATTTCTGATTTTATCAACCATTTTCGAGGTCAACCATGGCGTTAACGGATTCTTTCTGAGGTCAAAATTTTCCCAAGATGGATTTAACCAATCTTCAAGATGAGTAGGGAATTCAAAACCCGCTTTTGTTATTTGGTCATACAACTCCGACCCTTCAGTCGGAACTGGGCTGTAGAGGTATATAATAATTTCAGTTGCTGGATTTAGTCGTTTAATTTTTTTAATAAATTGAATATCAGAATCAATTTGAGCCATTACTTTAGCTTCATTATCTCCTGGCATTCCAAGTACAAAAGAATATTCCGGGATGATATTAAATTGCTTTAAACGAACGGCAAACTTCTCGATTTGCTCCGCTGTTTGAGTGCCACCCTTATCCATTTGCTTTAACACTTCATCACTTCCTGTTTCGGCTCCAAAAAATATCATTTTGCAACCTGCATCACTCATCAATTGTAAATCGTCATCTGAATATTTATCTAAAGTATCAATTCTCCCTTCGCCCCACCATTTAATATTATCGTTTAATACTAACTTCGAAAATTCGACAACCCGTTTTTTAGAGGTGAAAAAGTTATTATCATGAAATTCCACGGCATCAATACCATACTTTTCTTTCAATTCCTTTATGTCCTTATACATGTTTTCAGCAGACTTCCCCTTCCATCTCGCATTATAAATCGGAACCACTGCACAAAATGAACATGTAAAAGGACAACCAAAGCTTGAATGGTAAGCCATGGTCTTTCGACCCATAAAAGTCTTTGCTAAATAGTTATTAATCGGATATTGCTGATTAAAAGTGGAATAAGGCAGCGGAGGTAAAGTGTCTTGATCTAATAATTCTTCTTTTTTTGTTTTAACAACGACCCCGTCTTCTAAATAAATTAAATTTCGAACTTCTTTAATTGACAAGTTTTGTTTCCATGCATTAAGCAAACTAGGAAATGCTTGATCTCCTGGTCCTGCAACTATTGCATCTACAAAGCCACTGCTTAAAACCACTTGATATTGATTGGTAGCAAAATAGCCTCCCCAAATAATTTTTACAGTTGGATAATTCTCCCTTACTTTTTTACTAAATGGAATAGCTTCGCGAAGCTGAGGCCCTGGCATTACAGTACAACCAAAATAATGCACAGTGTTATTCTTTAAAATATCATCTATTCTCTTCCACGGATCGACTTCTAAATTTCCATCAACATAAATAACATTGTATTCAGCCTCAATTGAAGCACCTACTTGAAGAATAGAATTTGGGACTCTATGTTTCCATTTTCCACTTCTAGGATTAAATAAAATGACAGTTTGTTTTACCATTATTGTATCAGAAAGCAATCAGCTTTTCAAATATAGGCTTTTGTTTTAGAAACAGAATAATTGTTTTACTATTCTAGAATTTCATTTCAATAATCATATTCTTTTTTATTTAAAATTTCAGTAATAAAAAATATATTTGTCAAACTAAAATGAGACAATATCAATTTTCAAAATTAACATTAAAGCACCTCGTTTTTATTTGTTTGATGGTTCCACTTGTATTAGGGTGCAGAAAAGACAATCTAGAAGTTCTAAACAAATCGATCATTAGTTTAAGGTGGGTTAAATCATACCCTGATGAGACGATTGATGATGCTGTTACTGGTTTAAAATGGGCACTCTCTTATATTGGAGCCAAATATTTTGACGACCAGAGTATAAAGATTATTGATAATATTATTCATGTCAACATTAGCCTTCTTGGTTTTTCTGCTGAATCAATTATTCAATTACAGCTACTCAATAAAAAATTTAAATCAACTGAATCATTTAAACACTATCAAAGTATAGACCTAGGTCGCTATATAACCTGTTTAATTGGTGCATCAGAGCATTATTACGCTTTTGTAAATCAACCCGAAAATTTGAATGA
Organism: Crocinitomicaceae bacterium; assembly: GCA_045107045.1. Lineage (GTDB taxonomy): Bacteria > Bacteroidota > Bacteroidia > Flavobacteriales_D > Crocinitomicaceae > Putridiphycobacter. The sequence continues at coordinate 50,779 of JBGCFR010000020.1, forward strand.
GTTAACTAAACAATATACGCTTTCCGATAAAGCTGGATATGTTAATAAGTCTAGTGTTTCTCCAAAAGATCGGGCCATTAGATTTTCAAGTCAATTTGGACTAAATCAAATTTTTATAGCTGAAGAAATTGATAAAGTAACTGGAGAACTATTAGAGTACGAAACCATAAATTTAATGCCAAATGGGCAATTAAGATTTGGCGTCTATGACACAGAAGGGAAGCTCATCAATTCTGCCAGTCCAGATGTTAGTAACGCGGGAAAGCCCGCCAAATGTCTTTGGTGCCATGAGTCTACGCTTTTACCTCTTTTTGCAAACCAAGATAACTTCCCTAATTTCCTTCCTTTTATATCTTTCAGGGATAGTTTAACTCTTTTTAATAAAGGACTTTTGAATAGTCAAAGTGGATTAAGCAAGGGTGTCGATTTCTCGAAAAAAGCAAGGCATGAATTAACTGAATTACAATACATCTCATTTATGGAGCCTTCGTTAGAACGACTTGTAATTGAATGGCAAATGTCGGAAAAAGAAGTTTTAGACCGGGTAAATGGTTTGTTATCTCATCAGAATCATGAATTTAAATTTTTAGGAGATTTATATGATAGAAATGACATTGAAGAATTAGCCCCACATAAAAGTCTCAGCGTTTCTTCAAGTGTCAGAGAAAAATCAATAATTGAAGTGAATCATTTGAATTAAGTTATAGTCCAATTTATGCTTTTTTGCTAGTGCAATTCAAAAGTTGTTCTTAGTGTCCGATTCAATTGAATTTATGTGAAACGAATTACAAATAGTAAAGTACATAAAAATAATTCTATTATCTTTAATCTTTTCTACAGCACAAAATTAGAAAATGGTTTCATACTCATTTTCACTTTAGTTTTAGAAAAGCAAGCAAACTCACAAAAAATATTTCTGAGTTAAAAATTATGCTATCAAAAGTGCTAATTAGTATCTCTCAAAACTTGATATATTGAAAATAGTAATGGCATTTTACAGTAATGAGGTACTATAATATATTATGAGTAATATTATTCAGAAATACAGTGTTTTGATACTATGTATTATTGGGTCATTTGTTCGACTCCTCTACGGCTATTTCTTTGAACCGTGGAATCAAGCCCCTGATCATTTAGCATGGGAATTAATTATAGAACAGGGAAGTTTTCGCTACGATCATCTGATCCATTATCCGCATGAAGGTGGCACGTTCTTGATTTCATTACTTTGCCAGATTATTGAGCTGTTTACTAATGTCAGTTCACTTACTATATCTGCATTCCTAATTGATTTTACTGTCCGATTTGTCCAAATCATTATCGTTAAACGAGTATTTGATATGAAAATAGCTATTCTATTTGGCTTATGGACTATTTTAGCTACTCCATCTATTATTCCATGGGGTACTGTAAATTTTGGACTCCACGCCATTGCTAGCCTATTTCCCTTTCTACTTTTACTTCTTCTATCACAGAAAAAAGATTCATTACAACATCATTTTTACTGTGGCATTTTCTTAGGGGTAGCAATCTGGTTTTCTTATGCTAATATGATTTTAATTCCTGTTTACTTTTTATATCGTCTAATCAACCCTCAAGCTATTAAAAAATGGGTTTTTTCTATCATAGGTTTAATAAGCATTTTAATCCTCCATTTATTGGTTAGACAGTTTTTAGATCCAGGTTTTCATTTGAATGAATTGGGCATTGCTTCAATAAGAGGTGTCGATTTCTCATTTGGTGATATCGATTTAATTGGGCGACTTTGGAACATACCTAAAGTGATTGCAAATGCAATAATTGCTTTACCAGGTTCTGATGGGCTTATGCCCAAGTTTCGACTAATTTATTATTTCTTTTTTGTATTAGCCTCTATCAGCATTATTGTACATCTGAAAGTAAATAATTTGCGCCAAAAGATTACTCCAATATTGTCCATCATTGTGTTTTTCTTCCTTATTTATATTATAAGCCCTTTTTTCGACACAAGAGATCAAGGAAACTATGTTATATTTAGACATTTAACCTATATTATCCCTATGTTTTCTTTATTCATAATAATAGGACTCTCTTCTCTAAAATATAATATCATAGTTGTTGCATTTTTAGCCATTGGGATGATTAGATCTGGACAGCTTTTTACAGCTGAAAAGTTGCAAGTTAGTAGCGATATAACAAAGGCAACTGGTTGGATTATTGGCACAAAATTGGGGCACGATAAAAATGGAATAGTAAATATTCTAAATGACAATCCAAAAAAGCGATCACTTTTAATTCAGGGTGTTGGATGGGGTATTAGCGCATCACTATTATTTGATAATGATATTTTAGATAAAGTGAAAACAAATTCAAAAATTACAAGATTAGTCAAACTGATTTCAGAATACCCTATATCATTTCAAAGTGACCTTTTTAATGGAGTTAAATTTTCATTCAATCCTGAGTTAAGCCCGAAGTTAAATCCAGAATTACTATTAAAGATTGAGGATTCAGTTAGTATAAATGAATAATAGTGCATGAAAGAAAAAACAATAATCATTGGAGCTGGACCTGCAGGAATGAGCTGTGCTTATGAACTCAAAAAAAGAGGGAAAGAAGTTGAAGTTTACGAAGCCAGTAAACATGTTGGAGGAATGGCAAGAAGCTTTGACCTATGGGGCCAGCGGGTAGATGTTGGTCCACACCGTTTTTTTTCTAAACAAAAAGAGATTAATCAATTTTTCAATGAATTAATTGGAGATGACTTTACAATTGTAGAAAGGCACACAAGAATCTTTTACAGAAAACGGTTTTTCGAATACCCATTAAAATTAGTAAACGTCTTAAAGAACTTACCTACACTTGTTATCTTTCAAATTTTATGGTTTTTTGGATTGCAAAAAATAAAACCTAAAAAAGAGGCCAAAAACTTTGAGGAATGGGTGACTAACCGTTTTGGAAAAAAGCTATTCGAAATTTTTTTTAAGCACTATACCGAAAAACTTTGGGGGGTTAAATGTACTGAAATTGATGCTGATTGGGCTGCACAAAGGATAAAGACATTAACTTTAACTGGAGCAGTAAAATCAGCTATTTTTGGTAATAGTGGAAATAAACATAAAACTTTAATTGATCAATTTGCCTATCCACAAAATGGTTCAGGTACGCTATATGAGCGAGCAGCAGATTATATTATAAATAATGGAGGTACATTGAATTTTGAAACTCCTATTAAAAGAATAGTCCTCAACCCAGAAGGGAATAAAGTAAGAGGGATTGAATTAATTAACGGAACGACTGTAGAGGCAACTTCCATTGTGTCCACCATGCCAATTACGACTATGGTAAAAGGTTTTGAGAATGTACCTGATAAGGTTTTAACAGCTGTTGATAGTCTTAAGTTTAGAAATACGATCTTAGTGTATTTAGAAGTCGATCATTCTGATTTATTTAACGACAATTGGCTATACATCCATTCTCCTAATGTCAAACATGGTAGAATTACAAACTTCAGGAATTGGTGTCCCAGCCTTAATAGAGGAAAAAAAACAACCATTTTATGTTTAGAGTTCTGGTGTTTCGAGCATGAAAAAATTTGGACAATTGAAGAAGAACACCTTGTTAAAATGGCAAAAAAAGAGGTACGTGAAATTAATATAATCCCCAATGATATTAAAATTCTAAATGCGCAGATTTTAAAAGTACCTAAATGTTATCCCGTATATAAAACAGGATATCAAAAGAATATGGATATCGTTATTGAGTACTTAAATAGTATTGATGGTTTATATCCAATAGGAAGATATGGTGCTTTTAAATACAATAATCAAGACCATTCTATTTTAATGGGGCTTTTGGCAGCAGATAAGATAGCTGACAATAAACAAATTGATTTATGGAAAATAAATACAGATACAGAATACCAAGAAGATGGTAAAATAAAAGATGTACTGGTACACTAAAAGTGTCATACTTTATGGAACTATTTACTTTTCTTCAAATTCAATCCTCCTATTCTTTAACCAGTACATGCTTATAATTTTTAATGGCAAATTTAAAAGTTTCCCAAAAGTTTCGTTTTTCAGATCGGATATAAACCCTAAAATAGACAAAACCAAACCAAGCCCTAAAGAGAAAATTTGGTGGTAATTTAATGAGTCTTTTAATTAGCGGAAAGGTCCATGGCCATAGCACTGCTGTTTGGAAAAACTTCTGCAAATTCTGAAGTTCTCTTTTATGTGGTAATTCTAATTGTGATGATAGAAAAAACGATTTATCTAATTCTTCAACAGAAAATGTAGGACTTAAATAGCCTTTTTGCAAAGCATAATCAGATAACTCTGTGCCTGGAAAAGGCGAAAAGATTGAGCACCACGGATAGTCTGCCTTAATCTTTATATTCAATTCAACTGTAGAATATGCATCTGCTAATGTTTCATCTGGTAGTCCGAGTATATTATATGTTCTAAAGGTAATGCCTGCTTCATGTAACAACTCTGCTGCTGTTATTATTTGCTTATCATCAAGCTGTTTTTTTAACACTTGATTTCTTAAGTCTTCATTTCCAGATTCTACGCCAAAAAATACAGATTGACATCCACCTTTCGCAAGGTTAAAAGCATACTCTCTGTCGGCAGCCACTAAATCGGCTCTAACCAGACAAATAAAAGGTAACCCAACCTCTTCCCTAAACCGTTCTAAAAACTCGTATAGCCATGATCGGTTCATGCCAAATACATCATCTGCAAAGTAGATAACCTCAACTGGAGTATCTCTTTTAAGTTCTATGCATTCTTGTATAACCTCATCAATTTCACGAATCCTAACATATTTCCCTTTTCCTTTGTAGAGTGCTCTCATGGCATCTTCAAAACAAAAAGAACAGTGAAAAGGGCAGCCTCTGGATGTAATTACATTTCTAACTTGTCTTTCCTGATTTTTATCTAACGTCTGATATAAATGTCTATCTGGGTATGGATAGTAATCCATATTGTCTTGTAAACTTCTTAAAGGGTTATGTTTTACTTTGCCATCAGAATCTAGATACGATAAGTTTGGGGTATCTAAAAAAGGAACATTATTGTCAATTGCATTTAATATGTCAAGCATTGACTCTTCTCCCTCACCTCTCACAAGATAATCAACCCCATCCTCTCTAATAAAATCCTGAAAAAAAGTGGGATGGGCACCGCCAAATAAACTAATAACATCATATTTTTCCTTAAGTGCTATCGCCATTTTTTTTCCCCAATTATGGCTACCACTCATTACTGAAAATCCAATCACATCAGGCTTATACTTTTGAATAATCTCATCAAAATCTTCTGGCTTATGCCCAATTTCTAACTCGCATTCATGTCCATGCGATTTAATCATGGCTGATATGTACATTGGACCAACAAATTCATAATCCATATTTTGAAGAAATAACATCTTAGCCATGTTTGGAGGTATTTAATTTTAAATAGTTAAATATTAAGAATAAAAATACAAATAATAAACACCAAAACCGAGGATAGTGAATTAACAGATTGAAAGTAGGTAGCGAATTTAAAGCTGGAATATGGTGGTACTGAACAGTAAATGTAACAACTATTGCTATTAAAAATGTAATATATTGTACTGAAAAAGACAGAAGCCATTTGCTAATGAAAAGTATTGGTAAAAATAACAGCAAGAAATGATACGAAGCTGTAGCAGGGAAAATAATAAAACTCCCAACAATTCCTATTGAAATAAGTATAGGATTTAATTTATAACTGGATTTTTTTAAAAGAAAGAAAAGAATTACCCCAATTCCTAAAGCAATAGAAAACTTTAGAATAGGTTTTAGTATTGGTATATTGATGATAGGAAATGGGTTTAGGGCATCATCCATAACAAATAAGTTATTTAGCAATGAGTCCAATGATTGGAAACCAATAGCGTACTTGCCTTGTCCAGAAAGGTTACCGTTAAGATGAGAAGAGAGTGTTCGAATGAATTGATTATATGCCAATGGATCAATTATAAAAATTAAGGCAAACACAATTAATATGACACAAAATGTTAGCGCCCATAATTTAGTTTTAGATACGTTTTTATAAAAGTAAGTCGCAAACAAAATTGGTACATATTTAATGGCAGTAGTAATTCCAAAAAAAATCGCAGGCCATATGAATTTACTATCATAGTTATTTGACAAAACTGTATGGACTAGTATGAACGCAAGAAGCAAATATATTTGACCAAAGCTAATACAATTTGCTATTGGCAATGTAAACAAGGAAACAAAGAGCAAGGCATTAATCGCATTCGTTTTAAAATGTCTTTTTGTTTTTAAAACAATTAGAAAAAGGAGTAAACAATTAATAACAAGCCAAATTCGTTTTGCAGTTAAAGGATTGAAAACTGTCAATGGAATCAGTAAATAAGCTGTAGGTGGCGGAAACGGTGCAAATTTAGCCCCTGCTTCTATCCCCATTTTTTTAGCGTGACTGTTAAACCAATCGTTATCATAAAATTGATGAACAGCTTCACCTTTAACAACTAGCTTTGAAGCCACATAATAATTATTGAAATCCGCCGGTAATTCTTCCCAACCAGGAATTATACCCCTGAAAACTAAAAATAGTCCTGCTAAAAATATAGTGCAATACTTTACGATATCTAGCAGCATTAGTTTTTCGTTTTAGAAGCGGTGAATAGCCCTTTTAAAACATAAAGCCCTTCAATGGCATGAATTTTAAATTCTGTAAAATTTGATAACCTAGCCATCCTTTTTAAAATATATTTTGGTCTAAAATAAAAAGATCGATAAGCCTTGTTTTTTAGCTTTTGTAATTCATCTCTGCTTAGCTCCCCTGTACCAATGGTTACCTCATTACCTGATTGATCCATTACCTCCAAAGTATCATCAATTAACCCATCTGCCAAAGCTTCCTCTCTAAACGAAGTATTACTTCTAGGCACTGCTACATTAAAGGAAGCATAATCCGCATCAATAGTTTTCGCAAATTCAATCGTATTTAGTATCGATTCTTTTGATTGACCTGGTACCCCAATTAAGAAAGTACCTAATCTTTGAATACCTATCTTTTTTGATAGAGCAAAAGTCGTTTTAATTTGATCAGTTGTATAGTGTTTTTTATAGTGTTCAAGCAATGCATCCTCTGCCCATTCAACACCAAACATTATTAAATTACAACCTGCCGCTTTCATCAGTTTTAGTTGCTTTTCATCCACAACGTCAACTCTCGAAAAACACATCCAATTGATGCCGTAATCTTCTGCAATCATCCATTCTAAAACTTCTGTTGTAATGGCTTTTGACTGGTAAAAGGTTTGATCAGAAAAGTAGATGAATTTATACCCTTTCTCTTTAAGATAAATTAATTCCGTTATAATTGACTTTGCTGTTCTTGCCGTATATGGTAAGGTGGACATAATACAGAATGTGCAAGGATATGGACAGGCATAGTTTGTTAAAACAGTTGCCATTGGTAATGCATTCGCGAAAGGCATTCTGTAGTTTCCTTTAAACAGATGTTGTTGCGGGATGCCCATATCCAATGGTTTCGATCGTTTACTGTCTTTTACAATTAATTCTTCATCCTTCACATAAACAATACCTTCAGCTGAATCCTTATCTTCAATAAATTGTTTAAAACCATCTATAAAAAAGTTAGTAATAATTACATTAAGCCATTGGTATCTTGTAAATTTTTCGGCATATTTTTCTAGTAAGGCATCTCCTGAACAAGCTATAACAATATTCGGATTTTGATTTCTTACTGATTCATAAAATATACTATCTTCTATTAAAGACACAGAACCTATTTGGCCAACTATATAACCAGGGTTAAAATGTTTTATTTTTGCTAATGCCTCTTCTATACTAATTTTTTCTGCAATGCAATCCAATACCATTACTTCATATTCAGAACTAAAGAATGACGATTGAATTAATAAATCGACTGGTTGTGGCAAATAATAAGCCTTTGAAACTTTAGAACAATAATAATCACGGATATATATCTTTTTGCCAGGAGGGTTTAAAAATAATATGCGTCTCGATTCCTTCATTCAATAATTTTCTAATTATGCTGTCGTTTCAACGAATCTACTAATTTTAGAAGCCATTTCTTCTGGAATCATTGATTTAAAACAAGTCATTTCACCGTTACAAGCTTTTGCAACAGATGATTTTGGATGCAAAAAGCATGGTGAACAGCTAATATCTGCAGCTAAATTTAGCATGATTTCACTATTTTCATACCCCACTAGTTTCGGAGATGTTGGCCCCCAAATCCCTACAGTTTTAATTCCTAAATAGTATGCCAAGTGCAGTGGCCCGGAATCATTTGTAATAAGCAGTGCGGCTGATTTTAACCTATCAGCAAAAGACTTTAAACTATGCTGACCAGCTATTATAGTTATTTTATGTGATGGAATGTCATGTTCAATTAAATCTGCCTTGAAACTTTCCACAATTGAAAGCTCAGACTTTAACCCACTTAATTCAAATTGCCAATGAGGATGCAAAATATAAAGGTTTTTGATCATTTGTACATACTCATGAACAGTGAATTTTCTTTGAGGTAAATAATCTCCAGCATTGATATTAATAATTACACCATTTCGATTAGTATTTGGCAAGTGAATTACAAGATTATTTGTAGAAGTTTTACCAAACATTTCAGCTATGGCATTAGTCGCACGTCTATTGTTTAAAGAAATGAATTTCTGATTTCGAAAAGAACGGCTTTTCGAATTAAAATTAAAAGAAACACAGTGCTTTCCAATTGAAACAATCAGTCTAAATACTCCTGACAAATTCGAAGCCCTTTCCATATCCAAAATCGTGCAGTTTTTCATTTTCCAAACACCAACAATTGTTTTCATAGTGCTCGAAATAAAAGAAAAAGGATTTCTCGATTTGATATACTTTGCTTCTAGTCCTAAAAGATCAATAATGGGTTTATTCTTTTGCAAAGTAATAAAAGTGGTATCCGTTTTTTTAACACCTGTTTGATTCATCACTGTAGCAATTCTAGTTAAACTGCCAATTCCAAAAAATTTTAGTACAACAAAAGAATTAGAAGATGAGTCTTTTTTACGGCTAAATTTTAAACTGTTAAGAATGACGTAAAATGGTTTCGTTAACCAATCAATTATAATTAATAACCGATTATTCATTTTGCGGAAAGCATTTTGATAATTAAACCGCTAACGGCAACTTTTGCTCGTGTTTTAAGCGTTACGGATTGATTCTCTTTTTCTCTTTTAAGTTGTACCCTATTGTAAATATACCGAATGGCATTTTTGTAAAACTGATCTGAATATCGTCTTTTAAAATCAATTTCACGGTCTGTTGATTCATCCCATCTAGGTTGTTTAATGATATTTGATTCTATTTCATCATACAATGGTGTTCCCTTTATTGGGTAACTTTTTGTAATCGTAAATTGGTCAGGCAATGCGTCTTCTAGATATTTTGCGGTTAGTAGAATATCCTCATATGTCTCGCCAGGATAGCCCACCATGATAAATGTACCTGTTCCAATACCCGCTTTCCTTGTTGCAATTAATTGGTCACGCACCAAATCAACATCAACACGTCTGTCCATAGCATTAATGATTTTTTGAGAACCACTTTCTGCCCCAATCCATACCCTAATGCACCCACTCTCTTTTAACAACTGAATAATCTCATCATTCATTCGTTCAGCACGTGTGATGCATTCGTATTGAATTAGTAATCCACTTGATTTTATGGCGGCAGCAAACTCTCTAATCCATTTATGACTAACTGTAAAAACATCATCCACAAACCAAAAACTATCCGGTTTGTAAGTATCCATTAATTCGGTGAGTTCTTTTACTACCAATTCTGGCGACCTACGTCGATAACTTTGACCATAAACAGCTGTACTGCACCATTTACAGGTATAGGGACAGCCTCTTTGTGTACTAATATTTAAGGCACTTTTTCCATGTGCCGTTTTCCATGTTTCTAAATACTTTTCAATGGGAAACATAGCCCGATTAGGCATTGGTAGCTCGTCAATTTCTCTTACTTTCTTTCTTGGGGAATTGACAACTAATTCACCATTAAAACTATAAACAAGCCCAGTAATGGTATCTAAATTTTCACCATTAATAAGCGAAGTAATCAATTCGGATAAGGTTTGTTCTCCTTCTCCAACAATCAAAAAGTCAGCACCTGTCTTTAAATAATTTTCTTTATTGTATGTAATATCCGGTCCACCTAAAACGATTTTAGTTGCTTGCAAATCTGCCTCACTTTTTAGCCATTTAATCAATTTAATCACTTTTATTTTGGTCATTAAATTCACATAAAAAGCAATCAAATCTGGCTTTTCGGCTTTGACATATTTTCGCCATTCTAATTCGGTGGAGAAGGTCGTATCAAACCCTTCATGCAATTGATTATTTTCGTTTAAATAAGCAGAAATGTATAGCAATCCCAATGGCGGATAAGGGCGCATGATTTTTTGTTCAGTCTCATCTTCAGTCAAAAAATAACCATGTGTTAAAAGTGTCTTCATTTTTTTTCCGCTACTATAATAAAGTGATCTGAAAGTCCTGAAAACACAGTAAACCTTCCAAAAATATATTCTAGTTTATTAGAAATACTTACTAGTTTAGGATGTCTTTTGGCTAAAGGTTCAAAATATGATGGTGGTATAAAAAGTGCAACCGGTTTTAATAGTTTTATATTATAGTGAGGTCGAAGTAGTTTTTTTAATTTTCTTGGTGTATGAAAGTAAGTTGGCACATTAATACCATCTACATTTACGTCTATTGCGGAATTGGTAAAACGTCGAAAAATAATCTTCCATTTTAGTTTCAGAAATAAGTACATTGATTCCATTAACGAAAATTTAGGCATAAAAATTAAAACAACCATATTTCCTTTTACCTGTTTATTGGTTATGCTTGCAAGCACTTGCTCTAACTCATTTTCTGAAAGGCAATTGAGACCTCCAAAATTCGAAAAAATGACATCTTCAGATAGTTCTACTGAATCTATATCTTTACAATCAAGTTGACTAAAAGAAATACTCTGAGATCTATTTTGTTTACAGACTTCAATCATTTTGAAAGAAATGTCTGTTGCTCTAACACTCATCCCTTTTTTATTAAATTGTTCTGCATCAAAACCTGTTCCACAATTTAATTCAAAAACGGACTCGTTTTTTGTGAAAAAATCAACTTTGCGTAACCAAAAATATACCCGTTTACGTTGTAAGCTTCCTACAATACTATTGGTGAAGTTATCATCATAATTGCTCGCAGCTGTGTCAAATAGTGCTTGTCCCATCATTTAAAAAGCACTACAGCATCTACTACATCCCTGAAATAAACCACCAGCTTCATGCAAATCTCCTCTTAATTTTTTTAAAACTTGAGATGACCAAACTTGCTTTAAGTTATCAGTATGGATATTCCCAATCGTAAGATTATAGCAGCGCCCGTGTGCTGGAATTACGCTTCCATCCGACTTAATCATTACACTATTAAATACAGCTTCACAATGCCTCCCCAATATTTTTTCTGGTTCCAAATAGTAGGTTTCAAGATCCTCTTTTTCATTTATTTCAGGTGAAAAAAACACCTTAAAAGGATAGTTAGCATCTCTAATTTCTGAAATGTCATTCAATAATTTATCAAAATTCATATTATCAAAGTTAATTTCATCAACGTTAGAGTCAGAAGAAGGATAATGTACACCCCACTGACTCGCATTGTGAATGTCGGCGGAAATTTGACTATTAAATTGAGTATGCATAAAAGCAAACTCAGAAATCTCTAAATGTTTAAGTGATTCTATTAAAGCTTTTAAATGCCCAATATTCCACTCAGTAATGGCACAGATAACGGTTATTTTTGGACAATTTCCAGTTGCCATAAGTGCTTCAATGCCCTCTACTGCCTTTTGAAACGATTTCTTATGTCCTCTAATTTCATTGTGAATGTCCTGAGGTCCATCTAAAGAAATGTAAAGTTCATTTAAACCAACCTCCGACAATTGAATCGCTTTTTGTCTTAAAGTTAATGCATTAGTGGTTAACGTAGTATAGATATTATTCTCTTGGGCATAAGCTAAAGACTCTATTAATTGAGGATATACTAATGGTTCTGTAAACGCATAACCTAATTTAGCGTTAGGGTAATATTTAGCTGTTTGGTTAATTACTTTTTTAACCAATGACAAAGGCATATTCAATGGGCTTGTTCCAACCAAATTTTGGGCAAAATTACTGTCTAAATTTTGAGTACCAACATCACACATTTTGCAATGCAAATTGCAAACATTATTCACACCTAACACTATCCATTCGGGCCCAAAAGCAAAATGCTTCGGTGCTAATTTTTTATTAATATGTTTGAGTTGTTTTATCATCAATCTTGTGCTGTGAATATAAAAATAAGCAAACTAGTTGTGCTACTCCATTTGCCAATAAAACGCCTGTAATTTTCCATCCCAAATAAAGTAAAATTGTAGAAAGTGTTAAATTAACCAATAAACTCCATATCGATACCAATAGGACTTTATTTTCTTTATTATTCCTGAACAAATAAAATACACGTATGGCGTAAAAATAAGAGGGAAAGCCTATTAAATACCCCAATATAATTTGAAATAAATTAAGCTCAATATCAAAAAACCATTGCAAAATAAATACTATTGTCAATACTATGAAAGCGTTTATAAGTAGCCCACTTAAACCTATTAGTCTGTTAAGTTTAGCAATTCCAGAATTTTTCATTCTGTATACATTTTTGACATATGGAAGTACTAAAATGGTTGCAATGGATTGGGAGAAGATAAAAAATCCAGAAATTATTTGGTATTCTCCTAAAAGAGCTGATTTATAAAAAAAGGCAAATACATATAAATCAATCTTAGATTGTAAGAAACCTGTAAGGCCTAAGAACAGAAATGGTAAACTTAGCCAAAGTAATTTGTAATTAAATGTACTGCTTTTAAACACCCAAAATTGATAATATAATACTGAATAAACAACTGCTTTTATTAAAAGGTAAATGGCGTAATAATAACAAAGTATATGTATGGTTAAATCCGTTTCACTACTAAATATAAGCCAAGTTAAAAGTCCGAAACTGATCATTTCCGTGAGAATCACTTTAAAATAATCTCTTTTAAATAAATAAACTGGCACAAAAGCGTTGGTCACAAAACTTGATAGAATCCAAACTGTCAAAAATTGAAATTCTTTCCATGTTGAAAAAAAGAATATCGAAACCAAAACGACAATACTAATTGGTATTCTGACAAGAAAGAAGTTTTGCCAATAATTTATCATCTTTGCAGGCTCTTTACTAAATTGTCGCATTAAAAACTCCTTCCCTCCCCAGTTTAGTATCATGTTAGCCAAAAAAAACCACAGCAAATATCCAACAAACTCACCCCATAATTGTTTTGAATAATTATCAATAACCAGATAAGACAGTGCGAATGACAACAAAGGGGTGAGCGCACTTCTAAAACCATTGAGACCAATATGCCAAAACCTAAGAATATATTTAGATGTACTCATGCAAATCGATCATTTATAATGTTTAGACACATAAATTAAAGCATTATGAATGTTTTTTGACACGATCTTAGCTGTATAACCTTGCATTTTTTTTACCCCACTTTGCCCCATTAGATGTAGTTTTTCATTCGGTGTATCAATGGCATTTGTTAAAGCTTCTAGAAATACTTTTTCGTTGTCTGGCTGAAACGTCCATCCATTTTCGCTGTCTATTAACTCAATGGCGGCCTGACTATATATACTTCCCAAAACAGGCAGACCGCTAGCTAAAGCTTCATTTACCACAACACCCCATTCGTCTCCTAAGGTCGGAAAAAGGTAAATATCACTTTGAGTATAGAGCTTTTGCATTTCATTGTAAGGGACAGCACCCAACAAACGTAAATCGATATTGGGCAAGCAACTTAATTCTTGTAACACTTTCTTTTTTGGTCCATCACCAGCTACTATTAGATTGATGTCAACACTATTATTTGCATTTGCCCATAATTGAAGCGCCTTAGCCGTTTCTAGAATGCCTTTTCTTTCTATTAATTGCCCTGTCAATAAAACTGTTTTGTTTTGATTATTTTTTTGACGATTTGTAACCAATTTAAAGTCTGATGTGCATGGAACAAAAAACACTTTTTTATCACAACCTAATGACCTTACATAACGTTCTGCACTTTTGCCATTGCAAAACACACCTGATGCACGTTTCAAAATAAATTTTCTAAGTAATATTCGGAGGCCTTTTTTATCCTTTTCAGAATGTTCGGACAAGGCAAGCCAAATTAACAATGGTTTTTTGTATATTAAACAATATAATGAAGCCAATAAACTTCTAATACCCATTTCGACAGAAATCACAATATCTGGGTTATTTTTCCTTAATTTAAAAAAGGTATCGTATGGAATTTGTACTATAGATTTATAGTTCTTACTGTGCTCGCTTCTCCATTTTTTAGAATATCTAATTGCTTTTTGGACAACGACATTCAAATCACCATGATCAACTTTCCAATCTCTATTTTTTTCCATTTCTTGCGAAATAAAAATTGTTAACTCACTTAAATTATCGTTTAATGCTGAATACAATGATTTTCGATAAGGTGGGATAAAATTAGTTAGCAGCGCTACTTTCATTATTTAACTGATAGAAATTGTTATTCAATGGTAAAAGTACTAATTTAGTATCTTTTACAGTAATTTATCTAATGTTGGAAAAATCCAATCCAAAAATTCAAAAAGTTTCTTCAGGCATTATTGAATCAGCTATTTATAAAGCGATAACAATTGGTGCCAATTTGCTACTTGTTAGAGCCTGTGTTGCATATATGGGTGAGGAAAAGTATGGGATTTGGATTGCTCTATTGTCCTTTTTCACTTGGTTTTCTGTTTTGGAAGTTGGTATTAGCAATAGTTTTAGAAATGAATTAACTAAGCGAGTTAAATTACAGGAAAATTCAGAGGGTAAACTAATAATATCTAGAATTTTTAAAATAACTAGCATTGTCTATCTCTTAGTTAGTGCTTGTTTAATTATTGTATCTCAACTCTTACCAATAGAATCCTTCTTTTTACATGAAAACTATCCTAAAAACGATTTTATTTTCGCATTTAGAGTAAGCACTGTACTTTATATGATGTTCTTTATTGTCTTTTCATTAAATACAATCTTACTTGCAATACATCTGACAAAACAATCATATTTAATTGCTGCTATACAAAGTGTTTCTCTTTTAATTGGGATATACTTCTTTCAGTACTTCAAAATTTCACCGTCATTTGTTATCGTTTTCACGTGGTTTACATCTGTTCCCTTATTGGTTTGGCTAGTATCTAATTTAGTAATTTTCAAGTCCAAATTAAGAAATTTAGCACCAAGTATAAATAAAGTGTTTAGTAAAACTACAGCACCTTTTGGAAAGATTAAGTACGGGTTTTTCGTGATTCAATTATGTGTTTTATTAATTTATTCAACAGATAATTTAATTATTATTAAAACGCTAAATGGGTCAGAAGTACTAAGATATAATGTGGCGTTTAAATACTTTAATATTCTAACTGTTATATTTAACCTTATCCTAACTCCGTATTGGTCTTCTTTTACTGAAGCAGCAAATCTGAAAGACAAAACATGGATTCGGTCGCATATAAAGAAGTTAGTTTTTATTTGGATTAGTATTTTTTTAGGAGCGGTATTCTTGCTAATCTTTACTGATTTTGCCTATAAATTATGGATTGGAAAAGATTTACATATTCCAATCTCCCTATCCATTTTTATGGGTCTTTCAATTCTAATGACCGCGTGGAATAGCATTTTCGCCTATTTCTTAAATGCTATTAGTGTCGTAAAACGCCAAACCATATTGCTGATTTTCTCTGCAAGTTTAAACTTACCAATCTCATTTTATTTGATTGATATTTATGGTTCTGCCGGTGTTATTATGGCTACTTGTATTGCTTTATTACCTTTATCAGTAGCTTTACCTTTTCAATATCTCTCTGAAATAAAAAAAATGAAGTAGTTAAATGAAAGTAACAGTAATAGTGCAGCAGGCTTTTTTTTGGCTATTAAGCCTTGCTCCTTTAATGATAATTCTAGGAAATATTGTTCCACCTATTCCTATCAAAGTGCATTTTATTAGCATGGGACTCATTTTTTTATGTGCACTATACTTATTAATGGATTACAAACATAGAGCTAGTGTTTTCATTTTAGGCTCTATTTTAGTGGTAACTCAATTTGTATTAAACTTTTGGGATATAAAAAATATTATAGATTTTCTGTTCGGTCCATTAGTTCTTGTGGTCATGTTTGATCAGTTAATCAATAAGAAAATTCCGAAAGAAGAACTTCTTAAACATCAAAAACGATTTTATTATTTGTTACTGGTTCCAGTTTCAATTGGAATACTGCAGTTTTTTGAATTATTGCCAATTACATTTTGGAACGCGCAATATATTAATTTTAGCTATAAAGATGGCATTGGCATTCCACGCCCTAATGGATTGCTTTATCATGGATCTGAATTATGCATAATAATATTTTTTCTGGCTGCTATGCAATTTTTTTCAACCAAACGTTCACGTTATCTAGTATTCGCTTTTTTACTTTTCGCAGCATTCTCAACTTATTTTAAGGCCATACTAGGCGGCATGGCTGGCTTATTAATCTTGTTTATTATCTTTAATGTAAAACCTATTTTTAATATCGCAAAACGATTATCAAACATGGTCATATTATTGTTAGTAAGTATAGGTGCATTAGTTGGTCTTTCGGCGATATTATTTTTATTAAATCAAACTTACCAACAAACAGGGTACCCTTTTCATCCTCAATTTTTAACAGGGAGAGGAGAAGTATGGAATATTTATTTAGATGGAATAAAAGAGTTTTCAGTTTTAAACTATTTATTCGGGAATGGAATTGGTTCAGGACCTGAACTATTTAAAACGTATGCTTCTCCCCAAAATTATTATCGTTTAACACTTGGGGAGCCACTAAAAGAATTTTATACACCACACAATGCAGTTTTGGGCATATTTATTAATAGTGGTGTATTTGGATTGGTTTCCATTTCGACATTATTTTACTATATATTTAGAAATATTACAACCTGGGGAATAGACTTCACGAGAAAAAACAAACACCTAGCAATTGCAATAATGGGGGTTTTGTTACTTACTATAGGAATTACAATTGTGGTGTTTGATATGGCAATAATTTGGATCTGTATGGGGTTCTTATTAATAAAATGGAAATATTTTTTAGATGACCAAGTGGCTAATTAACATACGTTCTAAATTTGATAGACTTATTTTTTTGCTTTTAATAGCATTAGTCGTTTCATTTTTTTTACATTATCGTGTAAATGGTTTTATAACTATGCTCATTATTATTGCGGGTGTTTTAAAATATGCGTTTCAACCAGTTGCCATTACTAAAATTGGATTTGTCCTTTTAATGCCAGTATTATTTATAATACTCATATTAGGTCAACTTTATACTGATAATTTAACCTTAGGGTGGACATTAATAGAGCGAAGTTTGTCTATACTATTAGTCCCAATAGCACTTATTTCGTTTTCGAAAATAACTATTAAGCAGGAGAAAGTATTAATATGGACTTTAGTAACATCTGGATTTGTAGCATCATTATACTGTATAGGCTTTCAAATAAATGAATCAATTGCTGCTGGGTCTATTTATACAAAACAAAATACAACACACTTCCTATTTAATAGGTTTATGCATCACCGTCTATCTGCGCCATTACAATTACACGCTATTTATATGTCTCTTTATATTGCATTTATAACTGCTTTTTTATTCGATCTTCTTTTATCAGCAAAAATGAAAGTTCTAAAAAAGACTGGCTTAGTTGTTCTAATTCTCTTTTTTGGAGTCGTCATTTTCTTACTTAAATCAGCAATAATTGCTTTTAGTTTAGCCTTAGTCCTTATTTATATTTTATGGACAAGACTTCGTAGCGAAAAAATCGTTTTTAAGCTCATTTTTTATACCTTGAGCTTGGGTGTTTTACTTATAGCATTCTACTTCGTCAAGTCAAAAATTGAATTTATTAATTTAGACTATGTTATGTCAGATCCAAAAATGGGCATGTTAGCTATCCGATTATCTATTTGGGAAAATGCTCTTAATGTGATAGGAAGTAATTGGTTTTTTGGAGTCGGGACCGGTGATGCAGATTTAGCATTGCTGAACGAGTATGCTAAAAGTGGTTTCAGTATTGGTTACGAAAAGGACTTTAATTGCCATAATATGTATCTACAATATTGGCTGGGAAATGGTATTATTGCTCTGGTAATTTTTATATCCTATTTTATTCTACTTTTTAAAAAAGCAATGAATCATAAAAATGCAGTTTTTGTCGGATTTTTAATTTTGTTTGCTTGCTTTAGTTTCACTGAATCAACTATGCGTGTTCAGAAAGGAATGGTGTTTTTTATAATCTTTTCTACTTTATTTTACTTCAATCCAAGTTTATGGAATAATCATAAAAAGCAATAAATGAAAATTATTCAAGTCCATAACTACTATCAAATGGCTGGAGGGGAAGATACTGTGGTCAAAGCTGAGCGGCAATTGCTGGAAGAGATGGGCCATGAAGTCATTCCTTTTTATAAAAACAATAAGGTTATTGGTGAATATGGACTCCTAAAAAAATTGAGATTAATACAAAAAACTACTTGGTCGAAAGAAATCTACAGGGAGTTTACAAAACTATTAAAGGATAGACAACCTGACATTTGCCACGTTCACAATTTCTTCCCTTTAATTTCTCCAGCAGTTTATGATGCCTGCAATGAAGCAAAAGTTCCAATTGTTCAAACTCTGCATAATTATAGACTAATATGTACCAGTGGAATTCTAGTAAGAAAAGGTGAGATTTGTGAAGACTGTTTAGCTAAGTCGGCCTATGGATCTGTTAAAAAAAAATGTTATCGTAATTCTTATTTGCAAACCTATGCAGTTGCAAGGATGCTTGAAAAGCACAAGACTGCAAATACATGGAGTGAAAAAGTATCAGCCTATATTTGTTTGACAGATTTTGCAAAACAAAAATTTATCGCCCATGGTTTGCCGAAAGATAAACTAATGGTAAAATCAAATTTTGTTGAAGAGTCTACAGTACAAAAAAATGCAACCCAGCCATATTTTATTTTTGTGGGCAGACTTGATAATAGTAAAGGAGTAGATATTTTCAAATTGATACATTATCAATTAAGAATTAATATAAAAATTGTCGGAGAAGGTGATTTAGCTGATGAACTTTTAGGGCTTTCAAATATTGAACTACTGGGCAAAAAATCACATTCCGAAACTTTAGCATTAATTGGAAATGCTACTGCCTTAATTCTACCTTCTATTTGGTACGAAGGAATGCCCATGACTATTTTAGAAGCTTTTGCTTCAAAAACACTTGTTATAGCAAGTAATATTGGGGCTATGTCAACCATGATTACACATAAAGAAAATGGCTTGTTATTCGAAAATAAGTCAGCAAATGCACTCATTAACAATTTAAATTTTGCGTTAGAGAACGAGGGTAAAAGAGATCAAATGATTCATAGCGCATTTAAAAGCTTTCAGCAATTTTATAGTAAAGAATCAAACTATAAAAAATTATTGGAAATATATGATTCGGCTATTAATTCTAGTAAATAATGAGAGTTTTAGGGACAGAATTATATGATAAAGGTTTTGACACTGCGGTTGAGGAATTAATCCAATTTTCGAAACTTGCACAGGAAAACAAATTAATTAGTGCCTCAGATGCACACGTTTTAGTTACCGCAAAAACTCAACCTGAGTTTAAAGAAATTTTACAGTCATTTTATTGGAATTTACCAGATGGTGTGCCTTCAGTGTGGCTCATGAAATGGAAAGGTGCTAAAGAGGCGAACAGAATTAGTGGTCCACAATTTTTTGAAGCGGTAATAAAAGCTACAAAAAACATGAATATCAATCACTTCTTATGCGGCGGAGCTGAAGGGGTTGCACAGCAATTAAAAGTTGTATGCGAGTCATGGGGAAATCAAAATGTTGTTGGCACATTGTCTCCTCCATTTAGAGCATTTTTGAATACAGATTATATAGATATAGGAGAAAAAATAATTGATTCTAGAGCACATATTGTTTGGATTGGCTTGGGTGCCCCAAAGCAAATTTATTTTGCCAATGAATTAAAGAAACATACCAATGTGCAAGGCATGGTAACCATTGGGGCTGCATTCGATTTTCATACCCAAAGAGTAAAAAAAGCACCAAAGTGGATTCAAAAAATAGGTTTGGAGTGGTTATTCAGATTGTATCAAGAGCCTAAACGACTCTTTAAACGCTACTTTAAAACAGTCCCTTATTTTATATGGTATGCTTTAGGTGATGTAATACTAAGGAAAAAAAAGTAATTTGTTATTAGGAAAGATCAATGGCAAAAAAACAAAAAAATGGAGCAAACAAAAAATTACACAGTAAATTGCTGAAGCAAAAAAAACAGAAAGTGCTAGATAAAAAAGCAGCACGACGCCAGAAATTGAAAAAAATGTATAAGAAAGTAAATGAAGAATAAGCATTCTATTACTTAAACATCAAAACAACCCAGTAATTTTGTAGTTCTGTCTAAACTTGTTATAACATCTGATATAGACATTCGAATATAGGCAAGGAGCTTATCAGATAAATACTTTTTTTGATAGGCCAGATTTGTTAATTTAAGCATTTCTCGTAGTTCTGACATTACCGCTAAAAAATGATCAGCTTGATCTTTTTTTTCCGTTTGAGCTGTCCCATGAGAAATAAATGAAGAGATACTCAATGATTTTTTACGTAATTCAACACGTAAATCATCCAAATCATTTTGTGGAAAAATCTCTGTGAGCTTAAAAATTACCTCAATTAAGTCTCGAGATTTCTTTCTCACCAATGTTTTAGCTTGAAGTAATTCTTGTAAGGGTGTTAATGTCATGATTGGATAAAGCTATGTACTTTATTTATTACTTACAAAAAAAGGGGTGATCAAATTTGATCACCCCTTTTCAATTTATTATTGTTTGATATTATTTTACCAAGAGCATTTTCTTAGAATTTGACATTCCTTCTGAAGAGATTACTCTACAGAAATATAGTCCTGGTTCAATATTATCACCATTAAGCGTTAATTGCAATACAACATTAGCTTCAATGTGTCCATTGTATGAATTCTCAACAATGTTTCCTTGAACATCATAGATGTCAACCATCACATCAGTACTTACTGGTGAACTAATGTTCATCAGTGTAGAAGTTGTGAATGGGTTAGGTCCAACATTGATAATAATTGGATTCATTGTAGAGTACAATATATCCTCTGAACTTGAACATCCATTTGCATCTGTTACAGTTACAGTATAAGTTGTACCATCAACAGCACCTGTTAAAAAGCCAGACGTGCTACCTGTATTCCAAGAATACGTGTATGGTACTGAACCATTTTGACCTGTTGCCAAGATTGTACCATTAGTTGTATTCAATGTAAACGTTACAGCAATTTCTGCTGGCTCGCCGATTACAACTGCTGCAGTTGATAAACAATTGTTAGCATCTGTAGTTGTTACTGTATATGATCCAGCACACAATCCTGATTCAGCTACTGCTGTTCCACCTGTTGACCAAGAGTAAGTGTATGGCATTGCACCACCAGTTACGTTAGTCATACCTGTTCCATCACAAGAACCGAAGCAAGAAGCATCAGTAAATGAAGCTACAGAGTGTAATTCAGTTGGCTCAGTAATTGTTACTGAACATGTAGTAGTACATCCATTTGCATCTGTTGCAACTACTGTATATGTACCAGGTCCTAAATCAATTGCAGTTGCAGCTGTTTGACCATCTGACCATAAGTAAGTATAAGGAGCTGTTCCACCAGACACAGAAACTGTTCCTGATCCATCAGCATAACTGTTACAAGATACATCTGTAGAACTTGAAGTACATGTTAATGCAGTTGGTTCAGTAATAGTTGCAGATCCTGAAATCATACATCCATTTGCATCTGTTACCGTAACTGTATACGTTCCTGCAGTCAATCCTGAAATTGAAGATGTCATTGCTTGATTACTCCACATATAAGTATATGGCATAGTTCCACCTGACACAACAATCATTGCAGTTCCATCTGTTCCTGCATTACACATTACATTTGTTGAAGTTGTAACCTCAGTTAATGCAGTTGGTTCCGTAATAGTTGCAGATCCTGAAATCATACATCCATTTGCATCCGTTACATCTACAGTATAAGTTCCAGCGGCTACTCCTGAAATAGAAGCATTTGTTCCACCATTACTCCATAGGTATGTGTATGGCATTGTTCCTCCTGATGCTGCAATCATTGCAAATCCGTCAGTACCTCCATTACATGATACATTTGTTGAAGTTGTGATTTCAGCTAATGCAGTTGGCTCTGTAATAGTAGCTGTTGCATTAATAATACATCCATTAGCATCTGTTACTGTTAAGGCATATACACCTGCAGCTAGCCCTGAAATTGATGCGGTTGTAGCACCATTACTCCAATCGTAAGCGTAAGGAGGTGTTCCACCAGATATCACCACTGATGCGGTTCCATCTGCTCCACCATTACAAGATACGTTATAAGAAGCTGTTACTTCTGCTAAAGCTGTTGGCTCTGTAATTGTTGCAGATCCTGAAATCATACATCCATTAGCATCTGTTACATCTACTGTATACGTTCCAGCACCTAATCCTGAAATGGAAGCAGTCATGTCACCATTACTCCATAAGTATGTATATGGCATAGTTCCACCAGTTACTGCAATCATTGCAGATCCATCAGTTCCTGCATTACAAGATACATTTGTTGAAGTGGTTACTTCAGCTAATGCAGTTGGCTCTGTAATTGTTACAGTTTTGTTTAATGTACATCCGTTAGCATCTGTTACTAAAACAGTATATGTTCCAGCAGCTAAACCAGTTACAGTAGCAGTTGTTGAACTTGCAGGATCGTTCCATGAGTATGTATAAGGCATTGTTCCACCTAATACAGCTATAGTCACTGTTCCATCAGTTAAACCGTTACAAGAAATGTTTGTACCTGATATATTTCCTAATAATACATCTGGTTGCGTAATAACCACAGTTTGTGAAATTGTACATCCGTTAGCATCTGTTGCCACTACTGAATATGTTCCCATAGCTAATCCTGAAATAGAAGCAGTCATTTCACCATTACTCCATAAGTATGTATATGGCATAGTTCCACCTGATACTGCAATCATTGCAGATCCATCAGTTCCAGCATAACACAATACATTTGTTGAAGTAGTTACTTCAGTTAATGCAGTAGGCTCTGTAATTGTTGCAGATCCTGAAATCATACATCCGTTAGCATCAGTTACATCTACTGTATAAGTTCCAGCACCTAGTCCTGTTGCTGAAGCAGTAGTTTGACCATCTGACCACAAGTATGTATATGGCATTGTTCCACCTGTTACTGCAACCATTGCAGTTCCATCAGTTCCACCATTACAAGAAACGTTAGTTGAAGTTGTTACTTCAGTTAAAGCATCAGGCTCTGTAATTGTTACCATTACTTGAATAACACAAGCATTATCATCTACAACTGTTGCTGTATATGTACCAGCTGATAAATTAGTCGCCGTATTTCCTGTTGTTGGAGGCCAAGTATCATTCCATATAATATTGTAAGGACTTGTTCCGCCTGAAACAACAATTGTTGCTGTTCCATCTGTACCGTCATTACAAGATACATTTGTTGAAGTGATTACTCCTGATAAAGTATCAGGTTCTGTAATAGTTACAACTGTTGTTAGTGTACATCCGTTAGCATCTGTTGCTACCTGAGTATAAGTTCCAGCAGGCACTCCAACAATATTAGAGTTAGTTGCCCCACCAGTAATTGCTAGATCAGGAGACCATAAATATGTATATGGTGCCGTTCCACCGTTAGCTACTGCTACAGCATATCCAGTTGAAGTTCCGTGACATAGTACGTTACTAACTGTTGGGTTATTGCTCAATGGTGTTGGCTCTGCAATTGTTGTAGAACCTGAAATTGTACATCCATTTGCATCTGTCACAACTACAGTATATGTTCCAGCAGCTAATCCAGTTGCAGAAGCAGTAGTTTGACCATCTGACCATAAATATGTATATGGTGTAGTACCTCCGTTAACAGCAATCCCTGCAGTTCCGTCAGTTCCTCCGTTACATGATACATCTGTTGAAACAGTTTCTTCAGTTAAGGCAGTTGGCTCTGTAACTGTAGCTGAACCATAAATCATACATCCATTTGCATCTGTAGCTGTTACTGTATAAGTACCAGCAGTCAATCCTGAAATAGAAGCAGTTGTTCCACCATTACTCCAAGAATAAGTATATGGTGCAGTTCCACCAGAAATAACAGTCATTGCTGTTCCGTCAGCTCCACCATTACATGATACATTTGTTGAAGTAGACACTTCCATTAAAGCAGTTGGCTCAACAATAGTAACTGAACTTGAAATTGTACATCCATTTGCATCTGTTGCTGTTACCGAATGTGCTCCTGGAGCTAAACCAGTAACACTTGCAGTCATATCACCAGTGCTCCACATGTATGAGTAAGGTGGTGTTCCACCTGATACAACAATCATTGCTGTTCCATCATTAAAATCAAAACATGTAATATCAGAAGAAGTAGTTACTTCAGTTAATGCAGTTGGTTCTGTAATTGTTGCAGATCCTGAAATTGTACATCCATTTGCATCTGTTGCTACTACGGTATAAGTTCCAGCTGTTAACCCAGTTGCAGAAGCAGTCATTTGACCATCACTCCACATATATGTATATGGTGCAGTTCCACCTGACACAACAATCATTGCTGTTCCATCACTTCCCGCGTTACATGATACATTTGTTGAAGTAGTTACTTCTGATAATGCTGTTGGCTCTGTAATAGTAGCAGTACCACTAATCATACATCCGTTTGCATCTGTTACATCTACTGTATAGGTTCCAGCTGTTAATCCTGAAATTGAAGCAGTCATGTCTCCATTACTCCATAAGTAAGTATATGGTGCAGTTCCGCCTGACACAACAATCATTGCTGTTCCATCACTTCCTGCGTTACATGATACATTCGTTGAAGTAGTTACTTCTGATAATGCTGTTGGTTCTGTAATAGTTACCATTTGCATGATTGTACATCCATTAGCATCAGTTACTGTTACATAATAAGTGCCAGCCATTAGACCTGAAATAGATGCAGTTGTCATAGGAAGTGATTGTTGACCACTTGTCCATGAATAAGTATAAGGCATTGTTCCACCTGAAACAACAATCATTGCTGCTCCATCCATACCACCATTACATGATACGTTAGTTGAAGTAGTTACTTCAGTTAAAGCATCTGGCTCAGTAACTGTAGATGTAGCAGTTGCTGTACAACCATTAGCATCAGTAATAGTTACTGTATAAGTTCCTGGAGCCAAACCTGTTGCAGTAGCAGTTGTTTGACCATCACTCCACATGTAAGTATATGGTGAAGTTCCGCCTGAAACAGCTGCAGCTATTGATCCATCATCATCACCATTACATGTTACATTTACAGTTGTAAGTGCAACAGTTGGTACTGGATAGATAGTTATAGTTACGATATTAGTTTCACCCGGGTAAGTAATACATCCTACATTTCTTACACATCTGATAAATTCAGTTGTCATAGAAACCAAAGTTGGATTTAATGTATCTGATGTAATTCCACCATTATATATAATCCAGTTACCACCTGTAGTAGCATCTCTATACATCCAAACGTGCTCAACAGCATCTAATGGTGCACCTGATAAGTTTTGACCTGGTGTTAAGCTAATAATTGTAGCTGGAACAAAAGGTCCACAATTTGATTGATCATAACCAATTGTTCCTGGAACAACAAGGTTACAACAGTTAATTGGAGAAGCTGCAATTGTTACCACTTCTGTAGTAGTACATCCATTTGCATCAGTAACAGTTAAAGTATAAGTTCCGTTATTTAAGGCTGTTAAATCTTCAGTAGTTGCACCATTATCCCATGAATAAGTATATGGTAAAACTCCACCAGTAACAGTTACGTCAATAGTTGCGTTCATACTAGTATTACAAGATAATCCAGTTGAAGTAGAACTAGCTACTAAATCTGTTGGCTCTGTAATAGTAACAGAACTTGAAATTGTACATCCATTTGCATCTGTAGCAGTTACTGTATACATTCCTGCAATTAATCCAGTTGCGGTTTCAGTTGTTTGACCGTCTGACCATAAAATTGAAATTGGAGCTGTTCCACCAGTAACTGTAAAAGTTGCTGATCCATCATTTCCACCATGACAAGTAACGTCCGAAGAGGTAGTTACTTCTGATAGTGCAGTTGGCTCTACAATTGTTGTAGTACCTGATGTTGAACATCCATTAGTATCAGTCACTGTAACAGAATAAGTTCCTGCTGCCAGTCCTGTTAAAGAAGCTGTAGTTGCACCGTTAGACCACTGGTAATAATAAGAACCAGGTCCGCCGCCACCAGAAACTGTTATAGATGCTGTTCCATCCATTGCTCCATTACAAGTAATGTCAGAAGAGACAGTTACCGAAGGATCGAAAGGAGGAAAAACACTCGCTGTAATAACGTTCGTTTCACCAGGGAAAGTTGTACAACCTACTAAACCAACACATCTTACGTATTCCGTAGTTTCAGTTATATTACCTGGGTCATATGAAGCGCCCATTCCGCCAGTTGATGTCCAAACATATCCAGTTGTAGCATTTCTGTACATCCAAAGATATTGAACTGGACCTTCTGCTGATGTAGCTAAGGTCACGTTAGAAATTACCGTAGGATCAAATGATCCACAGTTAGATTGATTTCCAGTAACTGTTCCAGGCATTATTAGCGCATTACAGTTAATTGGAGGTGAAACATTATATGTTTCATCAGTGTTTTCTGTTAACGAAAGGTTGGAAAACCCAAGGGTGGGAACCAATAATCCGATTAACAAAGTGAAGAACGAAAGTTTCGTTTTCCACGAGAGTAATTGTCTTGTCATAATTATTTATATTATTTATTTAATCTGCAAATGTAATAGATTTATCGATAAACTACCAAAAATTATCGATTAAGATGTGATATCTGTCGACCAAAAAATAATCAACTCACTAGTTTCAGTTACCCTATTTTCAAAATAAGAACCTTATTGTGATTATTACGTAGCCCAATAATTACGAGCATTTCGAAGCAGACAAAAAACTAATTAAATCAACAAAATGATCTCATCACCCCTTTTCCAGCCATTCAAAAAATCCCTGAAAACAGTTAGAAAAAAAATGTTAGAAAAAAAAGAAATTTTCTGTATGTTTTTCATAACCAATTCGACTGAACATATATATTTTTGATAAACATGGAAGACTTGCATAAAGATGTGGCCGAATACTATGGTAAAGAATTACAAAAATCCGAAGATTTAAAAACTAATGCGTGTTGTACTTTAACTGCCCCTCCAAAACATATTAGAGAAGCATTGACTTTAGTAGCTGATGAAGTACAAGCCAAGTATTACGGATGTGGACTTACCATTCCATCAGCAATTAGTGGATTACGAATTCTAGATTTGGGCTCCGGCAGTGGACGTGATTGCTATATAGCTTCAAAACTAGTTGGTGAAAATGGCTATGTGGTTGGTGTGGATATGACAGATGAACAACTGAAAATAGCAAACAATCATATAGAATATCACCGTAAAAAATTTGGCTACACAAAATCAAATGTAGAATTTTTAAAAGGTAATATAGAAAAATTAGATGAGCTAAACCTTGAGAAAGGTAGTTTTGATTTAATCATATCAAACTGTGTTATTAATTTGGCAGCTGATAAAAACAAAGTATTAAAAGACGCTTATGAGCTGCTAAAACCTGGTGGTGAAATGTATTTTTCTGATGTTTATTCGGACAGACGAATACCTCAACATTTACAGGACAATAAAGTATTGTGGGGCGAATGTTTAAGTGGTGCTTTATATTGGAATGATTTTTTAAACGTAGCTAAAAATGCTGGCTTTACTGATCCTCGAGTTATTGAAGATAAACCTATCACTATTGAAAACCCAGAATTAGAATTAATAGTTGGAGATATTAAATTCTATTCTGTTACGTACAGGTTATGGAAAATTGACGGGCTAGAATCGGACTGTGAAGATTATGGGCAAGCCATAGCTTATAAAGGTGGAATTCCTGAAAACGACTTGGCATTTGCCTTAGATAATCACCATTACTTTCCGAAAGGAAAAATAATGACCGTATGTGGAAACTCATACAATATGTTACATCAAACTCGTTTCAAAAAATATTTCGAGTTTTACGGTTCTTGGGATACGCATTATGGTATTTTTGAAGGTTGTGGCGGTAATAGCCCATTTACAGATTCCAGTTCAGATAACTGTGAGGATGGATCTTGTTGCTAAGACTAATTTAGAACAACTTCCCTACTATTTATAGAAATAACTATTTCGTTTGTTTTTCAAACGAAACAAGCTTTTGGTGTTATTGATTAAATATTCTAACAAACGTGACCAATCTAATCGTTTTGATTATAAAACAAAATTGTGTCCAAATGAAAAAATCTCATCTTTTACTCATCTTTATCGCAGGCGTTATACAATGCCAAAACAAAATTAACTCCACTACCATACAAAACATAAACGGACACTCGGAATCTGACACCATTTCAATTATAGCTGAAGACGCACTAACTAAAATTGACATTCAATTCGACAGAACTACTATTAAAGCAAGGTTGAAATCTAAAATTGAAAAAAAAGAACCTCTAATTGTTCATCTTTACGTTCCACTATGCGATAATGAAAACCAAGGCATAGTGCCGACAACTAAAAGTTTGGGGGATGGCTTAAGTTTACGGACTAATTTATACTGGGCAACAAGTGGTGGCACCAAAGGTTATTTTAAAAAACAGCCTGACTGGATTACTGTTTATAATGAATTTGATATAGATTCCAATGTACTAGAACGTATTGTATTTAAACAAAAGTATAATAGTACTACGGTCTATTTAGTAGCAGATGCATACAGAGGAGACAGAATGGAAGAGACAATTAATGATTACTTAGCTGCCATCTCCAATAACCGACATCAATCTATTAGATTATTAGATAACACCGAGTTAAATATTGCTGGGCATTCAGACTTAATTATGTTTAATGGACACAATGGGGCAATGGATGCCATTGCAATTAAACCTTGGTTAAACACAACAGAAAAACGAACCGATATTGTGATGAACGCCTGTGTATCCTATGACTATTTGCAAGAAGAATTTTTACAAGCCGGAGGCTATCCACTCGTCAGGACTAATACCTTATTATATCCTGGGGCTTATGTTTTGGAACAGATTATTGTCGATTGGGTTTTAGGCATTGATGAAGTTCAACTTAGTTTAAATGCAGGCAGGGCCTATTGTTTAAAACATAATTGTGGTAAAGGTACTAAAGTGTATAAAACAGGTTGGTGAATTAAAATAGCATATGGAAAATTCCTTTTGCCTTTAACAAGCAAAGTTTATTGCAAAAAATAATCGAGGTAACTAAACGAATTTTACATTTTTTTGTAAATCAATAAAATACAACTTCTTAAATGCAAATTCTGATAACTCGTTTTTCCAGAGATCTCACTGTCAAGATATATGTTCCTAAGGAAAATCTTGTTTATAATATAATAAATCAATGATTAACTACCCTTTACTTCTCGAATAATTCTAAAAAACTGTATATCCTAATATATCATTAACTGTTATTTGAAGACCATAGATCACAACCAATAACAATAGAAACATTCATTTTGCATTTGGTTTGATTATTATTAGCTTGGCTAAAAATTCTGTCATAAGCCATGTCTCCTGAAATTCAAAAACTAGAAGATTCAATCAAAAGGGTTAATCGTATTGGGTTTACACCTAAATTTAAAGACTCATTTCAAACAAAGTTATCTATATCTGCCTTTATCGCTATTGGATTAAAGACAGTTGAAAAAATCGGCTGGGACATTGTATATTATGATGAAACTTCCATTGAAGCCAAGAGAAAAAATGACTCAGATAGCTGGACGGAAAAAATCACAATTATTTATGACACTGGTAACGTAAATGTTCAAAGTGTTTCGCTTGGTCAAGAAATGATTGATTTTGGAAAAAATTCTAAACGTGTAAAATTATTTCATTTGGTTTATATAGATTTAACTGCATCAATCAGCAAAGAAGAAATAATAGAATTTACAAAGAATCTAAAAAAAGAAAGTGAATGGACGGATTATATTGTTCCAGAATCGTTGCCAGCACCTAAAAAATATAGATTACCAAATATTTATATTCCAATATTAGGCGCATTAATCACATCCCTTTTGCTTGGATATATTTTAAGCTACTGCATTGGAGTAGGCTTCTATATAATTGGTCTATTCGACATAGGAATTGGATTTATTATCGGCTTCATGCTAAGTCAACTGATCAAGCTTGGAAATTATACTCATTATGGTCACTTAAGAGTAATTTTGATTGGCTCATTGCTAATTATTCTTCTATCATGTCAGATTTTTCTTTACATCAATTTCCCTAGCTCCTATAACGTCAATTTTATTTCATATATGAAACTTCGTCTTGATGCTGGATTGATAATTAAAAATCTGAATACGGGATGGATAGGACTTGTATTAAGTTGGTTTATTCTGCTTTTTTTTGGATATCTTATTGGGTTACAGAAATTAATCGGGGGGATATTAATATATCAGATGAATCGTGTACCAGATGAAGTTACTATGCACACCTATTACTTGTTTGCACAAGGAAAAAGTGACGACGCTATTAGAACTGAATTGTCAAAATACGGATGGTCTAACTCTAATGATCAAGATTACGTTTTTGAAACTGTTGCCGCTAACCAAAGTGCCAATGACATAGGAAGGAGTGCTTAAGCAAACCGAGCAATATAAGATACTGTGGCTATCAATTTTTTTATTATCTCCTTCGAAACTGTTCTCAATAGAATTCAAATTTACCATCTCATTTTCACCCCTTCGAACTGACAATTCAACCCTCAAGGTTCGAGATAAATTGACTGTTAAAGTAATTGTGAGAGACACAAGTTGAATAAAATTTTTCGAGAACGACCTTCTGATCTAAATTCCCAAAATAACAATCGCACTCTTTCATTCGATACCTAACGATTATTCATTAAATTAGCGGCTTAAAATACATTTAGAAATGCCTGTAAATTTTGTTGAAGAATTAAGATGGAGAGGAATGTTGCAAGACATTATGCCTGGAACCGAGGAATTA